>JBNJFD010000009.1:0-23075 GCA_051746525.1 Bacillota bacterium | reverse complement strand
AAGTTCTGGTGGAGCTTCTTTTCCTTATCCATTATATTCTAAATGGATGGATGTCTATACTCAAGAAAATGATGTAAAAATTGATTATCAATCAATTGGTAGTGGCGGCGGAATTAAAGGGATTATAGATAAAACTTTTGACTATGCAGGTAGCGATGCTCCAATGAAAGATGAAGAATTGGCTAAAGCTGAAGGTGAAATCATGCATATCCCTACAGTAATGGGGGCTGTAGTTGCGACTTATAATTTGCCTGCAGTTGAAGAGCAAATTAAGTTGACTGGTGATACTTTAGCAGATATTTATTTAGGCAAAATAACTAAATGGAATGATGAAGAGATTAAGAAAGTTAATTCCAATATAGATTTACCAGACCAAGATATTGTAGTTGTTAGACGGTCTGATGGAAGCGGGACTACAAATGCGTTTACTGATTATTTGAATAAAGTTAGTGGAGAGTGGGCAGAAGAAGTAGGGTATGGCAAGTCTGTAAGTTGGCCTGATGGTACTGTTGGTGCTAAAGGGAATGAAGGTGTAGCTGGACAAGTATCTGATATTGATGGTGCTATTGGTTATGTAGAATTAGCATATGCTGTGGAAAATGATTTACAGTATACAAGTTTGAAAAACAAATCAGGAAATTATGTAGAACCATCACTTGATACAGTAACAGCAGCAGCTGCAGGTGCTGTAGAAAATATGCCAGAAGATATGAGAGTTTCTATTACTAACTCTCCAGGTGAAGAGGCATGGCCAATTTCTACATTTACTTATTTATTAGTCTATACTGAATATGAAGATGAGGCTAAGACAGGTGAAATGATTGATTATATCTGGTGGGCACTAAGCGAAGGAGATAGTTATGCTAGAGAATTATTATATGCTCCGCTGCCAGATAATTTATTAAATAGAGTTAAGGCTAAATTAGAAGCAATTGAAGTTGATGGTGAGACTGTAAGACCATCATTAAACTAAATAAGCAACTAAAAAAGGTCCTGCTTTCCAGGACCTTTTTTTAATATGAAGTAAAAAAGTTAGATATAGCAAAACAAACTAATTTACTAGGTTAATGTTGGGATTAAAGCTATTAGGTCAAGTTATACTAAGGAGAAATAAGCAGTGCTTTGGCAGATAGAATCTAATTTTAACTTAATGTTAACATTCTATTAACTTTTTTGTAAAGTTAAAATGATATAGTTTTTTGTTGAAGGAAAGGATAAATAGAGGACATTAATAGTTTAATGTAATTAAGTTAATGATTTTTATTATGATTTAATGAAATGAGTTGTTAGAAAGAGAAACGCAGCAGGGATTATCATTATTTTAAAGGGGGAGTTATGATGTTTGACCAGAAAACAGGTGCTTTAATGTTAATATTAATTTTAACAGTAGGTGTTTTAGTTACTGCTACTGGTTGTCAACCAGCTAGTGAAGAAGGTGGAAAGAGTGATGAAGTAAGATTGAGTTCGGGCGGAGCTTCTTTTCCTTACCCATTATATTCCAAATGGATAGATGTTTATACTGATAAGAATGATGTAAAAATTGATTATCAGTCTATTGGTAGTGGTGGAGGAATTAAAGGTATTATGGATGGAACTTTTGATTTTGCAGGCAGCGATGCTCCAATGAAAGATGAAGAATTGGCTAAAGCTGAAAGTGAAATCATGCATATCCCTACTGTAATGGGAGCAGTAGTTACAAGTTATAACTTACCTGAAGTTGAAGAACAAATTAAGTTGACGGGTGATATTTTAGCAGATATTTATTTAGGTAAAATAACTAAGTGGAATGATGAAGAAATTAAAAAAGCTAATCCAAATTTAGAGTTACCAGGTCAGGATATAGTTCCTATTCGTCGTTCAGATGGTAGCGGGACTACTAATGCGTTTACTGATTATTTGAATAAAGTTAGTGGAGACTGGGAAGAAGAAGTTGGTTATGGTAAATCTGTAAGTTGGCCTAATGTTGGAATCGGTGCTAAAGGGAATGAAGGTGTAACTGGTCAGATTTTAGATATAGAGGGTGCTATTGGTTATGTAGAATTAGCATATGCTGAAGAAAATAATTTACAGTATACAAGTTTAAAGAATAAATCAGGAAATTATGTAGAACCATCACTTGATACAGTAACAGCAGCAGCTGCAGGTGCTGTAGAAAATATGCCAGAAGATATGAGAGTTTCTATTACTAACTCTCCAGGTGAAGAGGCATGGCCAATTTCTACATTCACGTATTTGCTAGTTAATAAAGAGTATGAAGATCAGGCTAAGACAGGTGAAATGATTGATTATATCTGGTGGGCATTAAGTGAAGGAGATAGTTATGCTAAAGAATTATTATATGCTCCGCTACCAGATAATTTATTAAATAAAGTTAAGGCAAAATTAGAAGCAATTAAAGTTGATGGTGAAGCTGTAAGACCAGCATTAGAAAACTAGAGTATATTGAGCCAAAGGTCTTAAAAAATATGACCTTTGGCCTGTTAAATTTAGTTATTAGAGGTGAAGAATATAAGTTTTAAAAAAAGGGGGTAGGTTAACATTAAATATAATTTAGAGAGTAATCTTTCTGATAGAGTATTTCATAGAATAACAAAAGGATTTGCTTGGTCGATTTTAATTTTAGTTTTTGTTATGGTAGCAGTTATGGTAGGTGTTTCTTGGCCGGCAATAAAAAAGTTTGGTTTGGAATTTTTAGTATCTACTGAATGGAATCCAGTTTCGGAAACCTTTGGAGCGTTACCTTTTATTTATGGTTCGGTAGTTACTTCGATTATTGCTCTTTTAATAGCAGTTCCCTTAGGTGTTGGATCAGCAGTGTTTTTATCAGAATTAGCACCTAAATGGCTCAGAGATCCATTATCATTTGTAATTGAATTATTAGCAGCAGTACCAAGTGTTATTTATGGTTTGTGGGGATTATTTGCTTTAGCGCCGGTGCTTAGAAATTATATTCAACCGTTTTTAAAAGAAAAATTAGGGTTTTTACCATTTTTCGAAGGACCAGCGTTAGGGGTAGGACTTATGGCTGCTGGAATCATATTAGCTATAATGATTTTGCCAATAATCACTTCAATTACTAGAGATGTGCTTGAAACAGTTCCAGAAGAACAAAGAGAAGGAGTTTTAGCTTTAGGAGCTACTAAATGGGAGAGTATTTGGCATGTTGTTTTACCTTATGGAAAAGCTGGTATCATAGGAGCTATAATTTTAGCATTAGGACGTGCTATTGGAGAAACAATGGCTGTAACTATGTTGATTGGAAATGCAAATAAAATTTCCTCTTCTTTCTTTGGTTTAGGAAATACTATGGCTAGTGGGATTGCTAATGAATTTGCTGAAGCTTCTTCTGATATTCATACAGGAGCTTTACTAGGATTAGGGTTAGTATTATTTATTATTACTTTGATTTTAAATATAGCTGCTAGATTCATGATTAATTATTTATCATTTGAAAAAGATTAAATTTAATAGAAGGAGGTTAAGCTCGTGTCTAGATTATTTCGTCGTAAGCTAACTAATTTTATAGTATTAAGTGTTTGTTTTATATTTGCTATAATAGCAATAGTTCCTTTGATAAGTATATTGATTCAAGTAACTGCTAAGGGAATAGCAGTAATTGATTTAGATTTTTTCACTAAACTTCCACCTTCTCCTGGAGCAGATGGAGGCGGATTAGGAAATGCAATTTTAGGTACTATATATATGGTAGGCATTGCTTCTTTATTATCAATACCAGTAGGGGTTATGGCTGGCATTTATGCATCAGAATTTGGCAATAATAAGTTAGCTAAAGCTGTTAAATTTATTAGTGATGTACTATCTGGGGTGCCCAGTATTGTTATTGGTATTTTTGGTTATATTGTCTTTGTTAAACCAATTGGGACTTATTCTGCATTTGCAGGAGGAGCGTCTTTAGCTATAATTATGATTCCGTTAGTTGTTCGGACTACGGAAGAAATGTTATTATTAGTTTCTGATGATTTACGAGAGGCTTCATTAGCTTTAGGGGCTACCTCTGGGCAAACTATAATGAAAGTTGTTTTGCCTTCTGCATCTAAAGGAATTATTACTGGAGTAATGCTTTCAGTAGCTAGGGCCGCTGGGGAAACTGCTCCTTTACTCTTTACAGCTTTAAATAGCCGTTATTGGCCGGGAGATTTATTGGAGAAAACGGCTTCATTACCGATTTATATTTATAATTATGCCATTTCTCCTTATGATAATTGGCAGGATTTAGCTTGGGGAGGATCTTTGGTATTAATAACAATGATATTGTTATCAAATGTTTTAACGAGATATTTTGCAAATCAGATTAATAATTAGATATTAATTATTAAAGAAAAACAGGAGGTTGATTATGGCTAATAAAAAGATTGAAATTAAAGATTTAGATTTTTATTATGGTGATTTCCAAGCCTTAGATAATATTTCTCTTGATATACTTGAAAATGAAGTTACAGCTTTGATTGGACCTAGCGGATGTGGGAAATCTACTTTTATTAGAACTTTAAATAGAATGAATGATGTTATTGAAGATACTACGGTAGATGGTACAGTTTTAATTGATCAAAAAAATATTTATGAAGATAATATTGATGTAGTTGATTTGAGAAAAAGAATAGGAATGGTATTTCAAAAACCTAATCCTTTTCCTAAATCAATTTATAATAATGTTGCATATGGTCCAAAAATTCATGGGATTAAAGATAAAAATGTTTTAGATGACATTGTAGAAAGCAGCTTAAAAAAAGCTGCATTATGGGATGAAGTTAAAGATAAACTAGATTCATCAGCTTTTGGTATTTCTGGTGGACAAAAGCAAAGATTATGTATAGCACGAGCTTTAGCAGTTAAACCAGATGTTTTATTAATGGATGAACCAACTTCAGCTTTAGATCCTGTAGCTACATCTAAAATCGAAGATCTAATTGATGAGCTAAAAAAAGATTATACAATTGTAATTGTAACTCACAGTATGCAGCAGGCAGCTCGTATTTCTGATTATACAGCTTTCTTTTATTTAGGAAGTTTAATTGAATATGGGCCAACTCAAAAGATATTTGAAAAACCTGATAATCAAAAAACTGAAGATTACATTACAGGAAGATTTGGGTAAAAGATTAAAAGTTGATAAAATCTAGAAAATTGCATATAATAGCTTTATATACTTTGCTAGTAATTACTTAGTTTCAAAAGGAGGGGTGAGAAATGAGAAAAAGTTTTGCACAGCAGTTAGATGATTTAGATCAGGATTTATTAAAATTAGGAAGTATGGTAGAAGAACGAATTCATAAAGCTATTACAGCTTTAAAAGAGCAGGACCAAGAATTAGCAGAAGAGATAATTGAAAATGATGATGAGATAGATGATTATCAAATGGAAATTGAGCAGGAATGTGTTAATTTAACTGCTTTACAGCAGCCTGTAGCTAAAGATTTAAGAAGAATTAATATGATTTCTAAAATGGCTACTGATTTAGAAAGAATTGCAGATTTAGCTCAAAATATAGCAGAAATTGCTAAAGAGCTATCGAGTGAAGAGTATGTTAAGCCGTTAGTAGATTTACCCAAAATGGGTGATATAACTCAAGAAATGATACATGATGCTTTAGATGCATTTGTGAATTCTAATGTGGAAAAAGCTAAAACAGTTGCTAAGAGGGATGATGAAATAGATAATTTAGATGAACAAATTATGCGGGAATTACTTACTTATATGATGGAAAATACTAGCACAGTAGAACAGTCCAATGATTTAATTTTTGTTAGTAGATATTTAGAGCGAATTGGAGACCATGTAACAAATATTTGTGAAGACATTATTTATATTATAACTGCAGATAGAGTTAGTTATTAGATTTTAGATTACCCCCATTTTCTGGGGGTTTGTTTTTTTAATGGGGAATAAAAAGGGATTACTCTATATAAATAGAATAATATAATTATGAATTGACTATTAATTTCTGAGGTTTTAGCAGGAAAATAATATTCTGATTACAATTAGGTAGCAGTTGATGATATTTAGTGAAGGTGGGTTCTAAAGTGAGGGACTATAGTAGATTGAGTCGTCCAGTAAAAAAATCTAGTCATAAACTAAATAAGAGAGTTAACTCAATAATCAAATGGTTATTAATTTTAATTTTTGGCTCATTGGTTTTATTAGTAGTAGTTAATTTATTAGGTTATAATGCTAATAATATAACAGTAGCTAATTACGGGACGATTAGTAATCAATTTGAAGAAACAGCATTAATTATTAGAGATGAACAAGTAGTATTTGCCTCTCAGCCGGGAAGAATTGATTTAAATGTAGCTGAGGGTCAAAGAGTTAGTGCCGGCAATTTAGTTGCTACTATTAATGATGGTCAAACTAAGGATGAATTGTATAATTATGACTCTGGGATTATTAGTTATCAAGTTGATGGTTTAGAAAACAGCTTAAAAGTAGAGGATATTAAAGAACTAAATTATAAAAAGATAACTAAACTAAAAGGTAGTATTAAAGCTGTTGAGTCTAATGAAAAAGTTAATGCAGGACGACCAATTTTTAAAGTGATTAACAATTTCAAATTTTATTTAGCAGTTTTGCTGCCTCAAGGAGAGTTACAAAATTATGAAAATGGTGACCAAGTAGAACTTGCTTTTTCTAAGTTGCCCACTCAGACTCTGCAGGCTAAAGTTAAGAAGACTATTCTTGATAGTCCGCAAAATATTATGATTCTTGAAGTTGATAGATTTTTGTCAGGAATAATAGGTTTAAGAAAGACAAAAGTTAAAGTGATTAAAGAGCAGCATCATGGGCTTATAGTTCCTACTACAGCACTTAAAGAAGAAGATGATAAAACCACAGTTAGAGTTAGAGGTTATGTTAAGGATTATACAACAGAAGTTAAATTAAAAGGGAAACTAGATGGCAAAGCTGTGATTAAAAAGGGACTTAGTCCCGGCACAAAAGTAATTTTAAATTAAATATTTAGTTAATTCTAATGTTTTTAGGTGTTGAAGTGTAGTTTTTTATTATCAATTGTCCATTATTAATTATTAACTTATGGGAGGGATAGACATGAAAAAAATATATGTATTAGATACTAATGTTGTTTTACACGACCCTAAAGCAATTTTTTCTTTTGAGGATAATCATGTAATAATTCCAATGATTGTATTAGAAGAAGTAGACCAGCAGAAGAAACGTCAAGATTCAGTTGGTAGAAATGCTCGTGTATTTTCTAGATATTTAGATGAGTTAAGAGCAGATTATAAATTGTCAGAAGGTGCTGAATTAGATAATGGAGGAGTATTAAAAACTGAAATAACAGTACCTGAATTAACAAGGATGCCGTCATTATTTGATGAAACTAAAGCTGATAATTTCATTTTAGAGACAGCACTAAAGGTAGAAGAAGAAAGTGATATGCCGGTCATATTAGTATCAAAAGATATTAATATGAGGATTAAAGCCAGTATTATTAACAGCATTGAAGCAGAGAATTATGAAACAGACACTGTAAATATTGAGGAATTATATACTGGGATTGCTGATATAGATGTGAGTTCAGAGACTATTGATAAATTTTATAACGATGAAGGTTTAAAAACAGAAGGATTAGATTTAGAACAAGATTTATTAGCTAATGAAGTTGTTAATTTAGAAGATGAATTAGGAGGCTCGCAATCAGCTTTAGGTGTCTATGATGGGCAGCGAGATATTATTAGACCATTTATCTTTAGTTCGCGTGATGTGTGGGGGATTAGTCCCCGTAATCGTGAACAGCGAGGAGCTTTTGAACTATTATTAAATAATGATATTCAATTAGTTACTTTAGTAGGTAAAGCAGGTACCGGTAAGACATTATTAGCTTTAGCAGCAGGACTGCATAAAGTATTAGAAGAAGACAAATATAAAAGATTAATTGTAACCCGCCCAATTATGCCGATGGGTAAAGATATTGGTTATTTGCCAGGCGATAAACGAGAAAAACTAGCACCTTGGATGAAACCTATTTTTGATAATATGGAATTTTTATTAGGAGGTAGAGACGAAAATGCTGCTAGTGCTATAGCAGATTTAGAAGAACGAGACTTATTAGAAATGGAAGCAATAACACATATTCGAGGGCGGAGTATTCCCGATCAATTTATGATAGTTGATGAAGCACAGAATTTAACACCACACGAAATTAAAACAATAGTGACCCGAGTAGGAGAAAATACGAAAATCATTTTAACAGGAGACCCCTATCAAATAGATCACCCTTATTTAGACAGCAACAGTAATGGATTAACATATTTAGTAGAGCATATGAAAGATAAAGAGATAGTAGGACATATTACATTAACCAAAGGAGAAAGATCAGAGTTAGCAGAACTCGGCGCAAGTTGCTTGTAGGCAATATGCAAAGGAGATAGCATAAAGCTTGCGCACTTAATTAGCAAGCAAGTAGAGAGACTAGGGCTGCACGAAGGGTTTTCTGCATTTTAGAAAACCCGGAGGGCTCTAATAATGCAAGTGCTGTTAAACTAGCAAGTTGCTTATAATCCAGCATATTGCTTGCGCAGTCAAACTAGCTCAGAGTCCAGCAAATAGGGCTACACGAAGGGTTTTCTGTATTTTAACTATCAACTCTAAACTCTCAATTATCAACTAAAAAAAAGGGGAGGCAATTTTAAATCGTGAATGTTAAAGAACGTTTAACAGAAGTCCAAAACAGAATTAAAGCAGCTGCAGAAAGAGCCAATCGTAATCCAGACGAGATAAAGTTAATAGCAGTTTCTAAAAATCAAGATTTAGCTAAAATAGAAAAGTTACAAGAAGAAGGGATTTCAGACTTTGGTGAAAGCCGAGTACAGGAATTAAGAGATAGATATGAACAATTCCCAGATGTGACTTGGCATATGATTGGACATCTGCAGCGCAATAAAGTTAAGTATTTGGCCCGGATGGAGCGCTGTCAATTAATTCATTCTTTAGACAGCCTGCGTTTAGCAAAAAAAATTAATAAACGAGCAGGAATGGAAAATAGAGTAATGAATGCTCTAGTGCAAATTAATATAGCTGAAGATGATAATAAATACGGTTTAGCTCCTGCTGAAGTAATAGATTATTTGAATCAAGTAGCTAATTTTGATAATCTAAAGATTAAGGGGCTAATGACTATCATTCCTTATGTAGAAAATGCCGAAACTGCACGACCATATTTTAAAAAAATGAAAAAATTAGCTGAGCAAGTTAAAGAAGCACAAATAGCTACTATTGATATGGATGAATTATCAATGGGGATGAGTAATGATTTTGAAGTAGCGATTGAAGAAGGAGCTACAATGGTTAGAATAGGACGTACTCTCTTTGGTTCTAGAGGTTATTAGAGATGTAAAGACTTGGAACCGCTAAATAGTGGAGGTGGTATAATGATTGAGGATAAGGTTGGTTTTATTGGTGCAGGTTCAATGGCAGAAGCTTTAATCAAAGGAGTTTTAGCTAAAGAAATTATTGTACCAAGTAATATATATATTAGCGATATCAATCAAACTCGCCTAGAAGAGTTAAAATCAGAATATGGTGTTACTACTGCTGCCAATAATACTGAATTAGTTAAAGAGGTTGATTATATTATTTTAGCAGTTAAGCCCCAGATTATTAAAGCAGTATTAGCCGATGTTGGAACAGAAATAACTGCTCAGCAAAAAGTTTTTTCTATAGCAGCAGGAGTAGAAACTAAGCAGATTGAACAGTTATTAAATCAAGTTCCTGTAGTTAGACTAATGCCTAATACACCTGCTTTAATTGGTGAAGCTGCAATTGCCTATTCTTTAGGAGAATATGCATCTAATTCAGAAATAGAATTCGTAGAACAATTTTTCAGTGTGGTAGGAGAAGTATTAAAAGTAAAAGAAACTCTAATGGATGCAGTAACTGGATTGAGTGGGAGTGGCCCAGCTTATATTTATTTAATTATTGAGGCTTTCTCTGATGCAGGAGTTAATATGGGGTTACCTCGCGATAAATCTACCAAATTAGCTTTGCAAACTATCATTGGAGCTGCTAAAATGGTAAAAGAGACTGATTTGCATCCTGGTGAGTTGAAAGATATGGTAACTTCACCTGGTGGAACCACTATTAAAGGGATGCAGCAGCTAGAAGAAGCAGGCTTGCGTGGGATTTTATATCAAACAGTAGAAGCTGCAACTAATAAATCTAAGGAATTAAAAAAGGAGTGAAAGATTAGTGATATCATTGTTAATTACTTTGTTACACACGGCATATGAAGTGTATAGTTTTATTATTTTAGCTAGGATAATTGCTTCTTGGGTGCAGCCGCCTCAAGACAATGAAATGATGAGAAGATTTTTGCGTTTTGTATATCAAGCGACGGAACCAGTTTTAGCACCGCTTAGACAATTGATTCCCATTCCAGTAATTGATTTATCACCAATTGTAGCATTATTATTATTGAGGATTATTGTTAATGGGTTAACAAATATTTTATATACATTAGCTTAGTAGTAGAGGTGTAATTATGTTAATTAATAAAGAAAAATTGTTATCTCAATTTGAGGGTCAAGAACGAATTGTGTTAGATAAGATTTTAGACAAAGCAGAAGAGAGTTTAAAAAGGCATAAACCAGTGTTTACTAATTTTTTGAACCCTCATCATCTACATTTAGGTCAACAGATGTTAGAACAAATTAGAGATTTAAAATATATGTTATATGGTGGTTATAAACAGGCAGAAAGACAGAGGTTAGCCGCAATGCCTGATTATTATATTGAAAGCATGGTGGACTCTCCTTTGGTTTTATTAAATATTAGCGGACAGTTTAAATTTCAAAGTGTAAGTCATCGTGATTTTTTAGGTGCTATTTTAGGAACCGGCATTAAACGAGCTATGGTAGGAGATTTAGTTCTTTATCAAGGAGGATGTCAGGCAATTATAGCCCCTGAAATCAAAGATTATTTGCTCTGCAATTTAGAACAAGTCCATCAAATAGGTGTAGAGGTTACAGAAATTAGTTTTGACAGGTTAAAGGTAGAACCGCAGAGAGTAAAAAAAATAAAATCTACAGTAGCATCTTTGAGGTTAGATTCAGTAGCTAGCTCTGGTTTTGGTACTTCGCGGACAAAAATGAGTAAAATAATTGAGCAGGGTAAAGTGAAAGTTAATTGGCAGGTAGTTGAAGATCCTGCTTATTTTTTAAATGATGAAGATTTGCTTTCTATTCGAGGTCGAGGTCGAGTAGAGATAGATGAGTTAAGAGGAGAATCTAGGAAAGGTCGAATTAAATTGACATTAAAGCGTTATTTATAAGGATGGTGATAAGTATGGATTTAACTCCAGAAGAGATAGCAGAAAAAGAGTTTGATAAAAGCTTTTCTATGTGGTCTTATGAGGAACAAGAAGTTAGAGAATTTTTGGAATTGGTTTCCATTTGTTATGAAGAAGTATTAGTTAAAAATAAAAAGTTAAAAGAAGAAATGGAAGATTTAAAATCCAATTTAGAAGAAGAGAAAGAAAAAATTGCAGTAAAAAATAAAGAAGCAGAAGAAATAAAAAATAAAGCTCAAGAAGAAGCTGAGAGAATAATTGCGCAGGCTCATCAAGAAGCTGAGCAAATTAAAGATGAAGCGGAATTAAAAGCAGAGCGAATTATTAACCAATCTAAAAAACGAGTAGAGAAAGTCATTAATATAGAAAAAAGAATTAAAGAAGACTTTAGAAATTTGTTTAATGTACTGCTTAACTCTTTAGAAGATGAAAGTGATTTAGAAGCCATAGAAGAAAAATTTAATCAATTAGTAGAAGAGCCGGAGGGATAGAAATGAAACAGAGAATAGCAGTAGTAGGGGTTATTATTAGCGGTAGAGAAGGGACAGCTAATAAAGTTAATGATATTTTAAGTCAGTATGGGGATTTAATTGTAGGAAGAATGGGGCTGCCTTATCAAGATCGCGGCTTAAATATTATTTCTTTAATTGTAGATGGTACAAATGATCAATTAGGAGCATTAGCTGGAAAACTAGGCAATATTGATGGAGTTAAAGTAAAAACAATGACAACAGATTAAGCAGCCCTGTGAATTAATGTTAAACAATTAGAAATAAAGAGAGGGATTAAAAATGACGATAGGCGTTATTGGAGCTATGGAAGTTGAAATTGAGTTACTAAAAGATGACATGATCTTGGATAATAAATTAGAAAAAGCAGGAATGACTTTTTATTCTGGTACTGTAAAAGATAAAGATATTGTATTAGTTAAATGCGGGATTGGAAAAGTCAATGCTGCTATCTGTACTCAAATTCTAATTGATGATTTTGAAATTGAGCAGCTTATATTCACAGGTGTTGCAGGAGCCATTGACCCTAAATTAGAAGTAGAAGATATTGTAATTTCAACTGATTTGATTCAGCATGATGTAGATGCATCAGCATTTGGTGATCGTCAGCTAGGAGAAATTCCAGAATTGGATAAGATAGAATTTGCTGCTGCTTCTCAATTAATTGAATTAGCTTTTGAAGCAGGAAAAAAAGATTTAGAAAATGAGTCTAATTCTGTGTATAAAGGACGAATTTTATCAGGAGACCAATTTATTTCTAGCCGAGATAAGGTCAAGGCTTTAAAAGAACAATTTGGAGGTTATTGTACGGAGATGGAGGGAGCAGCAGTGGCTCAAACAGCTTATTTGAATCAACTGCCCTTTGTAATTATTAGATCAATTTCTGATAAAGCAGATGAAGAAGCAGATGTATCTTTTGTTAAATTTGTTAAAACAGCAGCTCAACATTCACATAATATTGTTATTTCAATGCTAGAAAAAATTAATTAATAGTTGACGTGATTTGAGAGTTGTATTATAATGATAAACAAATTGAATAGTAAATTAAAAGTTATGATGGAGAAGAGTAGGTAAAGTAGAAGTTATAGCGAGACAGGGATGGTGGAAGCCTGTTAATGGAAACTTTATTGAAGATCATCTCTTAGCTGTTCTAATGAACAGAATATTTCTAATTAGTTAGAACCGATATAAATCGTTAAATTAATGAGTGAATATATGTTTAATTAATATATTAACTAGGGTGGTACCGCGATTAAACCTCGTCCCTGATTAGGGCGGGGATTTTATATTTTTTGGGATATGTTATCTATCAACTGTAAACTGTAAACTATTAAAAAGGGGAGTGTAAGTAAAAATGGATTATAAAGATACGCTGAATTTGCCTGATACAGAATTTCCAATGCGGGCCAATTTATCAGAACGGGAACCTGAATTTCAAAAGTATTGGTCAGAAGAAAAAATTTATGAACAAGCATTAGATAAGCGAGAAGGTGCAGAAAAGTTTATTTTACATGATGGCCCTCCTTATGCTAATGGAGATATTCATATTGGTCATGCATTAAATAAAACTTTAAAAGATATTGTTACACGATATAATCATTTAAAGGGGTATCAAGCTCCTTATGTGCCGGGTTGGGATACACATGGGCTACCAATTGAGCATAAAGTTACAAAGGACTTAGGAGAGCAAAGAAAAGAGTTAAGTACCAAAGAATTAAGAGATGAATGCAAAGATTATGCTTTGAAATATGTAGAGCGTCAGAAAGAACAATTTAAAAGATTAGGTGTCTGGGGCAAATGGGATAACCCATATATTACATTAGAACCAGAATATGAGGCAAAACAAATTGAAGTATTTGGAGAAATGGCTTTAGAAGGTTTGTTTTATCAAGGTTTAAAACCAGTTCATTGGTGTACTAGCTGTGAAACTGCTCTTGCGGAAGCAGAAATTGAATATAAAGAGATTAATGGACCTTCAATTTATGTGAAATTCCCAGTTAAAGTAGGTCAAGAATTAGGCGGAGTAGAACTTGAAGAGAATGATTATGTTGTAATTTGGACTACAACTCCTTGGACTATTCCTTCCAATCTAGCTATTTCTGTACATCCTGATTTTGAATATGTAATTGCAGAAGCAGATGGAGATAAAATTGTAGTAGCTAAAGAATTACTAGCTCAAGTAGCAGATATTTGTGATATTGAAGATTATAAAATATTATCAGAATTTAAAGGTGAAGACTTAGAAGGTGTGGTCTGTAGTCATCCATTTTTTGACCGAGAGTCGCCACTTATTTTAGGAGACCATGTAACATTAGAAAATGGTACTGGTTGTGTTCATACAGCGCCAGGACATGGTCATGAAGACTATGTAGTAGGTCAAGAATATGGTCTTGGTGTTTATGCTCCAATGGATGATAAAGGGTATTTTAACTCTGAAGCTGGAGCTGATTTTGAAGGTAAACATTATGACAAAGCAAACATTAAGGTGACTGAGCTATTAAAAGAAGATGACTTGTTAATGGATTTAAGTTTTGTTGACCATTCTTATCCTCATTGTTGGAGATGTAAAAACCCTGTTATTTTTCGAGCAACGGAACAGTGGTTTGCATCTGTAGATAAGATTAAAGATGATGCTTTAGAAGCTATTAAAAATGTAGATTGGTATCCTGAATGGGGAGAAACTAGAATCGAGAATATGGTAGCAGATAGAAATGACTGGTGTATTTCTCGCCAGAGAGTTTGGGGGGTTCCAATTCCAGTCTTTTATTGTGAGGATTGCGGAGAGCCATTGATCACAGAAAAAAGTTTAGATAGCGTGCAGGAATTATTTGCTAAAGAAGGTTCAGGTAGCTGGTATGAGCTAGATGCAGCTGATATTTTGCCGGAGAATACTACTTGTGAATCTTGTGGGCATGATAAATTTGAACAAGAAGATGATATTATGGATGTATGGTTTGATTCTGGTGCTAGTCATGCTGCAGTATTAGAAAATTATGATGAATTAACTAGACCTGCTGATGTATATTTAGAAGGTACAGACCAATATCGAGGTTGGTTTAACTCTTCTTTATTAACTTCTATTGCTGCTCGAGGAGAGGCGCCTTATAAAGCTGTTGTTACTAATGGCTTCACAGTAGATAAAAAAGGTAAAAAAATGTCTAAATCAGTAGGAAATGTAGTTTCACCACAAGAAATTATTGACCAATATGGGGCAGATATTTTAAGGTTATGGGTTGCATCATCAAACTTCAAAGAAGACGTTAGAGTTTCTGATAAAATTCTACAGGAGAATGCTGAAGTTTATCGTAGAATTAGAAACACTTCACGTTTTATTTTAGGTAATTTAGCTGATTTCAATCCTGAGCAAGATAGTGTGTCATATGAGGAATTAACTGAAATAGACCGCTGGGCATTAATGAAATTAAAAGGGGTTATGGATGTAGCTAATGAAGCTTATGAAGATTATGAATATCACCGAGTCTATCATGCAGTGCATAATTTCTTTAGAGTAGATATGAGTTCTTTTTATATGGATATATTAAAAGATAGATTGTATGTCTTAGAACCTGATAATCCTATTAGGCGTTCAGGACAAACTGCATTATATAAAATTTTGCTGACTTTAACTAAAATATTAGCGCCAATATTAGTTCATACTGCAGAAGAAATTTGGCAGCAAATTCCTGGTGAAGTAGAAGAAAGTGTATTTTTAGAAGATTGGCCGGAATTAGAGGAAAAGTATCAAAATGAAGAATTAGAATCTAAATGGGCCAAATTATTAGAAATTAGAAAAGATGTTTCTAAAGCGCTAGAAATTGCCCGGAATGATGAATTAATTGGACATTCTTTAGATGCAGAAGTTGAACTTTATCCTACAGAAGAGTTATATCAATTCCTAAATCAATTTGATGATTTAGCAGAATTATTTATTGTTTCTCAGGCAGAATTAAAAGATCCAGAGCAAAAGCTTGCAGAAGAAGGATATCAAGGTGAAGAAACACAGATAAAAGTAAAAGTGAAAAATGCTGCAGGAGATAAGTGTCCTCGTTGTTGGAAATATAGCCCAACAGTAGGTGAGGGAGAAGAAAATACAGAAATTTGTTCTAGTTGTGCTGCTATTGTTAAAAGATTATAAGTTTGCAGTGGAATTATTTACAGCTTGCAATTAATAGTTGCAAGCTCTTTTCTTTCAGTGTTAGTTATTATATTTTTTAAATCATTTAAAGGAATTTTAAGTGATTGAGTAGTATAATATAGATAGTGACGGAGGAAAAGTAATTAAAAAAGAAAACAAATAAGAATTATATATATTTAAAATGTAAAATTTATAATCAGGGAGGAATAATTATGGAGATTAAATTGATTAATATTGGTTTTGGTAATATTGTAGCAGCAAATAGGATTATTGCTATTGTTAGCCCTGAATCAGCACCTATTAAAAGAGTTATTCAAGATGCCAGAGATAGAGGGATGCTAATTGACGCTACATATGGTCGTCGGACAAGAGCTGTAGTAATTACTGATAGTGACCATGTAATTTTATCTGCTGTACAACCTGAAACTGTTTCGCAGCGATTAGATGATGAATAAGAAGATTATAAGGAGGCATAGTTAGAATGTTCCAACAAGGAAATGAAAGAGGTAATTTAATAATATTATCAGGACCATCAGGAGTGGGAAAAGGAACTATATTATCAGCATTAATGGATGATTATGATGATATCCATTATTCAGTTTCTGCTACTACAAGAGAAGCAAGAGCAGGAGAAGAAAATGGAGAAGATTATTATTTTTTAGCTGAAGATAAATTTAAAGCTTTAGTTGAGCAGGGTGAATTTTTAGAATGGGCTCAAGTTCATAATAATTATTATGGTACGCCTATAAAGTATGTAAAAGAGAATCTTGAGCAGGGAGAAGATGTAATTTTAGAAATCGATATTCAAGGTGCTGAACAGATTAAAGAAAAAGAGTTAGAAGCTATTTTTGTATTTATACTGCCTCCCTCTTTAGAAGAGCTAAAATCAAGAATTTACCACCGGGGAACTGAAACAGAAGAAGCGATTAAGACGAGGTTAAAAAATGCAGAAAAAGAAATAAGCAAAGTGCAGGAGTATGACTATGCAATTGTTAATGATGATATCGATGCTTCAGTTCAGAAGTTAAAATCCATTATTATTGCAGAAAGATGTAGAGTATAGATTTTATTTGTTTTTTAGATTTTGAAATTGATTCTATTTAAAAAAAGTATCAATTATTATTAGGAGGTGTATTTATGTTAGCAGGAATTAGTAAAGAGAAAGTAGTTGAAAAATGTGGAGGTTCTAGTTTTGTTGCTGCTGTAATTGCAGCTAAGCGGGCTAGAGAATTACATCAAGAGAAGAATGAATTATTAGAAGAAGAAGAATATCAAGGTATTAAGCCGGTATCGAGAGCTTATGAAGAGATTGCTGCGGGTAAAATAAAGCCTAAGGAGTAAATAAAAAAATGTTAAAAAACAAAAATGTAGTAGTAGGAGTTACTGGTGGAATTGCAGCTTATAAAGCAGTAGAAATTGTAAGTAGACTAAAAAAGTTAGGGGCCAATGTAGATGTAATTATGACAGAAGCAGCTACAGAATTTGTTAAGCCGTTAACATTTCAGTCAATCAGTCATAATCCAGTTTACAAAGAGATGTTTGGTGCTCCTAACAATTGGGATGTAGAGCATATCTCATTAGCTAAGAAAGCTGATTTGATGTTGATTGCTCCAGCAACTGCTAATATAATTGGTAAATTAGCTAATGGAATTGCTGATGATATGCTATCTACTACTGTAATGGCAACTACAGCTAAAGTTTTATTGGCTCCAGCAATGAATAATAAGATGTACAGTAATCCTATTGTTCAAGATAATATTTCTTATTTGCAGGAGCAGGATTATAGAGTTATTGAAGCTGAAGCAGGTTATCTAGCTTGTGGTACGGAAGGTAAAGGGAGATTGCCTGCCCCAGAGCAAATTGTAAAGCAAGCAGTAGTAATGTTATTAAGTGATTTAGATTTAGAAGGGAAGCAAGTTTTAATTACTGCTGGGGGCACACAAGAGTCGTTAGACCCAGTTCGTTATTTAGGTAACCATTCTTCAGGGAAAATGGGTTATAATTTAGCTACAGTAGCTGAAATTAGTGGTGCTGATGTGACATTGATTTCAGCCCCTACTAATTTGGATAATCCTCCTAATGTTGATTTAATCCAAGTAAATACAGCATATGAAATGTATCAAGAAGTAATTAAATATAAAGAGGAACAAGATATAATTATTATGGCTGCTGCAGTAGCAGATTATAGACCAGTAACTACTAGCAAAGAGAAGATTAAAAAGGATGCCGGAGAATTAAAACTAGAATTAGAAAGAACTACTGATATTTTATATCAATTAGGGCAGCAGAAAAAGGACAATCAACTATTAATAGGTTTTGCAGCAGAAACTGAAAATTTATTAACTAATGCGCAACAGAAATTAACTAATAAGCAGGTTGATTTTATTATTGCTAATAATGTTAAAGCAGCTGATGTTGGTTTTGCAAGTGATAATAATGAAGTGACAATTATTAGTTCCCAAGAACAGCAAAAAATTGCTAAAGCGGACAAATTAAAAATTGCTATTGATATTTTTAATTATCTTTTAAAGCAGAGTTAATTTAACACTTGAAGAGGAGTGATAGTATGCCTAATAAAGTTGAGAGTTTTGAATTAGACCATCGAGAAGTTGATGCTCCTTATGTCAGACATGCTGGGGAATTAACTACTCCTAGTGGTGATATTATAGCAAAATATGATTTGAGATTAATGCAGCCTAATCAGGGAGTTCTTCCCACAGCTGCCATGCATACTATTGAACATCTATTAGCTGGTTTTATGCGTGATAAAATAGCTGATGTAATTGATATTTCTCCGATGGGTTGTAGGACAGGATTTTATTTAAGTAAGATAGAGAAAAGTAAAACCGCAGAAATAGAAGCAGCTTTAATTGAATCTTTAGAAGAAATTTTAGCGGCAGAAGATGTGCCGGCTACTACAGCCAAAGAATGCGGCAATTATAGAGACCATTCTTTGTTTAGTGCTCAAGAGTATGCTAAAGCGGTGTTAGAAGGCTTTAAAAATAACTAAGAGTTCCTTTGACAAAGTTATATAAATTAGTTATAATTTTAGCTAGTAAGGTAGTAGATTGTAGCAGGGTAATAGTATAATTCTTATATGTAGGGTGGTAGGGGCAGTGTACAATATTAGTAGTTGAGTTGATTAATTTATCTTAGATGATATCAGCCACCCCTACCAAGGGGTGGCTTTATTATTTTACATTAATTTAGGCATTATGTTTTAAGTAGAGTAATAAAAATTATAACATTAATTAAGTTGAAAGGGTGAGATAATGAGAACTAGAGTAGTGAGTATTTTAATGATTTTGTTAATGGTAGTGGCTGTAGGATGCGGCAGTAATCAGCAAGCTGATCAGTCTAATCAAGAAGCCCAGGAAGAAACACAGGAGAAAGAAAAGATTAAGGTAGGCGTGATTCAAATTGTAGAACATCCTGCTTTAGATTCAGCGCGACAAGGATTTAAAGATTTGTTAGCAGAAAAAGGTTATGAAGAAGACGTAGACATAGTTTATGAGTATCAAAATGCTCAGGGTGATATGTCAACAGCACAGACAATTGCTAAAAGTTTTGATCAAAAAGATTTAGATTTAATTTTAGCTATTGCTACACCAACTTCTCAGGCAGTAGCAAATACGATTACAGACACACCAATTTTAATTACAGCAGTAACTGACCCAGAGAGTGCAGGATTAGTAGACAGTATGGAACAACCAGGCGGCAATTTAACTGGAACTAGTGATTTAACTCCAGTAGGAAAGCAATTAGAATTATTTAACAAATTAGAAAGAGATGTTAAAAAGGTTGGTATTTTATACAATTCAGGAGAAACTAATTCAGATTTCTTAAAAGATTTAGCTAAAGAAAAAGCAGAAGAATTAGGTATAGAGATGGTTGAAGCACCAGTTACTTCTAGTAGTGAAGTTTATCAAACAGCCCAATCTCTAGTAGGAGAAGTAGATGGAATTTATGTACCTACTGATAATACAATTGTTTCGGCTATAGAATCGGTAATTAAAGTAACTAATAAAAATGATATACCTTTGATAGTAGCCGATAATAATTCAGTTGAAGCTGGGGCTTTAGCTACCTTAGGTATTGATTATTATAAGCTAGGACAGCAGACAGGTGAAATGGCTGTTGAAATTTTAAATGGTGCTGACCCTGGAGAATTACCAATTCAACGAATTAAAGAAGCAGATTTAATTATTAATTTAAAAGCAGCTGAAGAAATGGATGTGGAAGTACCTCAAAGCTTAATTGATGAGGCAAAAAAAGTTATTAAATAGAGGTGGCGGAGAATGACTTTAAGTATGTTATTAGATCCAATAGAACAAGGACTAGTTTTTGGTATTATGGCTTTAGGAGTATATTTAACATTTCGTATTTTAGATTTCCCAGATTTAACTGTTGACGGTAGCTTTCCTTTAGGAGCAGCAGTGGCAGCCAGACTAATTATGTCTGGCCAGCCTCCTGTTGTAGCTACTTTAATTGCTATTGGCTGTGGAATGATAGCAGGTATTATTACCGGAGTTTTAAATACTAAGTTGAAAATCACAGGGTTATTATCCGGTATTTTAACGATGACAGCTCTGTATTCAATTAATTTAAGAATTATGGGCCGGGCTAATATTCCTTTATTAGGTCAGAATAATATTTTTGATTTATTTAAAAGTTTCGGTCTATCAGATAGGATTAGTATTTTGTCTTCATTTTTAATTATTTCCTTATTAGCTAAATTTATTATTGATTGGTTTTTACAAACCGAAATAGGATTGGCTTTAAGAGCCACAGGTGATAACAAAGATATGATTAGAAGTTTAGGTGTTAATACTGATAATACAGTGATTTTAGGTTTGGCCCTATCTAATGGGTTGGTTGCTTTGTCAGGAGCTCTTGTAGCTCAGTATCAAGGCTTTACTGATGTTAAAATGGGGATTGGTATGATTATCATTGGTCTTGCTTCTGTAATTGTTGGAGAAACTGTAATTAATAGTGATAAAATAAAATGGGCTACTTTAGGAGTGTTATTAGGCTCTATAATTTATAGAACAGTAATTACAATAGCATTACGGCTTAATTTAAATCCTAATGATTTAAAATTGATTACGGCTTTATTAGTGATAGGTGCATTAGGCGCTCCTGCAATTAGAAAGAAATTGAATACTAGTTCTTTAGTTGGGGGTGAAGAATAATGTTGAAATTAAACAATGCTAGAAAAGTATTTAATCCCAACACAGTTAATGAAAAAGTAGCGTTAAAAGAATTAGACCTGCAGATGAAAAGAGGAGAATTCATAACTGTAATTGGTAGTAATGGGGCTGGCAAATCAACTCTTTTAAATGCTATTGCGGGTAATTATAAATTAACTAGTGGTTCAGTAATCATTGATGGGCAGGATTTAACTGCTGTGCCGGATTATAATCGAGCTCATTTAGTAAGTCGTGTTTTTCAAGATCCTTTACAGGGGACTGCAGCATCAATGACAATTGCTGAAAATTTAGTTTTAGCTTTAAGAAGAAGTGGGAAACTTAAATTCACAGCTGGTGTTACTAAAGATCGTAGAGAAATATTCAAAGAAGAGCTTAGCATTTTAAATTTAGGTTTAGAAGATAGATTAGATGACAAAGTAGGTTTGTTATCAGGAGGGCAGCGTCAAGCATTAACTTTAGTAATGGCTACTATTGAAGAACCAAGCGTATTGCTATTAGATGAACATACCGCTGCTTTAGACCCTAAAACAGCTCAAAAGATTGTTAATATTACTAAAGAAATAGTCAGTCATCATAATTTAACTACTGTGATGGTAACTCATGATTTAGATCATGCCTTAGAAATGGGGACAAGAACAATTATGATGGATAAAGGTAGAATAGTATTAGATGTAGAAGATGAAGAACGGCAAGGAATGACTATTGATGATTTATTAGAGAAATTTGCTAAAGTAAGCGGACATGAATTGACTAATGACAGAATTTTGTTGGCACAATAGTATTTTTAGGGGCAGTTAAAAGCTGTCTCTTTTTATATTAGAGGAGAAAAATAGCTTATGTAGTAGTCAAGCTTGAGCTTGACTATTTTAATGTGTGTTTTTATCTTTTGACGCTCAAGCCTCATAGTTAATGCTCATATCTTATTTTTACCCTCGGTAAGCTGAAATAGATAATAATTGATCAACAGTAACCAATTCTATATTATTAGCTCGAAGTTTATCAATAATTAAAGGTAAAGCTTTAATTGTAGGAGTTAAGTTTTGTCCCCTGCCTCCTGCGGAGTGAAATAAAATAATAGCTCCTTGATTTAAATAAGGAATGGTTTTAGTTAATACCTCTTCCTTTTTTTTAGCCTGCCAATCTAATGAATCGATTGACCAATGGATTATTTTATAATCCATTTTTTTTAATTTAGTTATTACATTATTAGATATAAATCCATATGGGGGACGAAGTAAAGCAGTTTCCTTGTTAGTGGTATCTTCAATTATTTTTTCTGTATCTAATACTTCTGTTGATAATTGTTGATCATTTAATTTAGTTAAATCTGGATGACTCCAAGAATGATTACCGATGGTATGACCTTCATTAATTATTCTTTTAGTTATTTTAGGATATTCGGCAACCCTTTCTCCTAATAAAAAGAAAGTGGAAGGAGCATTATATTCTTTTAAAACATCAAGAACTTGAGGTGTGTATAGTGGGTCTGGGCCATCATCAAAAGTCAAAGCTACTTTTAGAGTAGCAGGACCTTTACTATAGACTGTTTTTTGCTGTCTGTTTTTAATGCTGTCTGCTGGAATTTTAATTTTTTGGGCAACATAAATTAGATTAGGGTTATTAATATCATTTAGGCTGCTTAATTGCTCAACTGTAGTATTAAAGCGATGGGCAATTTTAAATAAAGAATCTCCTGTTTGAGCATTATAATAAATATTAGCTTGAGCTATTAATGTTGAGCTTAGAATTAAAATAGTGCTTAGAATTAAGATTAGTTTAATCTTACGTTGAATTTTCATAAGAAACCTCCTTTGCTAATTGGCAGACTTAGAATATCACAGATAATTAAGGGGCTCAAGTTGTAAATTTTGAAATCAAAAGAAAAGAAATACAATTTATAA
>JBNJFD010000008.1:0-26708 GCA_051746525.1 Bacillota bacterium | reverse complement strand
GCTTTACCTTCTTTTTCAGGATCAATTGCCTTTCCTCGAACTACCTCTAAACCTAAGAATACCAAACGCCCACCATCTAAAGCAGGAATTGGAAGCAGATTCATAAATCCTAAATTAACACTAATTAAAGCTGCTAATTCTAACAATCTGAGCATTCCTGTTTGACTAGCCTGCCCTACCATTTTAGCTATTTCTACTGGTCCTGAGACATCAGCAGATATCTGAGCAGTAACCATCTGCCATAAGCCAACAGCAATCACATAAATATACATTATTGTTTGCTTCAATCCTAACCATAGACTTTTGAAGAAACTAACTTTATTCCTCTGCACACGCGGTATAATACCAATTAAACCCCGCTCTGATTCACTATCTAATCTAGGGGTGACGTCTGTATTGATAATTTTATCGTTTCTCTTTAACTTCAAAGTTATTTCTTCTTGAGGATGTTTGTTGATTTCCGTTGCTAAATCTTCCCAACTAGTTACCTCTTCCCCATCTACCTCTAGAACTTTATCTCCTTCTTTAATTCCTGCTTTATAAGCAGGCTGCTGCGGTAAAACTTGACCAATTACTGCTTCATCCATTGTATCTACTGGCTGACCATAAAAAGCAAAAATAGAAGCAAATAATAAAGCTGCTAATAAAAAATTCATAATTGGTCCTGTAATTACTACTGCTATCCTTTTCCAAACTGATTTTTGAAAAAAACATTTATTATTACGTTTAGCTTCTAAATAAATTTCTTTCTCTTCTTCATCAAGTTCATCATCTAAAGGCATTTCTCCAGTTAATTTACAAAAACCACCTAAAGGCAGTGCTCTAATCGAATAAAAAGTTTCACCTTTTTGCTTGCCAATTACCCGCGGGCCCATTCCAATAGCAAATTCTTCTACTCTAATATCAGCCCATTTGGCAACAATAAAATGACCAAATTCATGAAAAAATACTAACACACCTAACACAACTATAAATGAAACCACTGTAGTTAACAAAATTGACACCCCACTTCTTCAGCAACCTTTCTTGCCCATTTATCGGCTTCCATAATATTTTCTAATGTTACATCGCTTATTAATTGATGTCTATTCATTACTTTAGTAATTAATTCTGGTATTTGAACAAATTTCAATTCCCCAGCTAAAAATTTAGCTACTGCGATCTCATTGGCAGCATTTAATACAGCAGGCATTGTCCCACCTTGACTGCCAGCATAATAAGCATGTTTTAAACAGGGGAATAAATCTCTATTAGGTTCTTCAAAAGTCAATTCTCCAATTTGAGCTAATTTTAAAGGCTCTAAAGTATTTTCTTCCCGTTGAGGATAAGTCAATACATATTGAATCGGAACTTTCATATCAGGCACCCCTAATTCTGCTAAAGTAGAATGGTCTTGATATTCTACTAAAGAATGAACTACACTCTGAGGATGAACTACTACATCTATTTGTTCAAAATCCAAATCAAAGAGCCATTTAGCCTCAATAACTTCTAGCCCTTTATTCATTAAAGTAGCTGAATCAATAGTGATTTTACCACCCATATCCCAATTTGGATGGTCTAAAGCTTCTTCAACAGTTACTGCTTCTAATTCTTCAGCAGTAGCTCCTCTAAAGGGTCCTCCTGAAGCAGTTAAAATAATTCTTTCCACTTCTTCAATTTCGTTTCCTTCTAAAGCTTGAAAAATAGCATTATGCTCACTATCCACAGGTAAAACTGAAACGTCATACTTCTCTGCTTCAGCCATCACTAATTCACCTGCTGTTACTAAAGTCTCTTTATTAGCCAACCCAATATTATTCCCTGCTCTAATTGCAGCTAATGTAGGTCTAACACCAATTGACCCCACTACAGAATTTAGTACTAAATCTATATCAGCTAAACTCGCTACTTCTAATATTCCTTCTAATCCACTTAAAATTTCAACATTTGTATCTTTTAATAATTTTTTTAAATCTTGTTCATGACCTTGATTCATAATCACCACATAATTAACATCAAATTTCTGAGCTTGCTGAGCTAATAATTCATAACTGTTATTTGCTGTAATCGCAACAACATCTATTTCTTCTGTTAGAGATTCTACTACTTCTAACGTTTGTGTTCCAATTGAGCCAGTAGACCCTAAAATTGAAATCTTTTTCATATACATATCACCGCTTCCTAGTATCAATTAACTTATCCAAAACTCCTGCCTTAATAAATGCTTTAATCACTACTACTACAGCAGGACCAATAAAAACACCGCTAATCCCAAATAACTGTACTCCTAAGTACATAGCAACTAAGGTAGCCAACGGATGAACACCAATATTCTTCCCTACTATCTTAGCTTCTGAAGTTTGCCTAATGGTTGTTATAATAATATATAATAAAATCAAACTAAATGCAAAAGAAGAATTCCCCACTATAAAATTATAAATAATCCACGGAGCAAACAACATCCCCGGTCCAATAATCGGAATCAAATCTAAAATACCTGCTGCTAAACCTGCTACTAAAGCATAATTACTATCTAATACCATTAAACCCGAAATTGCTATAACAGTAGTAATTGAAATTAAAATTAATTGCGCTCTAATAAATCCTACTGCTGCACTAATAATTTCTTCCTGCAAATTAATAATTTTTTCCTCCCAAGCTTCAGGAACTGGAGTTAATAAAGTTTCTAAAAACATTTCTTTATCACGACTAATAAAAAAAGTTGTAATTAAACTGATTATTAAAACAGTAATTAGCTTAGGTAATTTTCTTATTAATTGCAGTAACATTGTAACTAATTGTTGAATCCAGCTTTTAAATTGTGCATATATCTCTTGGAAATTATTATTTATAGTACTTCTTACTGGCTCAGGAATTTCCCAAGTCTCAGCTAAAGAACTATACTCTTGATGTCGCTGTTGAAACCAGTTACTAAAACTATTACCAATACTTCGATAAGATGGGAACTCCTTGACTAATTCATCTAATTCAATAAACAAGCGTGACATAGTAAAAGTTAATACTAGGCTAATAAAAATAATCAATATTACCAGCACTACAGCAATAGCAACACCTCTAGAAAAATTAGCCTTGTTTTGAAAAAAAACAACTGCAGGCTCAATTAGACTAGCAATTAAAATTCCAATCACAAAAGGCAGCAAATAAACTAGGGCATATTTTAAAATAAAAACACTAGCAATTACTAATCCTAAAACGCTTAAGCTTATTTTATAAATTCTTTTCATATTCCCACCTCAAATATTAATTCCTTTAGACTCGGTTATTATTTTATTACCCATAACAAATAATAATAAACTACAGGTAATACAAATAATAAACTATCAATTCGATCTAAAATCCCACCATGCCCAGGAATTATATCACCTGAATCTTTAATTTCTGAATCTCTTTTAAATGCCGATGCAGATAAATCACCTAATTGAGCTACAACACCTATTAAAACCCCTAATAACATTCCATGATAAAGAGCAATATTAAAATAAAGAGCTAATAATACTGTTACAAAGATACTACTCAATAATCCTCCAACAGCCCCTTCAATTGTTTTTTTAGGGCTAATTTTAGGAGCTAAAGCCTTTTTTCCTAAATTCAAACCAATGAAATAAGCTCCAGTATCTGTAAACCAAGTAGCTAAAATAGGAATTATAACAATTAACTTGCCACTATGATTAGCTATATCTAAATTATATAACAAAATCAAGTGAGAAAACAAACCAGCAACATAACAGACTCCAAAATAAGTTAAAGCTGTAGAAAAAATAGCTGATTTATTTCTTTTAACTAATATTTGCTTTAATAATATAATTATTAATCCTAAAATTAATGCGCCGTATAAATATTGAGCATTAGCAAATTGATATGTAATAATAATTAATATTAATCCTAAAATAATTCCTAAAAACTTATTAACTCTAACTCCTTTATGTTCTACTAATTTAAAATATTCATTAATTCCTAAAGTTACTACAATTAAATTTAAAGCTAAAAACAAAAATCCACCTAATTTAAAAATCAAAATTAATATAGGAATAGCAATAACAGCACTTAAAACCCTATACTTTAGCATAATATCACCCTACTTTCCTTGAATTCCGCCATAACGCCGATTTCTATTTTGATATTCTTTAATAGCTGCTTTAAATTCTACTTCACTAAATTCAGGCCAATATGTATCAGTAAAATAGAGCTCCGAATAAGCAAGCTGCCACAATAAAAAATTACTAATTCTTTTTTCTCCGCCAGGACGAATTAATAAATCAACTTCTTGTCCTGCAGTAATATATAACTGCTGTGAAAATTTTTCTTCCGTGATATCTTCAACTTGTAGTTCATCTTTTTCAATTTTGTTAGCTAAACTCTTAGCAGCTTCAACAATTTCAGCTCTGCCGCCATAATCTAAAGCAATATTCAGCTGTAACCCTGTATTATCTTTAGTTACTGCTGTCAATTTTTCAATACTATCAAGAACAGTTTGAGGTAATCTATCTTTATAACCAATCACTTTAACTTTAATGTTTTCAGTTTGAAAATTATCTAATTCCTGTTGAAATGTTTTTTTAAATAAATCCATTAGAAACTCTACTTCTTTGCTGGGTCGCTTCCAATTTTCTGTTGAAAAAGCATAAACAGTAAAATAATCAACTCCTAAATCAGCAGCTGTTCTTACTATTTCTTTAAGTGTATTTACTCCTCTTTGATGACCCCTGCTGCGTGCTAAATCTCTTTGTTGAGCCCAGCGCCCATTACCATCCATAATAACAGCTATGTGATTAGGAATCACTTCTTGACTTAGTTCCTGCTCAAAATCCTCTTTGCTTTTTGATCTTTTAAATAACTTTTCTTTAACCCAATCCAACATAAAATCAACTCCTATTTTACAAACTAACCCCCTCGATAGTTGAGGGGGCTAAGTAGGGTATTATAGTTAAACCCCAAACTAAATTATTTTAAGTACTATACTTCCATAATTGCTTCTTTTTTATTTTCTAATAGAGTATCTACTTTTTCAATATATTTATCCGTTAATTCCTGAATGTTTTCTAAGCCACGGTGATAATTGTCTTCTGAAATATCACCTTCAGCTTCTAATAGCTCTAACTCATCATTAGCCTCTCGTCTAATCTTTCTAATGACCACTCGACCATCTTCTGCTTTATCATTGGCTTTTTTAGCTAATTCTTTTCTTCGCTCTTCTGTTAATTGTGGGATGTTAATCCTAATCACATCTCCATCATTGTTAGGAGTTAAATCTAAATCAGACTTTTGGATTGCTTTTTCTATATCCTCTAATACGTTATTATCATAAGGGCTAATTAATAACTGTCTAGCCTCTGGAGCAGAGATCTTAGCCATTTGATTAAGTGGGGTATATTGACCATAATATTCTGCTTGAATTCCATCTAACAAAGATGGTCTAGCACGACCAGTCCTCAACTTATTAAATTCTTTTTTCACATCTTCTAATGCCTCTTCCATCTTTTCTTGTGCTTCTTTTTCTACTTGCTTAATCATTATTAATCCCTCCTCTTTATCTTACAAAAGTACCAATTTCTTCTCCAGCAAGAACTCTTTTGATATTACCTAATTCTTTTATACCAAAAACAACCAATGGGATTTGATTATCCATACATAAAGAAACTGCTGTAGAATCCATAACTCCTAAGCCGCGGTTTAAAACATCAATATAATTTAATTCTTTAAATTTAACAGCATCAGGATTTTGGTCTGGGTCAGAATCATAAACCCCATCAACATTTTTAGCCATTAATATTGCATCAGCATTAATTTCTGCTGCCCGCAAAGCGGCTGTAGTATCCGTAGAAAAATAAGGGTTCCCAGTTCCAGCAGCAAAAATAACTACTCTTCCTTTTTCTAAATGGCGCATTGCTTTTCTTCTAATATAAGGCTCAGCAACTTCTTTCATTGTAATAGCAGTTTGAACTCTAGTTTCTACATCTAATTTTTCTATGGCATCCTGCAGCGCTAAAGCATTAATTACTGTAGCTAACATCCCCATATAATCAGCAGTTCCACGATCCATTCCTTTAGCACTACCTGCAACACCCCTAAAGATATTGCCTCCTCCAACTACAATCGCTAATTCTAATCCTGTTTCAACAACACTTTTCAGTTCTTCTGCAATTGAATTAATAAATTGAGGGTCAATGCCATATTCTTTTTCTCCTGACAAAGCATCCCCACTTAACTTGACAATTACTCTAGAATAATTAGTCCCAGACATTAAATGTAACCCCCAGTTCATTTTGAAGTATACTAGCTAATTATTTAATCTATTAATCTTAAAAAAGAGAACACACCCGTGTTCTCTTTTTTATTCCTTAATTTCTTTACTTGTTGACTTCATTCATTACTTCTTCAGCAAAATCTTCTTCTTCTACTTCAATTCCTTCTCCTACTTCATAACGAACAAAATCTTTAATCACAACATCCTTTTGTTCTACTAATTCTTCAACAGTTAAATCAGTATCTCTAATATATTCTTGCTCTAATAAACAATTCTGCTGATAAAATTTATTAAGCCTACCTTCTACAATCTTCTCAATTATATGATCCGGCTTGTTTTCTTGTTCAGCTTGTTTTCTTAAAATTTTCTTTTCTTTCTCTACTTCACTTTCTGAAACATCTTCTCTGCTTAAATAATCAGGGTTAGCAGCAGCAATATGCATAGCTACATTTTTAGCAGTTTCTTCTTCAGCATTTTCTAATAAAACTACTACACCAATCTGCCCTCCCATATGTAAATAAGTAGCAACAGTTTGATCTGCCTTCTTTTCTATAATCTCAAATCTTCTTAACGTTATTTTTTCTCCAATTTGAGCAATAGATTCTTTTAAATATTTTTCTACTGCTTCACCTTTTCCCTGCAGCGGTTGCTCTAAAGCCTGCCCTACAGAATCAGGTTGCTCTTCTAAAATATGATCAGTAATATTTTGTACTACTTCTTTAAATTGGTCAGTTTTAGCAACAAAATCTGTTTCTGAATTAATTTCAACAATTACCGCCACATCATCCTGCTCTTCAACAGAAACTAAACCCTCAGCAGCAACTCTATCTGCCTTCTTTTCCGCAGAAGACATCCCTTTTTCTCTTAAATAATCAACTGCTGCTTCTAAATCACCATCTGTTTCAGTTAATGCTTTTTTGCAATCTAACATTCCTGCACTAGTTCTTGCTCTTAATTCTTTAATATCAGCTGTAGAAATTCCCATTTCTCAGACCTCCCTATAGTTAAAAAAGGCGCTAGAGAGAGCTAATCTCTCTCCTTAGCCGCGCCTCTTAATTAGTTTTTTTACTCTTCTTCATCACTAGTGTTTTCTTCAGTTTCTTCAAGTTCCTGCTGTTCTTCTTGTTGAGCTTCTTGAATTTGTTCTCCTTGCTTGCCTTCTAAAACAGCATCAGCAATAATTCCCGTAATTAATTTAACTGCTCGAATAGCATCATCATTACCCGGAATAATATGATCAATTACATCTGGATCGCAATTAGTATCAGCGATACCAATAACTGGGATTCCTAGCTTGTTAGCTTCAGCCACTGCAATTTCTTCTTTTTTAGGGTCTACTACAAATAAAGCATCTGGCAAACCATTCATATCTCTAATCCCGCCTAAAAATCTCTGCAGTTTTTCTCTCTCTCTTTCTAATTCTAAAGCCTCTTTATTAGGCAGCACCTCTAAAACTCCGTCTTCTTCCATTTGCTCAATCTCTTCTAAGCGATCAATTCGTTTTTTAATTGTCTGGTAATTAGTTAACATACCACCTAACCATCTCTGATTTACATAAGGCATGCCGCATCTTTCAGCTTCTTCCTCAATTGTTTCCTGAGCTTGTCTCTTTGTTCCTACGAATAAAATATTATTATCATCGCTGATTAAATCACGAACAAAATTATAAGCATCTTCTGCTAATTTCATTGTCTGCTGCAAATCAACAATATAAATTCCATTTCGCTCAGTAAAAATATACTCTTCCATCTTAGGATTCCATCTTCTAGTCCGATGTCCAAAATGCACTCCTGTCTCTAACAACTGTTTCATAGTTACTACACCCATTAATAAAAACCTCCTCTTGGTTTTAAACCTCCATTTCCTTCAACCCCTGACAAGACCCTATTAATTAGTACATAAGGCACCTTTCTCAAGGTCCAGAAATGTGCGTGCTAATAGTTTTTTTCACACATCATTAAGTAGTATACCACAACCCCAAAACAATATCAACATTTGTAACTATTTTTTTAATTTAGCTGCTTAACAGACTCGCCCTTTACTCTATAGTTAGTATCAACAATAATTTCAGTGGGGAAATATTAGATTTTACCTCATATTCTCCAGCTCTTATTTTGTTTTCTAAATTGAATTTTTTTAATAATTTCATGAAACTTTCTTGATCTTTAATTAACTTTTTTTTCAATAATATATCAGCTACTTCTTGACTAGAAATTCCAGGAGGGATTTTGATAGTTTTAGGAGAGTTTATAGAAGAATTATCATTTTGTTTGTTTTGATCAACTAGATTTTGCTTTGCAACTGCTGCATCTGCTTCCTGTTCCTCTTGCTGTTCCTGCTCCAATTCAGGAAAAATCATGCCAATGTTTTTAGCTCTATTAATAATTTCTTCTTCTGATAATTGTTCTTTTTCAACAGTAGGGTCCTCACTAAATCCAATTAACAGCAGAGATATAATAATTAAAGTTATCCCTACACCTAATAAAACATCCTGCAGCATTATTCTTCACCTCGCGAATTAAACTTCCAAATCAATTTTACTTCTCTAGTACCCATATCTAGCTTTTGAGCTACTTCAGGCAGAGAAAAGCCTTCTTCTACTAATTTTTCTATTTCTTTATAAGCCTGATGTTCTGCTTTAGTTTCTTGTTCCTGCTTTGCTTCTGTAGTCGAAGTACTGGGATTTGATAAAGAATAATTTATTTTATTTTCTAATCTATCTATCTTTTCTTCTACAACACTAAGCTCATCTTTAATTCCAGCAATTATAGTATCTGTTCTTTTATCAAATTGCTGTTGCTCCAATTTAGAATCAAAAACATCTTGAAAATCTTGGTCACTTAAAGTTCTTGATTGTTCTTCCACTTGTTCCTTTACTTCTCTAACTTCTGCTAATAATTCAGATTGCAAATAATACTCATCTTGATTACTAGTTCTTTGTTTATAAGTTAAATATAATGATATAATAATTACTATTATTCCAACGGCAAATAAAGCGTATTCCATTATCATCAACTCCAATCAAACCTTTATATCTATATGCTGACCTATTGAGTCTTCATTCTGTTTTGCAGAAGAAGACTCCTCATCTTCTTGTTCTTGCTGTGGTTTGCTTTCAAAATTACCTTTAGCTTGATCCTCATCTTGTTCTTCATTAACTCTTTTGTGTTCACTCTCTTTACTTTTATTAACCTGCTTTTGCTCTTTCTCTTGTTTTTTTTGTTGAGCAGTTGCAATTTGCTGCTGTTGTATTTCCGGCTGCATCTTTTTATTTTGTTCAAGACTACTTAACTCCATCGAGCGGGACATAATTGTCTTTGGATTAATGGGCTCTACCATCTTTATCCCCTCCTAGACACAGGATGTAGATTTAATATCTCCTTTTTCTACATAATATTTAACATTGGTATTTTTTTCAGTAACTTTTTTCTTATAAGTACCAATCATCACTACAACTCCAGGATTTATCTCTTTTTTAACTTTGATTGTGCCTTCTTTTCTTTTCTCTAGTTTTTCAGCCAACTCTTCCTTTTCTTTTTTTAGGTCTTCTATCTCTTTAGACAACGAAAATCTTTTTCTAATTAACTGATTTAATAATAACTCTTTTCGTTCATCCAGACCATCTTGTTTTTCCTTAACCTTTTTTAACAAGTTCACATTTTTTACTGTTTCATTCAAGTCAGACTGCATTCCTTCTAAATCTTCTTTTATCTGATGATACTCATCTCTTAATTCAGGAGTTATTCCTACTGCTACTGTAGTAGAAGTAGCTAGATTAGAGCCAATAACTTTAGCAGTTATTGCTTCTCCTGCTCTTACAGTTCCTCCTGAAATCAAACCTTTGCCATATTCTACAGTTATAGTTTTTCCCACATCTACATCACTATGAATTATAGCATCGCGAACTACTAAATCTTTTTCAGCTTTTACCTTACCATTTTCAATAAATTTAACTTCAATATTACTATCAGAATCCAACAAACCTTTACTTGCAGAACCGATAAATCCTTTATTTACTATTATCTGTCCTTCTGCTTTAATATCAGCTTCATAAACACTTCCTTTTATTTCGACACTCCCTTTAGCATTAATCTCCATCCCTTCTTTTACATCACCGCGCACAATAACATTACCACTAAAATTTATATTCCCCGTTGACAAATCTACATCACCGTTTACTTGATGAGTATTATCAACATCAACTTTTGAACCGTCATAGGAGACTTGTCCTTCCATTTCAGAAATTAGTTCTAGTCCATCATCTCCAACCTTAACATTTTTACCAGCAGGCAGTTTTATATCTTCGCCAGAAGGAGGAGCTATTTTTTCTCCAGTAACAGTCTTCCCTGCTGTTCCTTCAGTAGCAGGAGTTTTGCTAACTAATACCTCTCCCTCTTCTACATTAATAATCTTACCTAAATTATAAAAATCAGCCTTGCCCTCTTCATCAATTTTAACCTTGTTACTATCAGATTCCGTATCAAATTCAAATTCTAATTGAGCGTCATCTCCAGGTATAGCCTCTTCTCCTACTGCAATTTCAAAATTTTCCAACTCTTCTGCTGCCTCAAATCGATTTAAAAATTCATCTTTATTAATTCCATAAGTTACTCCTTCTTCTTTAACTTTATCTATTACTTGAGCAGCACTATAATTTTCACCGCCCAAAGCAGGCTTGTAATTAAGATGCGCTGATAATTCATCAGGAGCTATCTCCACATTAACTTCAGCATCTCTATCTAATTCTGGTTTTCTCTCAGCAATTTTAACTTCTTCTCCATCCAAACTTAAAGCCTCACTAACAGCTTCATAATCTACTTCTTCTATCTCTTTGTCCTCTAGTTGTTCTTCAACATCTTTTAATTCCACTTCTGTCCCTGCACCTTGTGGTTGATTAACTTTTAAAAAAATTCCATCTTGATTAATTTTAAGTTCAAAAGTTCCATCTACAGCTTCTTCTTCTTCAACTTCTACATATTCTGCTTGATAAACTTTTTTCCCACCAAAAATGCCTAAAAATCCGCCTTCTTCATCTACTAAATTTAGTTTGATCTCTTCTTGTACTACTTCTGAATTAAGTTCATTTTGAAAATGCTGATAAGCTTTAGTTAATGCCTCTTTTTTATCCTTAGCTTTAATTTTGATCTGATTTTGTTCACTCATCTTCACTTCCAACCCCCATTCTAATAATTATTAACTAAATTTCACTAACATATCTTTTTTCTGTCCCAAATATCCACGTAATCTAAAAATTGATTTAGTATGCAGTTGAGAAATCCTAGCAGTAGTTAAATCCATCACTTCACCTATTTCCCGCAGGTTTAAATCTTCATAATAATATAAACTAATGACTAGTTTTTCTTTCTTTGGTAATTTTTCAAGAGCTGCTCCTAAGATTTCTTTCATTTGATTATAACTAAAAACTTGGTCTGGCTGTTCTTCTTGAGAATCTTCTACTAAATCTTTTATTGTTAATCTATCATTATCTTTAAAAGAAATCACCTTATCTAATGAGACATTATTAGGGATGTTAATTTCAGACAACATCTTTTTATACTGTTTAGAATTCAGTCCTAATTCTTCTTTAAGCTCATCATCATCAGGAGCTCTCCCTAACTTTTTTTCTAAATGCATTAGTGCTGCAGTGAAATCTTTAGCTTTTTTCCTAATTGATTGAGGAACCCAATCAAGTTTTCTAACTTCATCATAAATTGCTCCTTTAATTCTAGGCACTGCATAGGTAGAAAATTTAATATTTCTACTGGGGTCGAATCTTTCTAAAGCATCCATTAAACCTAAAATTCCGTAGTTAACTAAATCATCAAAACTATATTTATCAGGAATATTAATAATTACTTTGCCAGCAATATGTTTTACCAAGGGTACATATTTTAAAATAAGTTTTTCTCTAACGGATTGGGAACCGCTTTGTTTGTACTTGGCCCATAATTCATCTTCACTTAAATCTTTATTAGTTCCCATAATTTAGGCCTCCTTAATTTTCTTGACTCATTTCTCTCACTAGTTCTGCTCCTTGCTCTCCATCTAGGTTATTAACTACATCAGCATCTTGACCATTAACTTCTTCGAATTGTAATGGTTCCATATCAGAGCTGTTTTTGTTAGTTTGAGATTTTTTAGCTTGAGAATTGCTTTCTGAATTTTGTTCTTTAGTTTTATTTTCTTTTACAACGTCATAATTTTCAGAAACTGTAATATCTACATTGCGATAAATTATTTCCCCTAATATCCCTCCAATTAATCCAAATACTAAAGCCCCCACAACAACTCTAATAAAAATAGTACTTAGACTAAACTGCGACATTGCACTTATAATAGTAATTATAATTATAGCTATTATTGCAAACACAACTGTTAATTTCCTTGCTAGCCAGTTCACCCTAATAACACTCCTCTATAATAATCTCAAAGAATAATATCATCTTTTTTAACAGTTTTAATTGTTGCTTGGCCCGTTGCTACATCAAATTCCATTGTTCGTCCATAATCTTTACCAACTTCAGAACCTTTAACTGGAATATTATGCTTTTTTAAATATTCTTTAACTGCTTTAACATTTCTAGTCCCAATTCTCATTTTGTCACTCGAATTAGAGAATTTAAACATCTGCGCTCCTCCAGCCATTTTTGCTTCAAATCTTCTTTTATTAGCACCAGCTTTTGTTAATTTATCAATTAGCATATCTAGTGCTGTATCAGCATATTTAGCCGGATTACCTTTATCTCTATTGGGAGGAAATTCTGGCAACATAACATGAGCCATTCCTCCAATTTTAGTTCTCGAATCATACAAAGTTACACCAACACAAGACCCCAAACCAGAAGTTATTAAAATATCATCCTCCTCCCCAACATTTAAATCGGCCATTTTTATTCTTATCTTCTTAGTCATCTAAAACACCAAGCTTTTGAAGTATAATATCTAATGAATCTGGATCAGGAATTAAAAAGAAATTGCCGTTAATTTCTTGAGCAATATCACTATTGAATTCAGTTTCAATTACTAAACCATAGTCTCCCACTTGTCCTAGCTCTATAAAACAAACCTCCAAAATAGCTCCTGCCATATCATAAGCCAGAGAAGGAACATCGGGTTTGATAGTCATATCCAACATCTTAGAAAAGGCATTTAAATTAGAACCAGTCAATATGTTTGCTATTTCTTTTAAAGCTGAGCTTTCTAACTCACCTAAATTTTCTTCAATATCCACTTCCTGACCAGTCAATAATTCGATTAATCTATTAGCTCCAGTGGTGTCTAAAGCAAATAAAACTCCGCCTTCAATATCACCTTCTATTTCTACTAACATAGCTACAATTAGATTTTCTGGGCCACCCATTATATCAGGAATCTGATTAACAGGCATGATATTGACTTCCGGAACTGTCATCTCAATTTTACCATTTAACATATTAGATAAAGAAGTTGCCGCATTACCAGCCCCAATACTTGCTACTTCCTTTAATGCATCTAATTGTAATGGCCCTAGCTCTGATAGTTTATAATCCAAACTCACTTTCATCACCTCTATTTATTATTTTCTTGATAAATTAAATAAGTCCTTTTTTTCTCAATTCACGCTGCTTTTCAAATAACCACCGCATTAATTCATCTCTTTCTGACCTGCCTAAGCCTAAAAACTCAACTCCTAGTTCATATCTTTCATCATTGTTTTTAACTACTTTATTAACTCTAATAACCTCTCCTAAAACTGAACGGAATTCATCTCCCACAAATTCTAAATTCAAATCTAATAGCTGCCCAATTTTTAACCGTTTTTCCGTAAGCAATTTTACTCCTCCAGCACTAATATCATCAGCTACCCCAAAAAAATCTTTATTCTCATCTGCTTCTACTTCAGCGATTTCTTTAAAAAAATCTTCGTTCCTAATATTCTCAAATTTATCTAAATCTCTTTCTTGATTAATTAATTTACAATCCACTGGTTTATAAATTTCAAGCCTAAAATATCTTCTATCTTGAATTTTATTAACTTTACCTGCCAATTCTACTATAAACAAATGTGTTGAATCAAAATCTTTATCTACAATTCTCACTGGCAAAGAGTAAAGAGCCGTTTTACCTCTAACAAAAATTTCTGCCTTAGTATTAGCAGAAACCCTTATTACACGGCCTTGAGAAAAAGGAGCATTAATTATAAATCTACTATCATTAATTATATCAACAACTTGAGTAGGATACCGCCCTTCATATTCACCATTCCGGACTTCAAACTCTACTCGCTGATTAACTTCTAAATTCTCTAGCAAATCAAACTCTCCAACCTTTTGTCCATCTCTCAACGTTTTACCCCCCTTTTTACTTGCCCAATCCAAAAGCATCCTTTAAAAAACCAGCAAACCCTTTGGATTCTTTTTTAGGTGCCCCAATTAATTCTGCTCCAAGGCTCTTTATCTTTTTAGCAACTTTTGATTTAGGATACTCTAATAAAAACGGTTTTCGTTTTTTCACAGCTTTAATAACAGACCTATCTTCAGGTAAAACTCCCAACAGAGTAATATCCATATCTAAAAACTCCTGCGCTGTTTTGATTAAACGATTAGCAATTTTAGTGCCCTCTTTATCACTAGCTTGATTAACAACCAATTTTACTTCAATATCAAGCTGATGTTTAGAAATAGCTTTAATCATTCCATAGGCATCAGTTATTGATGTCGGTTCAGAAGTTGAAATAACAAAAGTTTCATCAGCAGCTAAAATAAAATTTATCACAATCTTTGATAACCCTGCCCCTGTATCAATTAAAATTATATCATATTCTGTTTCTAACTTACTCCAACTATCAATTAATTGATTGAGTTGATAGTTAGATAAATTAGCTAATTCCTCTACTCCAGATCCTCCCGGAATTAAATGAATATTATTCGGCCCCTGCAAAATTATATCTTGAATATCTTTTTTGCCCGAAATAACGTGATTAAGATTATAATTAGGTGTTACTCCCAAAATAACATCTAAATTTGCTAATCCTAAATCTGCATCAAAAATTACTACTTTCTTCCCTGCCTCCTGCAGCGCTAAAGCTAAGTTAGCAGTGAAATTAGATTTCCCAACCCCACCTTTCCCGCTAGTTACTGTATAAATTCTAGCAGAGTCACCTTCACCTGTTTTTTTATTAGTTTCTGATTCTGTAGAAGTTGACTGATTCTTTTTTTGTTGAGCCATTTTTCTTAAGTTTTCGGCTTGATCCCTCATAGCTTTACTCCCTCAATAATATTATCAATTAATTTTTTTATTTTTGCTACTTCTATATCCTCAGGTACATTTTGACCAATAGTAACATAAGAAATCGGTTTAGGCGCCAACAATAATGCTTCAAAAATAACTCCTAAAGAATCAGTCTCATCAACTTTACTAATAATAAATCTATCAAAATTAAGTTGTTGATATACCTCAATTATTTTTTTCATATCTTCAGTTTTAGTTGTAGCACTAACCACTAAATATATCTCGTCTATAATATCTTTTTTTACAAAACCCTTTAATTCAGAAATATGCAAATTATTATTTTGGCTCCGTCCTGCAGTATCAACTAATATCAAGTCATAATCACTTTGATAATTTTGAACTGTACTCTCTAACTCTCTAGGGCTAAAGGCAACTTGAAGGGGAATGTCAATAATCTCACTATAAGTTTTCAATTGATCTACAGCAGCAATTCGATAAGTATCAGCAGTTACCAAACCCACTTTTTTGTTTCGCTGCAAAGTAAAATCAGCAGCTAATTTTGCTAAAGTAGTAGTCTTCCCTACACCTGTTGGCCCTACTAAAGCAACAACTTTAGTACCTTCTTCTAAATCTAATTCAAAATTATCATTCTCTACTAGTTCTTCAAGTTCAGTTCTTAAATTTTCTTTTATTTCTGTTTTGTCTAAATTATAAGAAGTGTTTTTTTCAAAAACATTCTGGGCTAATTGACAAGCGGTATCATAGCTAAATCCTAAATTCAGTAATGATTCAATTAAGTTTTGTGCTGTATTGTTCCCGACAAGATTAACTTTATTAGTTTGCTGTTTATCTTTAATTTGACCAATTTCTCCAACTAATTGCTTCATCTGCCCTTGTAATACTTCTAAATTATTTTTTACCTGATTATCATCATTATCAATTCCATTTTTCTTTTTCGCTTTACTTTGACTAGCTTCAACAGTAGCAATCACTTCTACTACTTGCTGGGCAAAAAAACCCAAAAAACCTCCCTCTTTAAACTTTCTAGTATCTAAAATAATAGCCTCTGAACCTAAATCAGATTTAACCTTTAATACAGCTTCCTGCATAGTAGGCGCTTTATATTTTTTTACTTTCATTTATAAGCTCACCATCCCCACTGTCTGAACATTTATATAAGATTCCAATTCATTATAAGATAACACAACTAAATCCTGGGCAACTTGTTCTGTTAATTCTTTAAAATGATAACGCAAAATAGGAGCAGTAATTACTATTGGGTCATAGCCTTGATTACTCACATTTTGAATTTGCTCTCCTAAACTATTATAAATTTGTTGAGCAAAATCAGGATTTAAAGCCAAATATGATCCTTGGTCTGTATGTTCAATTGAATTTGATAGCTGTTCTTCTAATTCTGGGTCTAAAGTGATAACATATATGTTATCATTATCATCTTTATATTTTTTAGAGATTTGTCGTGATAAAGCATCTTGACGAACATACTCAGTTAAAACAGCAATATCTTGAGTGTTATTTGCTTGATCAGCTAATACTTCTAAAATAGAAACTAAATCTCTAATTGAAACTTTTTCTTTCAATAAATTTTGGAGTACCTTTTGTACTTTCCCAATTGACATTAAATCAGGAATTAACTCATCTACTACTGCTGGGCTATCTTCTCTAGCATTATCAATCAATTCCTGCACAGCTTGTCTACTTAATAATTCATGTGCATGATTTTTAACTAATTCTGTTAAGTGAGTGGCTATTACAGAAGGAGGATCAACAACAGTATAACCAGCCATCTCTGCTTTTTCTTTCTCATCTTCGTCAATCCATAAAGCTTCTAAACCAAAAGCTGGTTCAGTAGTTTCTTGTCCTTGTATTTCTTCTGTAGCCATTCCTGAATCCATAGCCATATATTTGTCTGCCATAATTTCATGTTCGGCAATATCTATACCTCTTAAATTAACTCGATAATGATTAGGCTCTAACTGCATATTATCCCTAATTCTAATCGGGGGCACAACAACACCTAATTCTAAAGCGCACTGCCGCCTAATCATAGACACTCGGTCTAATAAATCCCCACCCTGCTCAGGTACTACTAACGGAATTAAATTATATCCAACTTCTACTTCCATTGGATCCACCTGTAATAAATCTGTCATACTTTCTTCTTCCCGATATTCTTCTGCTTCTTCTTCTGCAACCTCTGCTGCTTCTTCTTCCTCTAGTTCATCCTGCTCAGCTTGATATAAAACATAGCCCATCGTTCCAGCTGATAAAGCTAAAAACAAGAAAGGAACTGCAGGCAAAGGAGTAAATAGACCTAATAAAAATATTACTGCACTTACAATTAATAAAGTACGAGGTTGAGAAAAAATTTGCTTAGTAAAGTCCTGCCCTAAATTACCTTCAGATGCTGCTCTTGTTACTACAATCCCTGTTGCCGTAGAAATCAATAAAGCAGGTATTTGGCTTACTAAACCATCACCTACTGTTAATAAAGTATAAGTAGTTAACGCTTCATTAATTCCCATCTCTTGCTGCATAATACCAATAACTAAACCACCAATAATATTAATTAAAGTAATTATAATTCCAGCAATAGCATCACCTTTAACAAACTTACTTGCACCATCCATTGCTCCATAAAAATCAGCTTCCTGCCTTATTTCTTCACGTTTTTGCCTGGCTTCAGCTTCTGTTATCAAACCGGAGCTTAAATCAGCATCAATGCTCATTTGTTTTCCCGGCATTGCATCTAAAGTAAAACGTGCTGATACTTCTGCTACTCTTTCTGAACCTTTAGTAATTACTATATATTGAATAGCAACTAAAATAACAAATATTACAACACCAACTATATAATTTCCTCCCACAACAAAATTACCAAAGGCATCTATTACTTGACCAGCATTTGCTTGTCCTAAAATCAACCTTGTAGTTGATACATTTAAGCCTAATCTAAATAAGGTTGCTATCAATAACAAAGATGGAAATACAGATAATTCTAGGGGATTAGTCAAATAAATAGCTGAAATTAAAATAGTTAATGAAAAACTAATATTTAAAGTTAGTAATAAGTCCAAAATAAAAGTTGGTAGCGGAATAATAAACATAACTACTACTATAATTACCGCAAATATGAATAATAAATCACTATACTGACTAATTGTCTCTAAACTAGAATTTCTAGACGCAGCCAAACTTAGAACCTCCTTTCTTCATCCATTTCATAAACATAAGCCAAAATTTCAGCAACAGCTTGATATAGTTCAGGAGGAATTTCTTCTCCTATTTCTACCATTCTATATAAAGCTCGTGCTAATGGTTTTTCTTCCACAATCTCTATCTCACTTTCTTGTGCTACTTCTTTGATTTTTTTGGCCAATTCACCTTGTCCTTTAGCTACCACTATCGGCGCTTCCATATCATCTAAATCAAACTTTATAGCCACAGCAAAATGAGTCGGGTTAGTGATTACTACATCAGCTTCAGGAACATCCTGCATCATTCTCTTTTGAGCCATTTCTTGTTGTTTCTGTTTCCTTTGGGATTTAATCTCTGGATTCCCTTCACTTTGTTTTCTTTCTTCTTCAACTTCTTTTTTGCTCATTTTTAAATCTTCTTTATGCTGCCACTGTTGATAAAAAAGATCTACAATTCCTAATACCAAAAAAACCAAACTAACCCTAATCCCTAAATCAAAAGATAATTCTCCTAATAAGGCCATCACTCTTCTAGCATCACTATAAATTAAAGTTAATAATTTTGGTAATACTCCTTTAATCGTAAAATAAGAAATTAATATTACAATTATTATTTTAACAACTGATTTTACCAATTCTACTAAGCTTTTAATAGAAAACATCTGCTTAAAACCTTGAATTGGATTTAATTTACTAAAGTCAGGTGTAATAATTTTAGGCGAAAATAAAAAACCAATTTGTAAAATCGAACTCAAAACTCCAATTACAATCACAGTACTAAAAATAGGGGCAATTAATTTTAAAATGAATAGCATTATTTCTAAAATCAAATTATTAAAATTCAGTAAAGTAAGCTCCATACTAAAATATTGAGTATAAGCCTTAGTAATAAACCTCATTATTTCTTTAACAATATACGGCATTACAAAAAGTAAAGCAATAAAACTAAATAGCAAAGTTAATGCTGTGTTTAACTCCTTACTTTCTGCTACTTGACCCTCTTCACGTGCTTCCTTTTTCTTCTTGGGGGTGGGATCCTCGGTTTTTTCTGCATCATCTGCCATTTAATAATCCCCCCTTTAAGAGCCATTAACCATAACTTGTAATACATTATATAAATCTCGAACAGTATCTGTAAAGAACCCTTCTAAAAACCCAACATAATTACTCAATACAAAAGCTAACATTGTTAAACCTGCTAAACTTTTAGTAGGCATCCCCATAATAAAAACATTTAATTGCGGAACTACTCGAGCAACTAATCCAAAAGCCAAATCAACTATAAATAAAGTACTAACAATTGGTAATGCAATTTTAAATGCCATTGGGAATAAATCACTAATTAATCTTAATATAATCTGAAAAAATTCATCCGATGGTGATAATTGATTAATCGGAACAATTAAAAAACTATCATCTAATAATTTAAGAATATAATGATGCCCATTCACAGCTAAAAAAACTAATGTTGCAACTATATTTTTAAATTGTCCTACTAAAGGGACTTGAAACCCCTCACTAGGATTCATTACATTAGCTAAAGCATAACCCATGCGGCGGTCAATAAATTGACCTGCTAATTGAATAGCTGTAAAAGCTAAAGAAAATATAAAACCAATTATAAAACCTACAAGTAATTCTATAATTATATAAAATACGACTAACAATAACGGTTGTGGCCATTCAATTGAAACTACAGGAATATTAGGATATAGAACGCCTCCAATTAACAGAACTAATGCTAATTTTAATCGCTTAGGAATAGCTTTGCTCCCATATATAGGAGCAATTAAGAACACTCCTAATATCCTAAACATAATTAGACTAACAAAATAAATTTGGGTTAATAATTCAGTTTGATTCACTGCTATTCACCTTACTTATCCAATATATTGAGGTATATTATTAAATAATTGTGTAATAAAATCAATTAACGTTCCTAACATCCAAGGGCCAAAAATCATGATTGAAATCAATACAGCTAATATCTTAGGTACAAATGTTAAAGTCTGTTCTTGAATTTGAGTTGTAGCCTGAAAAATACTAATTGTTAATCCAGCCGCCATACCGAGACCCAGCATAGGAGCAGTTACTTTTATTACTGTTAATAAAGCTCGACGTGCTATCTCAACAACCTGGAGTTGAGTCATTTACCTCACATCCCTTATTAAAAAGTTTCAATTAAAGACTTGATTACTAAATGCCAACCATCCACTAAAACAAACAATAATATCTTGAAAGGAAGAGAAATCATTACTGGAGGTAACATCATCATTCCCATAGACATTAAAGTACTTGCTACAATCATATCAATTACAACAAAAGGTAAATAAATTATAAATCCTATTTGAAAAGCGGTTTTTAATTCACTAATTACAAAAGCAGGCACCAATACATATAGTGGTATATCCTGTTGGTCATCTGGCCGCGGCATTTCAGATAAATTAACAAACAAAGCCACATCTTTTTCTCTAGTATAGCTAAACATAAAATCTCGCATCGGAGTAACAGCATTGTCAAAAGCCTGTTCTTCATTAACTTCTTCATTTAAATAAGGTTGCAGAGCATCCTGATTAACTTGAGTCCAAACTGGAGCCATAATATATACAGTTAATACTATAGCTAAAGCAATAATGACTTGATTAGGAGGCATCTGTTGCGTTGCTAATGCCCTTCTTAATAATGATAACACAACTACAATTCTGGTAAATGAAGTTAATAAAATTAGTATTGCAGGAGCTAAAGTCAAAACTGTTAAGATTAATAAAATACGCAAAGAAACAGCCAAATCTTGGGGCTGATTTCCTTCTTCTCCAATTTCTAACCTCAAATTAGGTATCTCAAATTCAGGTGCTGCAAAAGTAGGACTTTGAATAAATATTACTAAAGATAGTAACAATAAAATAGTAAGCAGGTATTTATTCCTCATCTTTACTATCAGTACCTTTCTTAAAATAATTTAATAAACTAAATTGTTGCGGGGAGGATTCTTTTAAACATTCTGGACTTAAATCTAATTTTTTTACGAACTCCATTTTTTCCTTAGTCGCTGTAACCAGCCACACTTCTTCTACAACTTGGACTAAATAAATTGCTTGATTAGAATTCAAATGGTTTCTTTCTAAAACTTCAATCTGCTGAGTTTGATTAAATATTTTTTTCTGATTCAAAAACTGCACCACCAGATAAAATAAAAACAAAACCCCCACTAAAACTAATAGTACTTTAATTAAATCCCAGGTATATCCCATATAATCAACCCTTAATTATAGTTTCTTTAATCTTTCCTCTGAACTAATTATATCAGTAACCCTAAATCCAAAGTTTTCATCAATTACAACTACTTCACCACGAGCAATAATTTTCCCATTAGCCAATAAATCAACTGCTTCACCTGCTAATCTATCTAATTCAATTACTGATCCAGGAGCTAATTCTAAAATATCCTTAATTGACATTTCTGTTTGACCTAATCTAACAGTTAGCTCTAAGGATATATCATTAATTAAGCTAATATCTTTTTTCTTAGCCTGTCCATTTCCACCTAACTCTTCTAATTCTACATCCTGTACTTCTACATTTTCCTGCTCAACGCCAGGACTAGGGGCTGCCTGCTGTTGAGAAGCAGCTGTTTGCTGCTGTGCTGTAGACTGCTGTGCAGTTTTTTGCTGTTGCTGCTGCTTTGGCTGACTACTAGTAGTCTGCTGCTGTTGAGTAGCGCCCTCAGGTTCAGCAGTAGCTGCTGGTTCACTAACAGCTTCTTCTTCATTCCCATTCCCTGGATTAAGTAAAGCATCAGCTAATTTTTTAGCAAATTCTACTGACATAACCTGTACTATTTGACTATCAATTAAATCCCCAATATGAAGATCAAATATAATATTGACAACTGTTTCTCCTTCAGAAACTCCTTCAATATCTATTGCAGATTTATCCAATTCTAATAACTCTGCTTCCGGGGGAGAAATGTTAACCTTATCTCCTTCAAAAAAATCAGACATTGAAGTAGAAGCAGAACCCATCATCTGATTCATTGCCTCTGCTACAGCACTAATATGCATTTCATTTAGCTCTTCAGGCGGAGCAGTTCCATCGCCCCCCATCATTAAATCAGTAATAATTGCTGCATCCTGCGATTCAAGTATTAATTGATTACTGCCTTTTAACCCTTCAGTATATTTAACATCAACAACTACACATGGTCTAGCATAATCTGCAACTAAATCATCTAATTTTTCAACCTCTACTCGAGGAGTAGTTATTTCAACTTTTTTATTTAACAAACCATATAAAGCAGTGGCTGCAGAACCCATTGAAATATTAGCCACTTCTCCAATAGCGTCTTTTTCCATTTCAGATAATATTTCTTCTAGCTCTTCATTCTGTTCTAAATCCTGTTCTTCATTTTGTTCCTCATTGCTTTGCTCATCAGCTCCATCATCATCATCTAATAATGCATTGATCTCATCTTGAGATAAAACATCATTGCTCATTTTCTTCCTCCTCCCAATCATCTTCATCAGTTACTTCAGAAGTAATCTCGACTGCTATTTTACTACCTCTCTTTCCTGCTTTTGCTTTAAATTTTTCTCTATCATCTACTTTAATGGTCAAATCTTGACCTGTTTTAGAGTCTAATCTTAAAACATCTCCTTGACTTAAGCTTAATAACTGATTTATAGTTACATCTGTTTTTCCTAACTCGGCTTCTACTTTTAATTTAGCTTTTCCTAATCGTTTCTTTAAATCTTTTAAACTTTCTGCTTTAGAATCATTCATTGTAGTTGCGAACCAGTATTGAGCACTTAATTTAGACACTAAAGGTTCTAATACAATATAAGGAATACAAATATTTATTAATCCTTCGGTTTCACCAATTTGAGTTTCAAAAGTAGCAAGAATCACCATATCATTACTCGGAACGATTTGAGTGAATTGTGGATTAGATTCTAATTCACGCAGTCTTGGTCTTAATTCAGCTACATTTTCCCAAGCACTGCCAAAACTATTTAAAATATGCTTATTAATTTTTTTAAGTACTACTTCTTCAATATCTGTAAACTCTCTTCCTTCTATAGATTTATTACTAGCGCCCCCACCAAAAATTCGCTCTACAATTGCTAATGCTATTTTAGGATTGATTTCAATGATAAACTCACCATTAAAAGGATGAAAATCACAAATCCCCATCACTGTAGGCTGAGGTAAAGACCGCACAAACTCATCATAAGATAATTGCTCTATTGAAGTTACATCTACTTTAACCATTGTTCTTAATTGTGTCGAAATTTCTGTACTAACTAGGCGCCCAAAACCTTCATAAATCATTCTTAAGGTTCTTAATTGGTCTTTAGATAATTTATTAGGTCTTTTAAAATCATAAACTTCAATTTCTTGACCATCATTCTCATCTTTTAATTCTTCTGTACCTACTTCTCCAGAAGAAACAGCATCTAATAAATTATCTATCTCATCTTGTGACAAGACTCTATCCGAGGGCATATTACTACCTCCCATCTCAACAGACTAAACTCCTAATTTAGTTACTTTATTGAACTACAAATTCAGTGAAAAACACATTTGTTACTTGACCATTAGCCAGAAGTTGATTAATTTTATTCCTTATTTCTTCTCTTAAACTTTGAGCTGAAGAATCTCCTTTAATCTCTTCCATTTTTCTTGATCTTAAAATAGAAATTATAGTATCTCTAATCTGCGGTGACCTATCGTCAATTTCTTCTATTACATCTTCATTATCAACTTCTAAAGCAATTTTTAATTTAACATAACTATTACTACCTGAAAGGTTAACTAAAAATTGGTCTAAACTATGAGTTGGTCCTAATTCTTTTACTTTTTCTTCTTGCTCCTGCTCTTCTTGTTCTCCATTACCTAACCCTCCAAATTTAACCATCATAAAGTATGAAACACCAGTTGCTAATAATACTGATAACACTACAGCAATAATTAAATTAAAATTAAATCCACCATTATCATTTTGATTATCTTCAGCCATCTAAATTTACCTCCTTATCTTCCCCGCCTCCATCATTTTCATCCATTCTTAAAATAACTATATCTACTCTTCTATTACGCATCCTATTATCCCAATTTTCATTAGGCACAATTGGTTTGTGTTTTGAATAACCTGATGCTGAAAGACGGCTAGGATTAATATCATTTCCTTCAATAAAATATCTAATTACATTTGTTGCTCTAGTCGTTGATAATTCCCAATTAGAAGGAAATTTCTCATTGCTAATTGGCAAATCATCTGTATGTCCTTCAACCATCACATTATTAGGTACGGTTTTAATAAAACCAGCCATCTTATCTAATATGCTTTTTGAAGCATCTTTTATTTCTGCCTCTCCTAAATCAAATAATACTTTCCCAGTAAAACGGACAGTTAATCCTTTATCAGTGATTTTGGTTTCTACATCATTTTCTAAACCTTCTTCTTTAACATATTCTTCTATTTTAGTATTTAAATTACTTAATTGTTGAGTCCCACTTCGCTGTTGATTTAATCCCGCATCAATCATTTCTTCAGAAGAAATAGTTTTACCCCCGTCTAAAACTCCCAACTTTCCCTGCAATCCTTCAATCATCATTTGAAATTTATTAGCATCTAAACTAGAAAAAGAATATAATAATACAAAAAAGGCCAATAATAGAGTCATCATATCTCCATAGGTGGTCATCCAATCAGCACCGCCATCATCATCATTTTTATCTCTATCCCGCGGCATTGGCATTCAGCTCCTCTTCTTCATTTTCTACTTTAGATCTAGTTACCGGCGGTAAGAAAGCTTTTAACTTTTCTTCTACAATTCGCGGATTTTCTCCTGCTTGAATTGACAAAATACCTTCAATTATAATTTCTTTTACTAATATTTCTCTTTCACTTTTAGTTTTTAATTTTTCAGCAATAGGAAGAAAAATCAAGTTCCCTAACAGCGCTCCATAAAAAGTTGTGATTAAAGCGGTTGCCATTCCTGACCCTAAACTACTAGGGTCTTCTAATTTGCTTAACATCCCAATTAATCCTATTAAAGTACCGATCATTCCAAAAGCTGGAGCCAATTCTCCTCCCTTAGAATAAACACCTCGGTTAGTAGAGTGTCTTTCTGATAAAAAATCTAACTCTGTTTCTAAAATATTCTTGACTAACTTAGGGTCAGTACCATCTACAACTAATTGGATTCCTTTTTGTAAAAACTCATCTTCTAACTGATTCGCTTCTTCTTCTAAAGCTAGCAACCCTTCCCGTCTTGCTTTTTCAGCAAAACTAACTAACACAGAAATAATTTCACTAGCTTCATCTTCTTGATTAGTAAAAACTACTTTTAATGCTAACACTGCATCCTTTAACTGCTCAAATGAATAAGCTAAAACAACAGCTCCTAATGTTCCTCCTACTACAATTAAAACAGAAGTAGCACTAGCAAAAATAATCAGTCTACCCTGCAAGAACATACCAAATACAACAAGAGCTGTTCCTAAAATCAATCCAACAATTGATGCAAAATCCATTCTACCACCTCTATTTATTCAGGCTTAAAATTTACATTTCTTTGATATCTTAGCACTTTATCGATAATCATATCAACATCTTCTTTAACAATAATTGTATACCCCGAAGTTAAATTAATTACAGTATCAGGAGTAGCTTGTACAGTTTCAATCAAATCAGCATTAATAACTACTTCCGAATCATCAAGCCGGGTAACTTTTATAATTTATATTCACTCCTTTAAGACAAATTGACAATTTGCAATTGAATTAAAAAAACAAACCACTAGGAAATCATACTACTTAAACATGCTAAAAAGGTAAGGGGGACTAAGCCCCCTTGATTTTAATAATTACTAACGTTTCAAATTAACTAATTCCTGCAAAATCTGATCAGATGTAGAAATTGTTTTAGAGTTAGCTTGAAAACCACGCTGAGTAGTAATCATCTCACTAAACTGTCTTGATAAATCTACATTAGACATCTCTAAAGTCCCTGCTTTAATTGCTCCTAGACC
>JBNJFD010000007.1:0-27097 GCA_051746525.1 Bacillota bacterium | reverse complement strand
CCTGCTTTAGCAGAAGTAGTTTCTCCGCCAGCACTGGAGTGAAACCAGGCTTTAATATATTCTCCATTATAAGTAACTACTTCTCCTCGAGTTTTCTTAACAGCTTGTTCTATCTCAGCAGTAATATTCTCTGGTTTATAGGCTTGAGCTTCTTCATGTTCGGCGCTAATTGTATTATCTGCTGTGTCTTCAATTCTTCTTAAAACAAAAGTTCTAGCTTTAATTGCTTGAGCACCATAAGCATTCTCGGGCCAATCTTTTTTCATTTCTCCTGCTACTACTCCCGCTACATATTCTTCTAACTTAAGTTCTTTAATTTGGCCATTCTTTAATTCAACTTTAATTTGTGGTTCCTGTTCTAGTTCTCCTTTTTCTTTAATCCCCTTCACTTTACTTTCTTGTTTTTGACTGCATCCTACCATAATAAATAATACCATTATTCCTACAAAAAATAATTTATACTTCCGCTTACTATTAAACATTTTTTCGCTCCTTCGCAGTTTTTTTATAGTATTACATTTAAAGTTAATTCTTATTCATTTTGCTGCGAAGAATTATTTTTTATTAAAATTTGATCACCTACTGCTACTTTTCCGGCTGTTATGCTGCCGATATTAAGTTCTATTACTTGTTGAGCTGAACTTACGAACGGAGATATTTGCCCCGGCGTCATATTTTCAATTATTTTAACTACATAACCTTGTTCGTCTAAAAATATAACATCTATAGCAAAACTCATAAAAAAAGTATGGACCATTGAAGTAGGTTTAATAACTAATCCTTGACCATCTTTTAGCTCTTTAGTTCCTAATAAACCAACTAAACGCTGCCAGAAAGTAACAGCCTCACTAACTTGCTGAGCTATTATTTTATCCTTAGTACTATTTACTACTATCATTTTATAATAGCCCCTTAATTAATTCCTGAGAAAGAATTCATTATTTTTATTACTGCTGGTCCTAATAACACAATAAAAATAGTAGGAAAAATAAATAAAATTAAAGGCAGCAGCATTTTAACAGGCGCTTTCATAGCAGCAGCTTCAGCCCGCTGTCTTCTTCGCTGTCTAATTTGGTCTGACTGCACCCTTAACACTTTAGAAATACTAACCCCTAATTTATCTGCCTGTACTATAGAAGTAATAAACTTGCTTAAATCTTCAACATTAGTTCTTTTTCCTAAATCACGCATAGCATCTCGACGCGGCTTACCCATTCTAATCTCCTGTAATAATCTTTCAAACTCTTCTCCAATTGCTCCCGGCACTTTATCTACCACTTTAACTAAAGCAGAATCAAATCCTAATCCTGCCTCAACACTAACTGTCAACAAATCTAAAACATCAGGCAAACTTCTTTGAATCTCATCCTGCCTTTTAGAGATCTTTTTACCTAATAAAAATATAGGAATAACTAGTCCTGCTGCAGAAAATATTAAACTAACAAGTAAAACATTCTTTAATGGAGCTCCTAAGAAAAATAATAGAATAAATAATAGACCAGGTACAATTATAATAAAACTAATCTGCAGTGCTAAAAACTCCTTAACCCCTAATTCAAAAGGGCGCCCCGCTAGAATCAACCTTAATCTTAAATAATCTTTGATTCCTGTAGGAGTAAAACGAAGAAAGAAGGTAGCTATCTTTTCTAATACAGGCTTAATTACTCTATCCCAAAATGATTTTTCTAATTCTTCTCTTAATCGCTCTTCTTCTTCTTCTGAACCAGTATATTTTTTCAATCTATTTTCTACTGTCTCATCTTTTTTAAATAAATACAGGATTAATAAAGCAAATACCGTAACCATAATTCCTAAAGAGGCTGAGATTATCAACATTATTTTCACTCCTTCCCCTATTATACTTCAATTGCAATAATTTTCTTAATTAAAAAGATGCCTACCAATTGTGATAAAACACCCATACCTAACAAAGTTTTCCCCAAATTTGTACTAAATAAAGGCAGCATATAGTCAGGATTAAGCACAAATAATAACCCCCCTAAGCCAATAGGTAATAAAGACACAACAACCCCTGAAATCCTTCCTTGAGCAGTTAAGGTTTTAATTTCACCTTGAATTCTAATTCGCTCTCTAATAGTATCAGAAATGCTATCTAGTATTTCTGATAAATTACCTCCTACCTGACGCTGAATTAAAACAGCAGTTACTACTAAATCTAAATCTTCGCTGTCAATCCTAGCAGTTAAATCTCTTAGGGCTTCTTGAGGCGAAGCACCTAAATTCATCTTTTTTAAAACTCGAGTGAACTCTTCAGAAATAGGAGGATTCATTTCTCTAGTCACCATTTCTAAAGCTTGAAAAAAACTATAACCGGCTTTTAAAGAATTAGAAATAATAGTTAAGGAATCATTAATCTGATCATTAAATTTTTCTAAACGCTGTTGTTGACTATATTTTAAATAAAAATAAGGTATTATTAGTCCTACAACAATTATCATTACAGTCACAGCAATATTATTAGTTAATAAGAAAGCTATTAACGCCAATAACAATTGCATTAGCAAAATTAAAATTATAAATTCAGATGCTTTAAATGGCAGACTAGATTTATTTAATTCTTGGTCCAATTTATTCGTTACAGAAAATGAGGTGAAAAATTGATTTAGTTTTGTCATTAACTTCCCTTTATTCTGTTCTTCTTTACTCTCTTTATCATTCTCCTCTTCAGCTTCATAAATCCTCTCTAAAGCATCATTATCACTTTTATCCAAATATTTATCTAACCTAGAATTTATTTTATTCTGTTCCGAAGTTAATAAGCTATATACTCCTATTACAGCTACAACAACAGTTAAAAAAGCAAAAAAAGCAACTATAAATATCATTTTGCTGCCCCCCTTTTTCAAAGCATCTAATTTAATATGACATAAATAAATTAGATGGCAAATCTACACCCGATTCTTTAAAACGATCCATGAATTTAGGTCTAATTCCAGTAGATTTGAATTCTCCTCTCACATTACCCTCTTCATCGCGCCCCTGCTTTTCAAACACAAATAAATCCTGCAGAGTAATAATTTCTCCTTCCATCCCCTGTACCTCAGTAATTTTAACTACTTTTCTACTACCATCTTTCATTCGTGTCTGCTGCACAATTAAATCTACAGCAGAAGAAATCTGATCTCGGATAGCCTGCACAGGTAATTCCATCCCTGCCATCATCACCATAGTTTCCAATCGGGACAACATATCTCGCGGGCTATTAGCATGACCAGTAGTTAAAGAACCATCATGTCCTGTGTTCATTGCCTGTAACATATCTAATGCTTCTCCTCCTCTTACCTCACCAACTACTATCCTATCCGGTCTCATTCTTAATGAGTTTTTAACTAACTCCCTCATTGTAACAGCACCTTTACCTTCTACATTAGGAGGACGTGTTTCTAAAGAAACTACATGGTCCTGCGCTAACTGCAATTCAGCAGCATCTTCAATAGTAATAATTCTTTCATCCCCAGGAATAAAAGAAGATAACACATTTAAAGTAGTTGTTTTACCAGATCCAGTTCCTCCGGACACAACTACATTAAGTCGCACTTCAACACAAGCCTCTACAAATTTAGCCATCTCCTCTGTTAAAGTCCCAAACTCTATTAAGTCATTTACAGTAAAAGGATCTTCAGAAAATTTTCGAATAGTTATTGTGGGACCATTCAAAGCCAATGGAGGAATAATTGCATTAACTCGAGAACCGTCTGGTAATCTAGCATCTACCATAGGACTACTTTCATCGATCCGACGCCCCAGTGGAGACACAATTTTTTCAATGATATGAACTACATGTTCATCATCTCTAAATCTAACGTCGGTTAGAATTAGCCGCCCATTTTTTTCTACATAAACCTGCTCTGGTCCATTAACCATTACCTCTGAAACATCTGGATCTTCTAACAAATCATTAATTGGCCCAAATCCAATAATCTCATCAACAATATCTTGAATTATTTTCCTTCTTTCCCCCGGAGAAATAGCTTTGCCCTCATCCTTAATCACTTCTTGAGCAGTACTTTTTATTTCTTCTTTTAACTCTGTATCTTCTGACTGCCCTTCAGCATTAGATAATATATCAAAATCTAACATTTCAATTAAACGATTATGAATTCGTGTTTTTAATTCGCGATATGGATCTTTTTCTATTTTAGTTGTCTGTTGAGTAGTTTTTTTACTTTCTTCTTTATTAGTGTCTTCTTCTTTATCCCGTGATAACCGATCTTTTAAAGACATCAAAACACCTCCGCACAATCATTATTTATCCTTTTGAAGAAAACTAGTTATTTTTTTCAGCCACCCTTTTTTGCCTTTAACTTCTTCCTGCTCTTCCCCTGTTACTAATTTAGCTAATTTGAGCACCTGCTGGGCCAAAGTAGACTGCGGATTATGAATCACAAAAGGTTCTCCTTTATTAATTGAATCTACCGTAATTTCACCCTGGCTGGGAATCTTTAAATCAACATTATAACCTAAGGTTCCTTCTAAATCATCGACACTAATTCCTATTTCTTCTGAATAACGATTTAAAATCAACCTAATACTTTCTTTAGGATACTCTAATCTCTCCATTACTTCTAAAGATAGTTTTACATTTTTGATTGTAGATAAATCTAACATAGCAATTAACAAAATTAAGTCCGAATTATCTAAAGCTGTTAATACGGGATCAGAAAAAGATTGAGGAGTATCAATAATAATATAATTAAATCTTTTCTTTAAAATTTTAATTAACGCCTCCACCTCTTTACCACCAATTGTTTCTGCCTCTTCAGGATGCAGAGGAGAGTTTAAAACATGCAAACCATTATCGTATTCTAATAAGTAATCATCAATATTTTCTTGATTAAGGCTTCCTAATTCATTTACTGCATCAACAATAGTTATTCTCGGTTCTAAATCTAATAAAACATCAGTATCTCCAAATTGCAAATCCAAATCCACAAGTACCACATCTAAATCTTTATTCTGTTCTAACATCACTGCTAAATTAGTCGCTAATAAGGTCTTCCCCACCCCGCCTTTACTACTAAATACTGACACTACCTTTTCTTGTGGCTTTTGACGTTTTTTAATTAAACTTTGGGCCCTTTTAGTATCTAAATCATAAACTTGTTTAATTATATTAATTAATTCATCATCACTAAAAGGTTTAATTAAATATTCTCGAGCTCCAACCATCATTGCTTTTCGTAAATAATTCTGCTCTTCTTGCACAGACATCATCACAATTGAAGATTCAGGTACTTCTCGATTAATAATCTCTGTAGCTTTAATGCCGTTAATTTTAGGCATATTAATATCCATCAAAATAATATCTGGTTGCATTTGCTTAGCCTTTTCTATTACATCTTTGCCATCTACAGCTTCACCAATTACCACAATATCCTGCTCTAACTCTATTAGTTTTCTAATATTCTCCCTAGTTTCAGCTACATCATCGGCCAACAGAACTTCTATTTTTTCGGCCATTTATTACTCACCCCTCATACCATTCACTATTTATCTGCTCCCTTACTCTGTTGCTCTTTATCTTTATTAGGCTCTTTTAAATCATTCTCTAATTTTTCTTTTTTTCGATATACATTACCTAACCCCATTAAATCTTTAGAGTCTTCATTAACTCTAACAATCTTAGGTGTAACTAAAATCAGCAACTCTGATTTATCCTGTTGATATTCTTTACTTCTAAATAAAGCACCCAATAATGGAATATCTCCTAGTAGAGGAATCTTATTTATATTTTCAGATCTATAATTTTGAATTAATCCCCCAATAGCTATTGTAGTTTCATTAGGGATTACAACTTTGGTGTTAACCTCACTTCTCTTAATCCCCGGCAGTTGCCCATCACCATAGTCAACAGCATTAGCCCAATCTAATCTACTAACCTGAGGTCTTAAATAAGTATCTAATTTGCCGTTGCTAGTAACTTGAGGCTTAATCGTAAATTTAATTCCATAATCACGCCAAGTAACCGTTTGATTTCCTTCACCATCAACAGTCACAATTGGGATTTCACCGCCTACAATAAATTTAGCTTCTTCACCACTTTTAGTCATTAATTTTGGTTTAGCCAACAGTTTGGCATCTCCATCTTTAATTAAAGCTTTTAAACGGCTTTCAATTTTGGCAACTCTATCAAAAGACCCTATCCCAAATTTAGCTCCTTCTGGCAAGTCTTCACCAAAAACAGTAGTCCCTGAGCCTACTTCAGCTCCTGTTTCATCTCTCACACCATACCAATCAATTCCTAGTTCTTGGTTACTGCTTTTATCAATTTCAAAAATCTGTGCTGATAATAAAACCTGAAGAGAATTTTGAACTTCAATCTGATTTACTACCTGCTCTCCAAAAACTTCAGCTATTTCTACTGCTCGCTTTCTTTGATTTTGATTATCTACTTGACCACTTAATAAAATAGTTTCATTTATTTTAGCTATTTTAACAGTATTAAACTTAATTAGTTGTCTAATTTTTTCTAAAGTAGTCGAGTGGTCTTTAGTAATTGCAACTTTATAAAGTTTTAATTCTCCTTCATCCCAGATATGAATTGTTGTTTCCCCAGGACTAAGACCATTAATTAATATTTCTTGATTAGAAATTGCAATTACATCAGCTATCTCTGGATCTGCTACTGCTACTCTCCCTAAATTATTTATTTCAACTAATTGTGATTTCCCATTTGCTATAGTTAGCTCTTTAACCTGCTCAGCCTCTACCATGCCTGAATTTAATAATCCTAACAATAATAAACAACACATTAAGAGGAGGAAACTATTTTTTCTCATTAATTACCCTCCTTTGACTTAATAAATATCTGCTCATAACTCTTGTCTAAGCCTCTAATTATTTCTACTGTTTTACTTATATCTTCTTCTTTTGATTGCTCTTCTTTTGTCTGAGATTCTTTTGATTGCTTAGTGGTTTTAGACTTTTGCTCCGCACTTTCATCACTTTGCTCTGCTTCCTGCTCTTCTTGCTGCCCGATTAAATTTTCTAAACTCAACCCCATACTGCCTTCTCTAATCTTATTTTTAGGAGAGCGTAAAGCCAGCCTAATTTGTCCTTCCCTATCTGCTAATATTAACTTCTCTGCTTCTGAAAGACCTACTGCTAAAGTAACACTTTTCTGAACTTTAGGTTCAGCATTTTTATTAGCTGTCATATCTTGAGCCACAGCCAAAACCTTTACATTTTGTAATACAGTTGTTCCTACCGTCTGGTTATCAGCCCCAGAAAAAACTCCTACAACATCCACATAATCTCCAGGCATTAAAAACCCTGCTACTCCTGTTATTTCATCAACTGCTACTGTTACAGCCCGCTCTTTAGAGCCTAAATTAAAAGCCATAATTGAACTGCTTTCTTGTTCATCATAGAGTCTTGATTTTAATATCTGCTCCCCAGCAATTATTTTATCAGAAGCATATCTCCCTGTAACTTCTTCCGACTTTTGCAGTGCTTGAAAGTGTACCCGCTCTTGAGGGACTTCTTTAATTTCTATCATATCAGATGTAATTTTCTGCCGGGTTTTAATATTATCTTGTGCTACTATCACAGTAGCCATTTTAGTCTTTTCCTGCTCTTGTTGCTTTGGAGGACCTAACATTGTATAAACTAATATTGAAGTAATCAAACCCAAAATAATAGCTATAATTACAACTACTTTTGGCTTCATTAAAACCCTCTCCTTATTAACACAAATTATTTACTTCAATCCACTAATTTAACTTTTCTTAATCCAAAATTTTGACCGCTAGAACCCATCTCTGCTTCATCAGCAAAACTCTTAATAAACCTACCTTCTACATAAGAATTACCGCTGTCTTTAGCCATCCCTTCTAAAAAGAAAGCAGCAAAACCTACCACCTCTGCTGTGCTGCGCCCACTACCTAAATCATCAATCACTGGTACATACAGCAGCCGAGAACAGCCAGATTCAACTGCATCATAAGTACATTCGGGAACATGATCTTCTTGATCAATTCTATACTCTACACCTTTTCTTGTGGGACCTGCCATATTACCTGGCTCAGTAGTAACACTATCTCCTACTCTTAAAGATTGGTCATGACCATCTTTAATATTTTCTTCATAATTGCTAGCCCCAGTCCCTCCCAAGGATAAAGCACCAAAATTACCATTACGACCATCAGCCAGTTCACTGCCTCCGGCACCATATTTCAAATAATATTTTTCTCCATAATTAAAATTTTGTTTGACTACTCCAAAAGGAACTGCTCCCGTAATACCACTCACTTCACCGACCTTGGCCCTAGAACTTCTGGTAATTTGCACTTCATTAATTCCAAAAATCGTAGCAAATTTCATCGCCACTTGTTGGCTACCTTGGGCTTTGATTTCATTACTATCGATAACACTAACGTTAATTTGAGCACTTGACAACCCATTATCTTGAGCATAATCTAAAGCTATTTCTTTAGCTAATTGACTATTATCAGGTAGTTCTTGAACACCAGATAATACTACAGCATCCAAAATATTTACTAACTCTATTTTTTCTAAATACAGCATTCCTATATCTACTACCAAAGCTACTAAGGCTAAAAAAACAACTAATAAAAACGCCACTAAAACAATTACCGTCCCTTGTTCTTCAACACAGCGTTTCATGTTTTCACCTTCTTTCCTAACCCTTATTCTACTCTCATGACCATAGCACTACTAATAGGAAAGGGATCAGGTAATAAATTAGTTATTATCGGCAGAAACAAATCTACTTGATATTCCACCTCTACTGTTAGTGAATCACCACTAGATCTACTCCCCTCAGTAGGACTGATATCAATAGTTAATTGATTTAAATCAAGGTTACTAGGAGAAACAGAATCCTCAACAGCTGTTGTAATTTGGCTATCACTATTTTTAATTGAACCTACTCTTGCTCCCTCCCTAGCTGAATTAGCAATTACTAAATAGGCATGGAATATTCTCCCAAATTCTACTATTCCAAATAAAAGTAATAATAATATTGGTAATACTAACACCAATTCAACTATTGCTTGAGCTTTTTTATCCTGCACTAACTTAATAAACATTCTTCACCACCCCATTATCTGGGTAAAATATTTAAACTATTCAATACTAGATAACACCAAGTTCCAATTACAATTGCCACTCCATACGGGAACACATTACTACTTTTTTTCTGCGATAAGTCATCTAAAGGAAGCCGATAAATAAATTTATTAATTAGGTCAGTTATTTTACCTAAATTATTTTCTCTTATTAATTTAAGTACTGCTAATAATCCACCAATTACAGCTATAATTAAAACATCTAAAAAAATGAATCTTGCTCCTTTAACTGCTCCAATAGCAGCAACTAATTTAACATCTCCTGCTCCTAAACCACCTAAAATAAAGGGCAGTAGAAATAAAAAAAGTCCCAGCCCAAAACCACTGATACTATATAATAATCCTGAAAGCCCTCTTAAGTATAAATTAATAATTAATCCTGCGCTGGTTAACAACAAAATAAACCAATTAGGAATAATACCTTTTTTAAGATCTAAATAAAGTGGTATCACTAATATTAATCCTAAGATTAAATCCAATAGTTTGTACCTCTTTCTAATAATAATTTTTTAGAAAAAAAGCCCTACTTAAAACAAATCAAGTAGGGCTTCGAGTCTAATAATTCATTAATATCAGACCAACAGCATTATAAAATCTGAACTTATTAATTCCCTGTAGTATTACTACCACTAATCTTGTCTTTAATAGTAGTAAATAAAGTATTAAGCTCATCACCCATAGTAGTTAATACTGCAATAACAGCTATTGCAACTAAAGCCAGAATCAATCCATATTCCACCATACTTTGCCCTTCCTCTTCCTTTATTAATCTCTTAAAAATATCCAGCATTACTTTCACCCCCCACTTGTGATTTTTGCCTATACCAAATTATCATTTCAATGGAATCTCTACAATTACTTTTGTCCCTTTATTTTGTTGAGAAATAAAGTTAACAGAACCACCTAATAAACTTGCCCGCTCTTTCATGCTCATTAATCCAAAAGAATCTTGATTAGCAGACTTTTCTAATGCTTTTTCAACATCAAAACCCTGCCCATAATCTTTAATAATCACATTCACATTCTTAGGTCTTATTTCTAATTTAACATCTACCTCTTTAGTATTAGAATGCTGATAAGCATTGTTTAAAGCCTCCTGAATAATTCGATAAATTGCTACTTCAAAAGAAGACTTTAATTCTCCTTTATTAGCCAAAACTTTAACTTGAATATCTAATCCTGTTTTTTCTTCAAAATCTTCTATATACTTTTTTAAAGCAGAAATCAAACCTAAGTCATCTAAACTCATAGGGCGTAAATCAAAAATTATTTTTCTTACATCTTGCAAACTCTTTTTTACTGAACTTTTTAAATCTTTAATTTCTTCTTTTGCTTTTTCTACATCTTTTTCTACTATTTTATCAAAATATTCTAATTTGAAAACAACGTTAGCAAGTAATTGAGCAGGTCCATCATGAATTTCTCTAGCTACTCTTTTCCTTTCTTGTTCTTGAGCCTTAATAATTTGAATTCCCAAATTTTCCTTTTGCTTCAACTCTTTAAATTGATCCCCTAATTCTTTTAAATCATCACCTAAATAATTTTTAATAATGCCAATTTGAGAAATTAAATTTTCAGCCTTCTCTACTGTACCTTCTAATTTTTTTAATCTTCTTTCCAAATCATCTCTTTTTTGTCTTAATCGTTTCTCTTTTTCTCTTAATAATGACAATTCTAATTGTGTATCTTTAGCCTCTTCATAAGCTTGTTTAATATCAGTCTCACTATAGTTACTTAAATCTTTACTAACTTCCATTAAATGTTTTCTAGATTCTCTATCTTTTTTTTCTAAGTCGTCTACTTGTTCAATAACCTCTTTCGTCTCTTTGCGAATTTCTTCTAAATCTTCTTTAGTTGCTTCATATTCATCCATAGCAGCTTCAGAGATAGAAAAAACCTCTTGCTGACTATCAGCAATTGCTTCCATCATTTTATCTAATATTTCATCTAAATTATAATTTTCTAATTCTTTATCCATATTTTTTTACTCCAATTTAATCTTTTGATTAAATTAATAAAATTTAATTAAATTGTACTAATAATCAAGAAAAATGTCAATTTGAAATTTATTACACGAGATTAAGTCGGATTAAATAGAATTCTGATAAGTATGATACTTATCAGAATTCTAAATACCAAATTTAATTTTTAAAAAAATCCAAAGAAAAAATCTTTCAACCATCTAAACAGCCTTACAAAAATATTTGCCTTTGCTATATCTTTTGTAGCAACTAATTTCACCTTTCCTAAAGGATTATCAGGTTCATCTTCGTGGAAGAACACTAATTCTCCTACTTCCTGTCCTTTTTTAACTGGAGCTTCTAATTCTTCAGCTGCTTCAACTTTTCTAGTTATTAAATCTTTAGTTCCCCGTTTAATTACTGCAGAAAAACCTTCAGCAGTTGCTGCAAGAACTTCTGCTGCTGTCCCTTTTGAAACTTTAATTTTAGTAATATTAGTTTGCGGACCAATTAAATTAGCCTTATAAAAAGCTTTAAACCCATAATCAAGCAACTTAGCTGTTTCTTCTACTCTTGCTTTTTCGCTATCACTTTTCATTACTACACCAATTAACCGCCGGTCGTCTCTTTGAGCTGTTCCAGCTAAACAGAACTTCGCTTTATCTGTCCAACCAGTTTTTAATCCATCAGCTCCTGGATAATACCCAATCAAATTATTTGTTGTATAAATTTGCAAGGCATTGTTTTTAATAAAGTCTACTCGCTTAGAAGACCACTCTAAAATTTTGGGATAAGTTTGAATTAGTTCTTGAACCATCACAGCAATATCATGAGCACTAGTATAATGTTCTCCATGTTCAACTGGCAGCCCAGTGGTATTAACAAAATGAGTATGCTCTAAACCCATCTTTTCCGCCTTGCGGTTCATCATCCGCACAAAGTTTTGTTCTGTCCCTCCAATATACTCTGCTAATGCTACACAAGCATCATTAGCAGAAGGAAGAACAACTGCTTTTAATATATCTTTTAAAGAATATTTTTCACCTTCAGCTAACCAAACTTGTGACCCTCCCATTGATTCAGCAAAGGAACTAACTTCTACCTGGTCATCTAAGCTAACTTGTCCTTCTTCAATAGCTTCAGCTGCTAATAATAAAGTCATAATTTTAGTAATGCTCGCCGGCGGCAGTTCTAAATCAGCATTTTTTCTAAATAAAACTTGTCCTGTCTGACCATCCATTAAAATAGCAGATTTAGCTTCAACATCAAATCCTGAAGTTTGTCCATGTGCTAAACCTGTTGAAAATAATACTATTATAATTAATAACAATCCTATTTCTCTTTTACAATTAAACATTTTATTCCTCCTCATTTTGCTCTAATTCTTTAGATTTCACCCACCATTTTTCCATTTTTTCTAAAGAAACTTCTGTTAATGGCTGTTCTAACTTTTGCGACTGCTGCTCTATATATTCAAATCTTTTTTTGAATTTTTGAATTGTCTCTCTTAAATTAGTTTCTGCATCAACATCTAAAAACCTGGCTATATTAACTACTGCAAATAATAAGTCTCCTAATTCTTCTTTTGCTTTTGCACTATCTTCTACTTCTATTTCTGATTTTAACTCTATTAGTTCTTCTTCCACCTTCTTTAAAGCTCCTGAAATATCGGGCCAATCAAATCCTACTTCTGCCGCTTTAGTCTGTACCTTTTGCGCCTGTAATAAAGCTGGAAACTCTATTGGCACATCAGCTAATAAGGATTTTCTATCCTGACCTTCTTTTTCCTGTTGCTTAATTGCTTCCCAACTTTCCATTACTTCTGTAGCTGTTTCAACTTCTATCTCTCCAAAAACATGAGGATGACGCCGGATCATCTTTTCTACAATATTAGTAATTACTTGATGAATATCAAAATAGCCTTCTTCTTTTCCCAGTTGAGAAAAGAAAACTACATGGAGTAATAAATCCCCTAATTCTTCAGCTAATCCAAAATAATCTTCTAATTCTATTCGTTCAATTACCTCATATGCTTCTTCAATCAAATGCTTTTTTAAAGAATCATAATCCTGCTTTTGATCCCAAGGACAACCCTCATCACTTCTTAACAATTCCATAATCTCTACTAATTTATTAAATTGTGTTGGGTTTGTTTTATCAGGTGGCAAATAAACAGTAGTTAAATGATCTATCATCTCTAATCTATCTAATTTATATAGAGGTATTTCTTTAACTTCTTCATCTGCTAACCCAATTCCTCTTAAAACTTTAATCTTAAATTCATCTTCATAAACTTTCATTAATTCTAATTTTATTTCTGAAGCAATGTTTTGATTATAAACCTGGCTAATAATTGTTGCTGTTGTAGGTTCTAAATCACGATTGTGGAGATTAAGCCCATCTAACATTTTAAAGCCTGCTACTGGGTCTAAATTCAATTTAGCAAAAATTGCATCCAGAAAACTTGGCCCAGCAATAATCTCATACTCTGAGTCAGATAGCTTGTCCGTAATTAACTTTACTGAATCTTCAGCTACTAACGGATGTCCCGGCACAGCATAGACAACATCCTTTTCTTCTGCCAGCTCCAAAATCTGTTGTGCTATCTGCTTATAAAGACCAGAAAACCTATCAGCACTTTCATATAAATTATCAAAAGTAGTAAAAGAAATCTCCTGTTCCTTTATATCTTGAGCTGCTGGATGTTGGACTGTCCGCAAGTATAAATTTTCTGCTTGTTCTAAAATTTGATATGCCTCTAAAGTTAATAATTCTAAACCACCTGCTCCTAATCCTACTATTTTTAACATTTTATCCCCTCACTAAGCCTAATTTATCTAAATAATAAGCTAATTTATTTCCGATTTTAGGTATTAAACGCAAATCTTCTTTTTTTAACCCACCAGTTATTAATAACAACATCCCATAGCTAAACACTCCTACTAATACAGCTGTTAAAGTACTAGTTATTATTCCAGCTAACTTATTTAAACGATGATATGTTAGATAGACGATAATTGACATTACAGAGCCGCTAATTGCTGGGAATAATAGTAATGATTTATAATTGAATTTTGGTTTTGTGACTTTAAATACCTCAATGATATTCAAAACTGCCGCTAAAGTGAATCCAGCTAAAGTTCCCAAGGCTGCTCCTCTAATTCCTAAAGCAGGAATAGCTGTTAAAAAATAATTTAAAATAGCATTTAATACTGCCCCAAAAAATAAATTTCTTGCTGGTAATTTAGGTTGATCAAAGCCCTGCAAAATACTAGAAGTCATCTGCTGTAAACTAACTGCTATTACCCCTAAAGATACATAGCGCAAAGAGACCGCAGCTTCAGCATTAGCAAAAATCATCACACACAAAGGCTCAGCTAAAATAAACAACCCTAAAGAAGCCGGAACAGAAAAATAAATTGCTAATTTAAAGGCCTTATAAATTCTATTTCTGGCTGTCTTTTCTCTATCTAAAGCATAAGCTTCAGAAATAGCAGGAACTAAATTTACTGCTAGAGAAGTAGCAATTACTGTAGGAAATCTAACTAAAGTCATTGCCATTCCATTAAATTGACCATAAAGGCTGGTGGCTAAATCATGACTAAAGCCTGCAACTTTTAAACGTCTGGTAATCATTGAAGCATCTATGAAGCGCATTAAAGGAAGAATTAATGCTCCAATAGTTACGGGAAAAGCTAAAGAAAATATTCTATTCATCACTTTTTTAAATCCAGGAAATTGTTCCTGCTTATTATTTTGGGGTTTTGCTTTATCTTGATAGCGATAATAAATTATTAAAATAATTATTAGTCCGCCTATAGCTCCCCATACTGCACCTGAGGCAGCTCCTGCAGCAGCAAACTCCACCCCAGAAGGTAATAGTAGGTAAGCTAAAGTAATCATTGTAGTCATTCTAATTAACTGCTCTACTACTTGAGAGATTGCTGTGGGCATCATATTCCTACGCCCTTGGAAATAACCACGATAACTAGCCATTATGGATACAATAAATACAGCGGGCGCTATAGCTATAATAGAATAATATACATTAATATCATCCAGACCATAGCGAGCAATCGGTTTAGCTAGAACAATTAATAATATTGTCGCCAATAAACCAAATATGAAATTAATTTTTAAAGCAGATTGAAAAATATAATCGGCTTCAGCATTTTTATTCTCTGCTCTTTTTTCTGATACTAATTTAGATATAGCTACTGGAATTCCTACAATAGCAACTGTTAAAATTATTGTATAAATGGGGTAAACTTTTTCATATAACCCTAATCCTAAATCTCCAATTGTCCGCGACAATACCACTTTGTAAATCAAACCCAAAAATTTACTAATAAAAGCAGCCCCGGCTAAAATAGCAGTCCCTTTTAATAATGTATCCTTTTTTTCAGCCACAGATTCTCCTCCTCTACAGCACTTCAATTAATAATTTTATCAAAAAACAAAACAATATTCTACCCCTTTCTCAAATAAAAAAAACAAATGGTGAGCAAAGAGCTCACCATTTGAATCAGTTATCCATTTGTTTAGCTAAAAATCCCGCAGCAGTATTAGCTAATTTACTTTCCATTTCTTTCATTACCACCCCATCTTGTTGAGAAGCTAATACTACAACTCCAATAGCCTCATCTTCAACAACAATGGGAATTAAAGCTTGGGCTGTAAATTTACTATCTTCTTCATTATAAATACCTTCACAAAATATATCTTCCGTTACTTCATTGATTATTTCTGTTTCTTGAGTATCAATTACTTTTTGGCTTAAATCACTAATTGGTTTATCAATAAATTTATTCTTCTTAGCTCCTGATACTGCTACTACTGCATCATGGTCTAAAATACAGGCGATATGCCCTGTCACTTCTGCTAAAGAATCTACATATTCTTGACCAAATTCTCCTAATTCACCAATAGGAGAATATTTTTTAAGGATTACCTCTCCATCTCGGTCAACAAAAATTTCTAATGGCTCACCTTCTCTAATTCGCATAGTCCTTCTAATTTCTTTAGGAATTACCACCCGACCTAAATCATCTATTCTCCGTACTACACCAGTAGCTTTCATAATATTTTATTAGCTAGTATTTATCACGTACTAACTAATTAAACACCTGCTTATAAAAACCTATGCAAAACTATACATAGACCACAACCATACAGGATTAGATCGTGTCAAGATCTTCCTAGATCTAGAATATGCATAATCTTTGCTATAAGCAGGTTTTTCACCACCTTTCTTTTTAATATTTTGAATTGCTGTTTTAAAACTGTTGTAACACCTTCTAAATTAAATTACTAATTAGCTCTATATTAGTATATAGTTAATTGAGAAAAATTATGCAATAAGTCAAGCTAATAAAAACTTAAGTAATTTAATTAATAAATCAATTTTTTGGCTGTCAGCTAAATTCTGGCTATTAATCTTAAGTACAGGCGGCGTTTCTGCTGAAAATTTAACCTGATTAAATTTCGAGCCTAATTCTAATATTTTATCGCTAGATAAAGAATGCTGAGCCGAAAACTTAACTATGATCTGCTCTTTCTCCTGAATTTTAGTGATTGCTAATTGTTTGGCATATACTTTTATCTTTGCTAAATCCAGCAGATACTGTACTGCTTCAACTATTGCTCCGAAGCGATCTTTAAGCTCTTGTTCTAATTCTTTTGCTTCCTTAATACTATTAATTTTTTTCATTTTTTTATAAATTTCAATCTTTTGCCTAGAATTAGGTATATAATCTTCTGGAATATAAGCATTAACTTTTAACTCTAAATTTGTTTCTTGTTCCTCAGACACACCTTCATTTTTCAATTGATTAACGGCCTTTTCCAGCAGTTTGCAATATAAAGAAAATCCAATTGCTTCAATATGCCCATGCTGTTCTGAGCCTAATATATTTCCAGCTCCCCTAATCTCCATATCACGCATTGCAATTTTAAAACCAGAGCCTAAATTAGTAAATTCCTTAATTGCTTTCAATCTCTTTTCTGCTACTTCAGATAAAACTTTATCCTGCCGGTATAATAAATAAGCATAGGCTATTTTATTACTTCTCCCTACTCTGCCCCTCAATTGATATAATTGAGCTAAACCCATCTTATCAGCCTGGTCAATGATAATCGTATTAGCATTAGCAATATCCATCCCATTTTCTATAATTGTAGTACAGACTAAAATATCATATGCTCCTGCTAAAAAATCAAACATTAGTCTTTCTAATTTTGACTCTCCCATCTGCCCATGAGCCACAGCAACATCAGCTTCTGGCACTAACCTCTTGATTTTAGCAGCAACTTTTTTAATATCTTTAACTCGATTGTGAACATAATATACCTGTCCATCTCTTTTAATTTCTCGCTGCAGCGCATCTTTAATCAATTCATCATCTTCTTCTCCCACATAAGTCCTAATTGGATATCTGTTTTCAGGAGGAGTTTCTATTAAACTAATATCTCTAATTCCTACTAAAGACATATGCAGGGTTCTAGGAATTGGAGTAGCAGTCAAAGTTAATATATCAACATTTTCTTTTAACTCTTTTAGTCTTTCTTTCTGGGCTACCCCAAAACGCTGTTCCTCATCTACTACTACTAATCCCAAATCATCGAATTCAATATCTTTAGATAGCAGACGATGTGTTCCAATTACTAAATCTATTGTGCCCTGCTCTAATTCTTCAATTGTCTTCTTCTGCTGCCTAGAAGTCCTAAATCTACTTAGCATCCCAACGTTAATAGGATAATCGGCAAAACGTTCCACTAAATTATTAAAATGCTGCTGCGCTAAAATAGTGGTCGGCACTAAAAAAGCAGCCTGCTTCCCATCAATAATTGCTTTGAATTGAGCTCTAATAGCAACTTCAGTCTTACCATATCCTACATCACCACAAATCAAGCGATCCATAGGTTGTTCTGATTCCATATCAGCTTTTACTGCTTCAATAGCTTCAAACTGGTCTGGAGTTTCCTGATAAGGAAAAGCTGCTTCAAACTCTTTTTGCCATTCGCTATCTTCGCTAAAGGAATAGCCTTCTTTCATCTCTCGTTTAGCATATAAATCTAATAAATCTTCAGCCATCTCTTGAACTGATTGCTGCGCTTTAGCCTTTGACTTTTGCCATCTATCGCTATCTAATTTATGAACTCTAGGTTCTTTATCTTCTAAAGCAACATATTTCTGAATTAAGTCAACCTGGTCAGTGGGAACATATAACTTATCATCTCCCGCATACAAAATCAGTAAATAATCACGACTTTTCCCTTTAATCTCTAATGTTTCTACCCCTAAATATTTGCCAATCCCATGATTCTCATGAACTACATAATCTCCTTCTTTCAAATCTGTAAAAGAAGATATTTCTACTCCTTCTTCAAAATTTTTGGTTCTTTTCTTTTTACGTTTGGCTTTCTTAAATAATTCTTCTTCTGTATATAATATAAATTTTTGGTCTGGAAGGATAAAACCATTACTCAAATTAGCCGTTGTTAAAATAATATTTCCTACTTTAATTTCATCTTCAATATCTTTTACCACCACAGCAGGCAAATTATCTTCTAATAATCTTTTTCTTAATCTCTGTAATTTGCTTATATTCTCCAACCCAATAACAATCCGATACTCTTCACTAAAATACTTTTTTAAATGCTTAATAAACTTTTTAATATTACTATTAAATTTTTCAATACTTTTAACAATAAATTCCTGCTTAAAATCTAAAGTGATATTATTTAACTTTTTATCTAGTGTAGATAAGTATAATTTAAAGTTTTTAGGCTGACAAATAATTTCATTAAAATCTAAAAAATAATCTTGATAAGTACTTAATGCCTCACCCGAATTAATTAAAGTATTAATTGTTTCACATATATCAGTGCTAAATTCTACAGCTTGTTCTTTGATCCGCTGCCAATCATCGAATAAAACAGCCCCTGAAAAATAATTATATAAACTCCGCATTGGATAAAAATACTTAAGATATAACCTGATTTCAGGAAAGATCATATTCTCAGTCAATCTCTCTAAATCATAATTAACCTGCTCTTTTAACTTTTGAGCTGCTGCACTTGCTATAGTTTGAGTAGTATTGTGTAAATCTTTTCTTATTTGCTGTATTGAATCTAAAAAATTATCTGCCGGCAAAATAAACTCGCTGGCTGGAGGAATAATCACTTTATTGAGCCTACTTTGAGAACGTTGGTTAACAATATTAAAGCTTCTAATAGAATCAATTTGTTCTCCAAATAGTTCAATCCTCGTTGCCTGTTCTTTGATAGGAGAATAAAAATCAATTATTCCACCCCGAATGCTAAATTGACCTTTATTCTGTACTTGAGTTACTCGTTCATAACCCATTTCCACCATCTGAGAACTAAATTGTTCTATATTAATTTCTTCAGCCACTTCTACTTCTAATCTATGCTGATTATAGATTTCCTGCGGCATAATTACTTCTAACAATGCTTGTATAGGAGCAATAATTATTCTCCCTGTTTTATTGTATATAATTTCTAACGTTTGTAATCTTTCCACTTTGATAGCCTCTTCAATCTCTAAAGACTCATGGGGAAAGATTTCAAAATCAGGAAATAAAGCTACCTTATTTTCTGCCATAATCCTAACTAAATCTTCATAAAGTTGATCTGCTTTAATAGAATTTGAAGTAATAATCAATAAGTTATCTTCTAATTTAGTCAGCAAATTAGCTATTAAAAAGGATTTACTACTTTCTTCTACTCCTATAATTTGTCCTTCACTTTTATTTTTAGCTGTTTTAATTTTTTCTAAATTTAATATATTAGTTAATGTATTCCCCATTATAAATCTACTCCTTAAAACTAAAAATATTTTATATCCATAAGAAAAAAGGTCTCAGGTGCGCCCAAGACCTTAGTGTTAATTAATGAATTTGTGGATTATATTTATATAATATCTCTTCCCAATCATATTTTTTTTGACATCCATTACATGTTAAATTAATATAAATTTCTTCTTCTTTGATATCAATTATATCTTTCTTTTCCTGTTCAGTCAAGATATTCAATCCTAAAGAGCGTTGGTCAAAAGAGGCTACTTCTAAATAATCAATTATTTTACCACATTCTGAGCAGCGATAAATCAATCGCATCCTCTCAACCTCCCAATTAAATAATTCCAGGCTAGATGAACACTTATAGTAATTACTACAGCTAACATCAAATCATTAATTAACTGCCAACAATAAAAAGTCAATCCACCAAAAGATAGATGAGTTATTACTGCTAAAAAGGCAGCCGGCTTGCTATTTTGATAATCAAAACCAGCTTCTATGATGCCAAAAAAGAAATGTACTTGAACTAAGTTCCCACCAATAAAATAATAAGCACTAGTTTTAATCACTTCTTCTGCGGGAGGGATTAAATAAACAACGGCATAATTACCTAATTTTATCACTAAATATCTATTGCAAACAAAAGATATTGCTGCAGCTATCAATCCTGCTTTTATACTATTCATTTTTTCTCCTGTTTTATTATTATCATTACCATTACAGTTTTTTATATTCAAAAAACAAAAAATGGGCTCCCGCCCATTTGATTATTAATTATACTTATTCATTGCTTGATTTAATTTTCCTGCTATAAATAATTCTACAGCTTTAGCGCCTTTTTCAAGAGCATCTTCCACTTCTTTTTTTTCTTCTCTGCTAAACTTACTTAATACATAATCAGTTACTGTCCTATATTCTGGACGCCCAATGCCGATTCTCACTCTAGAAAAATTCTTAGCACCTAAGCAGTTAATAATAGATTTAACACCATTATGCCCACCATGTCCACCTTTAGGTTTGATTTTCAGTTGACCAGCATCTAGATCTAAATCATCATAAACTACAACAACATCTTTAGGCTCTATCTTATAATAATTTGCTAACTGCTGTACTGCTTGCCCGCTATTATTCATAAAAGTCTGCGGCTTAGCTAAAATTATCTTCTCGCCTTTAATTCTTTCTTTAGCTACTAGGGCTTTCTTTTCTTCTTTGCTTAATCTAAAATTATATTTATCAGCTAGTCTATCAACTACCATAAACCCAGCATTATGTCTTGTATCTTTATATTTTGAGCCTGGATTACCTAATCCTACTACTAACTTCATCAATCCACCACCCTCGCCATTAAATAATATTATGAAGCTATTAAGTGGCTACCTGCCACTTAATATAAAAAAAAGACGTAATCAACTAAGATTACGTCCCTAATTATATCATTTATTCTTCTAACTCTTCTTCTACTTCGCCTTCTTCTCCTTCTTCGCCTTCTTCTGGCTCTTCTCCAATAACTTCTGGTTCTTCTAATTCTTCTTCTTCTACTTCTTCCTCTTCTTCTATTTCATCAGGAAGAACTACTGTAGCAACTGTTTCACTCTCATCAACCATAACTTCAATATCTTCGCCAACATCTAATTCACCAACACTAATAGAATCTCCAATAGTTAATGCATCTACATCAACTTCAATATTTTCTGGAATATCCGTTGGTAAACATTCAATTTCAATTTCACGTAAAATCTGATTTAACAAGCCACCTTCTCTTTCACCTTCAGCTTGTCCGACAACTTCAACAGGAACTTCAACAGTAATCTTTTCATCAAGATTAATTTGATAGAGATCTATATGTAATAAATCTCTTGTGATTACATCTTTTTGTACATCTTTAACCATTACTGGTTGAGTAGTCCCATCGTCTAAAGTTAAGTCGATAATTGCATTCCCACCTAATACATCTTCTACTTCTTTAGCATCTGCTTTTACGCTAACAGTTTCTCTGTCATGTCCATATAAAACGCCAGGCACTAAGCCTTGTTCTCTTAATTGTCTTACACTTGCCTTCCCAGTTCCTTCTCTTAATTCAGCATCAAGTTCTAAACGCTGTTGCATCATACCCTCTCCTTTTTAAATTTTTCTCATGCATTAAATTATAACATCTTTAGCACAAACTATCAATCCGCTTAATCAAATAGTACACTTACTGATAATGCTTCATAAATTCTCTCAATTGCAGAAGCAATTAGTGGCGCTACAGATAAAGTAGTTAATTTATCTATTTCTTTGTCTTCTGGCATTAAAATAGTATCTGTCACAACTAATTCCTTAATTGGTGATTCTTTTAACCTGCTCATTGCTGGACCGGAAAATAATGGGTGGGTACAGGTAGCATAAATATCTTTTGCCCCTTGGTCTGACATTGCTTGAGCTGCTTGAGTAATAGTCCCCGCAGTATCAATCATATCATCCACTAAAATAACATTTTTCCCTTTAATGTCTCCAATAATATTCATAACTTCAGAAACATTAGCCGCTGGTCTTCTTTTATCAATAATCGCAATTGAAGTGTTCAATTTTTCAGAAAAATCTCTTGCTCTTTTAACACCACCTATATCAGGAGCAACTACAATTACATCATCTAAGTCTTTTTCTACAAAATAATTACTTAATAATGGAGCTCCTAATAGATTATCAACAGGAATATCAAAAAAACCTTGAATCTGGCGAGCATGTAAATCAATAGCAACTATTCTATCTATTCCAGCCTTACTTAACAAATTAGAAACTAATTTGGCTGTAATCGGATCACGAGCCTTAGCTTTTCTATCTTGACGAGCATAACCATAATAAGGAGTTACTGCCGTTATTTCTCCAGCAGAAGCCCTTTTCAATGCATCAATCATAATTAATAGTTCCATTAAATTCTCGTTAACTGGAGGACAAGTTGGCTGTATAACAAATACATGGTCTCCTCTAACGCTTTCATTAATTTCTACTCCGATTTCTCCATCACTAAACCTATTAACTGTAGAATCAACCAGATCAATATTCAAGCAATCAGCAATTTTCTGTGCTAATTCCGGGTTTGAATTACCAGTTAATACTTTTAAGCTCTCACCCTGTGTTCCCATTAAATATTACCCTCCTAATAATTTAAATAAATTATTCCTTATTCTCTTTTTTCGGTTTAGCCGGTACACCAATTACTATTTCATCTTCTGCTACATCTTTAGTAACAACTGCTCCTGCGCCTGTTGTAGCTCTAGCAGCTATATTTAACGGAGCTATTAAAGTAGAATTGCTTCCTACAAAACAACCATCCTCAATAATAGTCTTATGTTTTTCGACCCCATCATAATTAGCTGTGATAGTTCCCGCACCAATATTAGTATCTTCTCCAATTTCTGTATCACCAATATAACTTAAATGCGGCACTTTGGAGCGATTACCTATTGTTGATTTCTTTATTTCTACAAAATCACCTATTTTAGCTTTTGCTCCAATCTCAGTCCCTGGTCGCAAATAGGCATAAGGACCAACTACAGTATCTTCTCCAATAGTAGCGCCTTTAATTGTAGAAGCCTCAACTTCTACTCCAGATTTAATTGTAGAATCAATTATTCTACTATCTGGGCCAATTACAACATCAGAAGCAATTTTGCTTTCACCTTCTAAGAAAACACCTGGATAAATAATAGTATCTTGACCAATTTCTACTGTACTATCAATATAAGTATTGTCGGGGTCAATAATTGTTACACCCGCAGCCATATGCTGTTCACAAGTCCTACGGCGCAGTGTTTTCTCTGCCTCAGCTAAATGTATCCTAGTATTAACTCCAATAGTTTCTCGAGCTGATTGAGCTTTTATACCAGCCACTAAATGCCCTGCCTCAGATAAAATACCTACTACATCAGTCAAATAATATTCTCCTTGAGCATTATCAGTATCTATTTTTGTTATTGCTTCCCATAACAATTCACTATCAAAGCAGCAAATACCAGTATTAACTTCTTTTATTTTAGATTGTTGAAGAGTAGTATCTTTATCTTCAACAATTTTATTAACTCTTCCTTCACTTCTAACAATTCTACCATAACCGCTAGGGTCTTCTAATTCTGTAGTTAAAATTGAAGCAGCTGCGTCTTTCTCTTGATGCTGCTTTACTAAATTAGATAAAGTTTCAACAGTTAATAATGGTGTATCACCATATAATACTAAAATAGTGCCTGTGAACCCAGCTAATTTATCTTTAGTCTGCATCACAGCATGACCAGTACCCAATTGCTCTTCCTGCTTTACAAATTCTACATCACCAGTTACTCCCTCTTTGACCAGTTCAGCTTTATAACCTACTACCACTATATTATGAGCAGGAGATAATTCAGCTGCAGTATCTACTGCATGTTGGGCCATACTTTTCCCAGCTACTTGGTGAAGTACCTTTGGTAATTTAGATTTCATTCTTGTTCCTTTTCCAGCCGCCAAAGTAATAATTGTCAAATCAGTCATCTAGATCCTCCTTTAATAAAATGGAGTTACAATTAATCAATTCTCTTGCTTCATCTTTGACAATCTTATCTATTTTAAATCTTGCTCTAGTTTGAGGTAATTGTCCAGTCATAAAATACTGTCGAGCATAAATAGGATAAATAGCATCTTTTAAGCCATATTCTACGAACAAATCTAAATCTCGATAAGCATTAAATAATCCTATAGTTTCATCGAAAAAGATATTGCTAATAATATCATCTAGACTAGCACCTTTAATTATATTCTCTACATTACTGTTTTGAACCATATCTAAAGTATCATCATAATTATATAAATCAGGCAATCTGCGCCCATAATTATCCTCTAAAACTCGAATATCACAATTGAAATCATGACCTACAAACAAATCGGGTTTATAACTCTCAATTATATCCTGTAACTTTTGAACCCCTTCTCGAGCTGTAACTGCAGGAGCTAAATCAGAATTAGTAAATATAATCCCAATCTCCCAGCTGTCTTGTTCTTTAACAGCATATTGAATTGAATCTAAATCACTACGCAGGTATTCAGTATCAACACACATAATTGATTTAGCTTGCGGATTAGAACTTAAGTCTCTATCAAATTGAGGTTCAGTTAATTTCTCATAAGTTTCATCTAAAGTTTGTAATTGTTTTAATATCTTTGAATTTGAATTTTTATTTTTAATTCCAATAACTTTAGCAATTTTTTCTACAGAACTTTGTTTAAAACTACGCTCTGTGGGAAAAGCCTTCAAAGCTTTTTTCAATCTCTTTCCTCTGCCCAAAATAACAGCTAACTTGTGTTCATAAAGTTCCGTTTGATATAATTCATCACGATTAAGGTAAATCTTCATACTTGCCCCATCCCTAATTGAATATTTTGTTATGAAAATTAGGCAATTTAATACACAATCACAGCTATTTTAACAAAGAGTATATCTGCTGTCAAGACAATGTTAGATATATATTATCTAAGCACATATTTTTAACAATTTTAATCTATTAATCGTTCTTTTTAGTATTCTTATTTAAAATTTCTAATAACTGCGCTCGGTTAGAAACTGGATATAAAGAAGATAACCCTTTTTTTCCTCCAGGATTAAATTTATCTAATGGTCTCCCATCATAAGCTCTTTTAACTGCTTTCTTCCCTTCTTGAGCTCTTTTCTTTTTCTCTTTTTTATCATCTTCAGCAGTTCCCAATTGTTTTTTAATCCCTGCAATCTTCATTCCTTCTGCTAATAGCTCTTTTATTTTTTTTAACTTTTCAATATCATTTTCTGAATAAATTCTCTGATTCCCCTCAGTTCTAGCCGGTTTAATTAAATCCGTTTCTTCATAATATCTAATTTGTCTGCCGGACAATTCTGTCTCTTCTTTAACAGCTCCTATTGAATAAATTGGAGTATCTGGATTTATATCAACCATTTTTAATTGACCCTCCTTATTAATTATATAGTTATAACTCTAACACCCAATCACTTGGCTCGACTATAATTTCTTCCGCTTCTTCATTAATTTTCTTTAATACTGCTAAAGAAGTATAATCATTAACCAACTTTTTTGATGGAGTAGCAGTTTTGATTAATACTCCTAAATCTAAAACTTCAGCTTTAAACTCACCCATCAAATCCAGCATTCCTTTAGCAGTTCCACCTGCTTTCATAAAATCATCAATAATTATTACTTTAGACCCTTCTGGTAGCGCTCTTCTTGACAGGGACATAGTTTCAATTTTTTTAGATGACCCCGTAATATAATTAATACTAACAACTGAACCTTCGGTTACTTTGCTATCTTTTCTAATACTAACTAAAGGCAAATTCAAAGCCCGAGCAGTCATCAAAGCAATTGGAATCCCTTTAGTCTCCATAGTAATAATATATTCGGCATCTAAATCCGCAAATTTAGTAGCAAATATTTCTCCTACATCAGACATTAATTTAGGATTAAAAATTAAATCTGTCATATAAACATAACCACCAGGCAAAATTCTATCAGAATTAGACAGTTGTTTACACAAATTCATAACCGTTTTTTGAGTATCTTCACTACCTTTATAAGGAATAAACCTTACTCCTCCAGCAGCACCAGAGACAGTTTCAATTTTACCCATTTTCTCTTGAGTAAATACATCTTTAATAATAGCTAAATCCTCACTAATTGTAGATTTAGCAGCATCAAAGCGCTCAGTAAATTCATTTAAAGAAATCAATTTGTAAGGTTTATCTGATAAAATTTTAGTAATTGCAACAATTCTTGAGCTCCGCCGCATCTTCATCTTATTAAAAAAACCTCCTTCAAAACTAAAAACCATCCTTAGCACATCTATATTAAATTAATTCAATCCCTGAATTAACACTATTAACAGCAAAAACTTTGTATCCTAATCCTAATTTTTCTTTTAATTCAATAGCAAGCTGTTCTGCCTGCAAGCTAGATTTTACAAATCCTAATATAGTAGGACCACTACCAGACATTAAAGCTTTATCAGTCTTTTCAGCAACCACTTCTTTAACTTCTTTTACTTTAGGATAACGATTCAAAGTAACTAATTCAAGTAAATTATCTAAATTATTAAGAATGAATTTATAGTTATTTTGTTTTAATCCTTTGATTAGTTGTTCTAACTGCGGATGATTTTTTACTTCTTGTAAAGAAAAATCATCATAAACTTCAGCCGTAGAAACTTC
>JBNJFD010000006.1:13987-29026 GCA_051746525.1 Bacillota bacterium | reverse complement strand
GGTCATAATTTAAAAGGTACTGGAGGCGGCTATGGCTTTGATAAAGTTACTGAATTGGGTCGAGCAATAGAAGAAGCTGCTAATGGAGAAGAAATGGATAAGTTAGAAGAATTGATAGAGGAACTAGAAATTTATTTGGAAGAAGTAGAAATAATTTATCAGTAGTGGGAGGTATATTAATGGCTGATTTTACTTTAGAACAAGAATATGAAATTATTTTTAATAATACTCAAGACGCTTTATTTTTAGTCCAAGTGACTCCTGAACAAGAATTTCGTTATCTGCGCTTAAATAATACCCATGAACAGTTAACTGGTTTAACTACTGCAGAAGTTAAAGGGAAGACGCCGCAAGAAATATTTGGGCCTGAATTAGGAAGTTATTTAGAAGAGAAATATAGTAAGTGTTTAGAACAACAAGGGAATATTGAATATACAGAAGAATTAGATCTTCCCGGAGGTAAAAAAATTTGGTTAACTAATTTAACGCCTGTATTTAGTGAAGGGCAGATAACTCAGATTGTAGGTTCTTCACGTGATATTACAGAAAAAAGACAGTTTCAAAACCGCTTAGAAAAATTGAATCATCGCTTTCAAGCTGCTACCGAAATAGCAAATGTAGGTGTCTGGGAATTAAATTTAGATACTGAGGAATTAATTTGGAATCAAGAAATGTATCAAATGTATGGGATGAGTCCTACAGAAACTGAAGCCGGTTTAGATGCGTGGCTAAAGAATATTCACCCTGAAGATAAAGAGCGAAGTAGAAAAGAACTAGAAGCGGCAATTGCTCAGCGCAAGAAATTTGCTACTGAGTTTCGAGTAATTCCTGAGGAAGGTACAGCAAGATACGTTAAAGCAGTAGGAGAAGTAATGGATGAAGAAGATAAAGCCTTAAAGATGATTGGGGTTAATCATGATATTACTGTACAAAAACAGCTAGAAAAAAGATATCGCACCTTATTTGAGGAAGCCCCCTATGGGATTTCAGTGATTGATGTTCAAACTCAGGAAGCAGTAGAGTTTAATGAAACAGTGTATCAACAGTTAGGATATACTGAAGAAGAATTTAAAGAATTAACTATTGCTGATTATGAGGTGACTGAGAGCCCAGAAGAAACTAAGGAACGTATTAAAAGGATTTTATCAGGGTCGCGAGAAGAATTTGAGACTAAACATAGGACTAAATCCGGAGCGATTCGCCACATAAAGGTGATTGCTAAAAGTATTTTTATTAATAATCAGCAGTATATATTCAGTATATTTGAAGATATAACAGAGGAAAAAGAAGCAGAGCGTGCTTTAGCAAAGAGTGAGAAAAAGTATCGGATGCTATTTGAGCAGGCTGAAGATGGAATCTTTTTAGTTAATAGTGATTTTGAATACTTAGAGGTTAATTCCAGTGCTTGTGAAATGTTAGGATATACGGAAGATGAACTATTAACGATGAATATTTTTGAAGTAGTCAAAGAGGAATACTCTAAAATAGAAACTGCTTTTAAAAAATTAGAACAGGGTAACAGTTTAAATCAAGAATGGGAGTTAGTAACTAAAGAGGGGACATATATTTATTTAGAAATTGCTGCATCTCGATTATGGCAGGATAATTTTCTATTTTTAGCTCGTGATGTGACAGCAAAAATAGAAGCTCAGCAGAGGTTGAATGAATATACCCAAGAAATTGAACTGAAAAATCTTGAACTAGAACAAGCTCGTGATCAAGCGAAACAGGCTTCACAGGCTAAGTCAGAGTTTTTAGCTACTATGAGTCATGAAATTAGGACGCCTATGAATTCTATTATAGGGATGGCTGAATTATTAGAAGAAACAGATCTAAATTCAGACCAATTAGAATATTTAAATATTCTTAAATCTGCTGGAGATAATTTATTAGATTTGATTAATGATATTCTAGATTTATCTAAAATTGAGGCGGGGCAGATTGAATTAGAAGAAACAGATTTTAATTTAACTACTACCGTAGAAAAAATAACTGAATTAATGTCAGTTCGAGCTTATAAAAAAGGGATTGAGTTAGCCTTAAGAATAGAACCGGAAGTACCAGTAAAATTAAATGGTGATTCAGCTCGTTTGCGTCAGATATTGATTAATCTTTTAGGGAATGCAGTTAAATTTACTAGTGAAGGTGAAGTAGTATTAGAAGTTGAAAAAGAAGCGGAAGTTGAGTTAGAAAACCAAACAGGAGTAGAGCTTTTATTTTCTGTTCATGATACTGGAATTGGTATTGCTCAGGCAAAACAGGAACAGATTTTTTCTAGTTTTACTCAAGCTGACTCTTCTAGTACTCGTAAGTATGGAGGGACAGGATTAGGTTTAACAATTTCTCGTAAGCTAGTTGATTTAATGGGCGGCGATATTGGAGTAAAAAGCACTTTAGGAGAAGGAAGCACTTTTTATTTTAAAGTTACTTTTCCTCTTGCAGATGGGGAAGTACAAGTTCAAAAGTTTGGTGAGGCAACTACTGATCTAAAAGGGTTAGAAGTACTAATAGTTGATGATAACTCTACTAATTTATTGATTCTAGAAGAGATATTGACAAATGAAGGGGCAAGTGTAACTAAAGCAGTGAATGGTAAAGAGGCATTATCAGAATTAAGAACAAATCCATCTTATGATTTAATTGCACTCGATTATTTGATGCCGCAATTAAATGGTTATCAGGTGGCTCAAAAGGTGCGTGAGAATTTAGAATTAGAAGAGATTAAGATTATTATGCTTTCTTCTAGTTTTAATCGCAGTGATGAAACGGAAGATTTAGATAAATATATTGATCAATATTCAAGGAAACCAATTCGCAAGCAAAATTTATTAGATAATATTAACCAAGTTTTTAGAGAAGAAAAAAACGAGGAAGCTCTAGAAAAAGAAACAGCTACTATAAACAAGTCAGAATCTACTGATATAGCTGATGTTTCTTCTCAGATGAATATTTTATTAGTAGAAGATACAGAAGAAAACCGGATGTTAATTAAACTGCATTTAAAAAACAAAGATTATCAAATTGATATAGCCGAAAATGGTGTTCAAGCAGTGGAAAAATTCAAAGCAAACAATTATGATTTAGTATTAATGGATATTCAAATGCCAAAGATGGATGGTTATCAAGCTACAAAAGAGATTCGAGCTTGGGAAGAAAAACAAGATATTACTGCTACTCCAATTGTAGCTTTGACTGCTTATGCTCTGGATAAAGATGCTGATGAAGCTCTTGAAGTGGGATGTGATGCCCATTTAGCTAAACCAATTAAAAAAGATAATCTGTTTAAAGTAATTAATAAATATAAAAACGATTAAACTAAATTGAAACTTTTAAAAAAAGGGGGGGTTTAATGGAAGAGAACATGGGTAAAGTAGATAAAATAATCAGAATTACCATAGGTGTAATAATACTTACTTGGGGTATTGTAACCCGAAGTTTATGGGGGATAATTGGGGTAATTCCTATAAAAGTTGCTTTAGTAGGAACATGCCCTTTGTATTCTTTATTGGGAATAGAAACAACTTGTGAACAAGAAGAAGATTAATAAAAAAGCATCAGGAATTCCTGATGCTTTTTTATGTTTAAGAATTAAGTAATAATTCTATGAATTTTTTACTAGCTGTAGAAGAAGGTATTTTTTTGTTAGTAACGAGACCTAAATCACGTGGTTGTAACTGTTCTTGAAGCTTAATTGAAAATAGTTGCTTTTCTTTTTTTATACAGTAATTAGGTACAAAAGAGATTCCTAAACCGATTTTAGCCATTTCAATTAATAAATCTACACTTCCCAATTCAACTTCAGGATTAAATTCTATTTTGAATTGAGCCATTAAGTTATCAAAGAAAGTTCTAGTAGTAGTATTTTCCTCTAACATTAAGATAGGATAATTATTTAACTCTTCAAGAGTAATAGTTTTATTATTGAGTTCGCTATATTTTGGTCCCCCAATAAAAACATCTTGAAAAGAGAAAATCTTAGAAACTTCCATGAAATCAGTAATTTTTTGATTAGGCAAATTAGTAATTATTAAATCCACAGCGCTTTCTTTTAATAATTCTACACATTTAGCAGAAGTGCGATTAGTAATTTGAATATGGATTTGAGGATAAAATTCGTGAAATCTTTTGAGGTAAGGCAGTAAAAAATATTTACAGATTGTATCATTGGCCCCAATATGGATTTCTCCTGTTTTAAAAGAATTAATATCCTGAATATTTTGCTCTCCATTTTTAATCAAATTAAAAGCTGGTTTAATATGCTGAAATAAGATCTTTCCTTCTTTGCTTAGTTTAACTTGTTTAGTACTACGGATAAAAAGAGTGGTATCTAATTCTTGTTCTAGTGATTTAATAGATTGACTGACAGCAGATTGAGAGATATAAAGTTTGTTAGCTGCTTCAGAAAAGCTTAGACAGGATGCAACATGGTAAAAAACTTTGTATAGTTCATAATTAATATTCATAACTTTTTTCTCCTTCTCTTTAAAACTTGTAGATTACTTTTGTTTTTAGGTTTTGAATTTGATTGTCAATGCTCCATTGTTTATTTATTATTTCTGCTAATCAAAGACATAAGAACTATTAATTTTACTACTTAATTATAGCATACTATAATAGAAGTATAACTTGCAAGGATATAATAGGATTAAAATGAAAGTCATTTAAAATATATTTAATTCAAATTAAAAAACGGAGGCAAAAAAATGTCTAAAATCAGACGTGTTTATGTAGAAAAAAAGAACGGCTATGATGTTGAGGCAGAGAAATTATTAACTGACTTTAGAGAAACATTGCAGTTAGAGCAGTTAGACGGATTGAGATTATTACACCGTTATGATATTGCAGGAATATCAGAAGAGGCTTATCAACAGGCTTGTGAGACTATTTTATCAGAACCGCCTGTAGATAAGTTATATGAAGAAGACTTACCGGTAGAAAAAAGTCATTTAGTTTTTGGGGTGGAATATTTGCCAGGTCAATATGACCAGCGGGCTGATTCAGCAGAACAGTGTATGCAGATTTTAAATGACAATGATGAAAAACCAACTGTTAGAAATGCTAGTATAATTGTTTTAGAGGGTGATTTAACAGCAGAAGACGTAGCAGAAATAAAGAATTATCATATTAATCCAGTTGATTCTAGAGAAGCTAATTTAGCAAAGCCAGACAAATTAGAATTAGATTATGAAGTGCCGCAAGAAGTAGCAACTATAGAGGGCTTTATTGATTTAGATGAAGCTGGAATTGAAGATTTAAGAGCAGAATTAGGATTAGCAATGAGTCAAGCGGATTTATTACACACGCAAAATTATTATCAGCAGCAAGAGAAAAGAAATCCAACAATTACAGAAATCAAAGTGCTAGACACCTATTGGTCAGATCACTGCCGCCATACTACGTTTTTAACAGAAATTAAGGATGTAGATATCCCAGATAACAAGTATACTGACCCTATAGCTGCAGCTTATGATGAGTATTTAGAAGGAAGAGACAAAGTGTATCCTTCTCAAAACAAAGATATCTGTTTAATGGATATAGCTTTAATGGGGATGAAAGAATTAAGAAAAGCAGGCAAATTAGAAGATTTAGAAGTGTCAGAAGAAGTTAATGCTTCTAGTATTATTGTACCAGTTGATGTTGATGGTGTAGAAGAAGAATGGTTAGTAATGTTTAAAAATGAAACACATAACCATCCAACAGAAATAGAACCTTATGGCGGGGCAGCAACTTGTTTAGGAGGTTGTATTCGAGACCCTTTAGCAGGTCGGTCTTATGTTTATCAAGCGATGAGAATTTCTGGTTGTGGTGATCCTCGGCAAGATATAGAAGACACAATTCCAGGAAAGCTGCCGCAGAAAAAAATTGCCCAAGAAGCATCAGATGGCTACAGTTCTTATGGGAATCAAATTGGTGTGGCCACAGGAATGGTCAAAGAAGTGTATAACCAAAGGTTTTTAGCTAAGCATATGGAGATTGGTGCTGTAATAGCAGCAACACCACGAGAAGATGTTTATCGGGGTAGTGCAGAGCCGGGAGATATTGTTATTTTAGTAGGAGGCAAAACAGGACGTGATGGTTGTGGTGGTGCAACAGGATCTTCTAAAGAGCATACTAAAGAATCAATAGCAACTTGTGGGGCTGAAGTACAAAAGGGTAATCCTCCGACAGAGAGAAAAATACAACGTCTGTTTAGAAATTCTGAAGCAAGCCAGATGATTAAGAAATCTAATGACTTTGGTGCGGGAGGAGTTTCAGTAGCAATTGGTGAATTAGCTGATGCTTTAGAAGTTAATTTGGATGTAATTCCTAAAAAATATGAAGGATTAGATGGAACAGAGTTAGCGATTTCAGAATCACAAGAACGAATGGCAGTAGTTGTAGACCCAGAAAATGTAGACAGATTTAAAGAATTGGCTCAAACAGAAAACTTAGAAGCGACAGTAGTAGCCGAAGTAAAAGATCACGGTAGATTAATTATGAACTGGAATGGTGATGATATTATTAATTTAAGTCGAGAGTTCTTAGATACTAATGGAGCTACTCAAGATACCAAGGTAGCGGTACAAGAACCTAGAGAAGAAAGTTATTTTGCCACTGCTGGGGAAGAAAGATTAAGTACTGCTGTAGATTTAGAAGAAAAATGGTTAGCTAATTTAGCTGATTTAAATGTGTGTAGTCAAAAAGGATTAGTTGAAAAATTTGATAGCACAGTTGGAGCAGGATCAGTTTTAATGCCTTATGGTGGTAAACATCAACTAACACCAACGCAGAGCATGGTGGCTAAAATACCTACCTTAGAAGGAGAGACTACTACTGCTACGATTATGAGTCATGGCTATGATTCTAAGTTAGCTACTTGGAGTCCTTTTCATGGAGCTTTATATGCTGTAATTAATTCTGTGGCTAAAGTAGTTGCTACAGGAGGAGATTATCGAGGAATTCGATTTACTTTCCAAGAATATTTTGAAAGTTTACGTGATAATCCAGAACGCTGGGGTAAACCATTTAGTGCGTTACTAGGTGCTTATCATGCCCAAAAAAGATTTGGACTACCAGCTATTGGAGGAAAAGACAGCATGTCCGGGACTTTCCATGATATTGATGTGCCGCCTACTTTAGTATCATTTGCAGTAGATACTGTAGATGTTAATAATGTTATTTCGCCGGAATTTAAAGAAAGCGGTAATCAAGTAGTTTATATTCCAGTTAAAAAAGATGAAGCTGAGCTTCCTGATTTTGAAAAGTTAACTACAGCTTATCAAAGAGTGACAGATTTGATTGCTCAAGGAGAAATTTTGTCAGCTCGGGCAGTAACTTTGGGAGGAATAGCAGAAGCAGTATCAAAAATGTCCTTTGGAAATAAGGTTGGAATGGAATTTAAGAGTGAAATTTCTGAAACAGAATTATTTGCTCCCGAATATGGTGCTTTAGTTTTAGAAATGAAAGCAGAGAGTGAAGTAGAGGAGTTATTAAATGCTATAGATTATCAAGTATTAGGAACTACAGTGAAAGAAGAGGCGATAACAATTAATGATTTAGAACTGAATCTTAATTCAATGATTGATAGTTGGGAACAGCCTTTAGAAAACATCTATAAAACTAAAAGTAAAGAGCCATCAGAAACTTATGAACTCAAACTATATGATGAAGAGAATAATTATGTTTCTAATAATAAAATAGACAAACCTAAAGTGTTAATTCCAGTATTCCCAGGGACTAATTGTGAATATGATACAGCGAAGCAGTTCGAAAAAGCAGGAGCAGAAGTAGAAACATTAATCTTTAAAAATTTAGAACCGCAGCAGATTGAAGATTCTATAGACCAGCTAGCTGCAGCAATTGATAGTTCTCAAATAGTTGCTTTAGTAGGTGGATTTAGTGCTGGAGATGAACCTGAAGGAGCAGGTAAGTTTATTGCGACTGTATTTAGAAATCCTAAAATAAAAGAAGCAGTAACAAAACTGTTAAATCAGCGTGATGGGTTAATGATTGGAATCTGCAATGGTTTTCAAGCATTGATTAAATTAGGGTTAGTACCTTATGGTGAGATAAGAGAATTAACTGCAGATGCACCAACATTAACTTATAATCAAATTGGCCGCCATGTTTCTTGTGCTGCTACTACTAAAATTGTGTCTAATAAATCACCTTGGTTAGCTAATGTTGCCCTTGGTGATGAGCACTCTATTCCAGTTTCTCATGGAGAAGGACGTTTTGTAGCTAGCGAAGAAGTAGTGGATGAATTATTGGCTAATGGTCAAATAGCAACACAATATGTAGATTTAGAAGGCAATCCGACTTCTAATGTTGCCTTTAACCCTAATGGTTCTGTAAGAGCTATTGAGGGGATTACAAGCCCTGATGGTAGGGTGTTAGGTAAAATGGGTCATTCAGAAAGAGTTGGAGATAATTTAGCAAAGAATATTATCGGCAAGCAAGAGCAGCAATTATTTAAAGCTGGTGTAGATTATTTTAAAAAGTAATCTAAGACCTCTGGGAAACCAGAGGTCTTTGTAGTTAAAAATTAATTTTTAAGCAATTATTGTTTTAAATTATGATTGTTTTTTTAAACTTGACTTTTAAAAATAAAGTTAATAAACTAGTCATTGTAATTCAAAATATTAATGGATATTTTTGAAAGGAGAAATAGTTTATGCACGGTTATTATGGTAGTGTAGAAGCAGGTTGGGTAGAAGTAATTACAGGAGTAATGTTTTCAGGCAAAAGTAGCGAACTGATTAGAAGAATAGAGCGGGCAATGATTGCTCAACAAGAAGTGTTAGTTTTTAAGCCGAGTATTGATAATCGTTATAGTGACACTGAAATAGCGACTCATAATGGAAATACAATTGAAGCTCAAATTATTGATGGAGTTTCAGATATGAAGGAACGAATTGCAGAACATAAGCAACGGCAGCAGGTGGATGTAATAGCAATTGATGAGGGCCAATTTTTCTCGGAGAAGATAATAGATTTAGTAGACCAACTAGCTGAGCAAGGACATCGAGTGATTGTAGCAGGATTAGATACTGATTTTGCAGGAAGAGGTTTTAAGCCTGTTCCAGAGTTAATGGCTCGGGCTGAATATATAACAAAACTTAATGCAGTTTGTGTTCAATGTGCTAACCCTGCTACTAGGACTCAGCGTTTAATTGATGGAGAGCCAGCTAGTATTGATGACCCTGTAGTAGTAGTAGGAGCAGAAGAGACTTATGAGGCTCGCTGCCGTAGATGTCATGAGGTTAAAAAATAATTGATAATTAAAAAATTTGAATTAACAATTATCAATTACACATTTTCAATTGCATCTACTATCGCTTGGCCCACTACTTCACTAGCTGCAGTAGCTAATAAATCTAGGTCAATTTCTTGTTGACCAGTACTTAAAGCAAATAAAGTATCGCCATCAAGGGTAGTATGGACTGGTTTAATATGATTAGCATAGCCATTGTGTGCTACTTGTGCTATTTTATTTGCTTCTACTTTAGTTAAATGAGCATTAGTAGCGACTACTCCAATAGTAGTGTTTTGAGCAAAGGCTGCTGTTTCTTCGTTTTGCTGCATAGCATGATATGTGTTAATAAAGTTACCTTGGTCATCTTGTGGTCCTGCAATAATATTTTTTTTATCGTCTAAAATATCTCCAAAAGCATTAACTGCTATTAAAGCGCTAATATAAGTAGTTTCATTTAAAATTATAGTCGAACTTCCTATTCCGCTAGGAGTAGAACGCTGATGACCAAACAACTTACCTACGGTGCAGCCAGTACCAACACCAATTTCACCCCTTCTAGATTCATTTCTTGTAGCATTTTGCACAGCTTGATAGCCCATTGCTTTATCAGGACGAATTTCTAATTGCCCTTGTTTTAAATCAAATACTACAGCAGCAGGAACAATAGGAACTTTTGTTACTCCAACATCAAAACCAATCTCTTTTTCTTCTAGAGCCGCCATCACTCCATCAGCAGCTGCTAGACCAAAGGCACTGCCTCCAGCTAATAATACAGCATGAGCTTGATTAATTGTGTTTAAAGGATCCAACAAATCTGTTTCTCTAGTCCCTGGAGCTGAGCCTCTGACATCAACACCAGCAGTCGCACCTTCCTCAGCAATTATTACAGTACATCCAGTTTGAGCTTTTACTTTAGTAACATGTCCAACTTTAATGCCCGGGATATCAGTAATGTAGTTGTTCATTACAAAAAACCTCCTTAATTATAGCTGTTAGCCGTTAGCTGTATATGAGTCTAAGACTTAAAGAATAAGGCTGCTAGCTTAGAGCTTAGAGCTTAGAGCTTAGAGCTAGTGCGGTGATTATAAAATGCAGCTATCATAGAAAGCACAATAATGGCAATACTGATTGCTCTAGCCATTTGTATTTGGCCCAGCATTAAACTGTCGGTTCTCATATTTTCTATGAAAAACCTACCAATAGAATACAGACTAATATAGCTTAAGAATAAATCTCCATCTTTTAAAAAGTCCTGTTTTTTCCAATAGAAGAACAGGAATAAAAAGATTAATAGATTCCATATAGATTCATATAAAAAAGTAGGATGATAATATGTACCATTAATATTCATTTGTTCAATTATCCACTGCGGGAGATGTAAGTTTTCTAACAAGGAACGGCTAACTTCCCCCCCGTGAGCTTCCTGGTTTATAAAATTACCCCAGCGCCCAATGGCTTGTCCTAAAATAAAGCTAGGAGCTGCAATGTCTGCTAATTTTCTAAAGGATATAGCTTTAATTTTAGCAAAAACAACTCCTCCAAGTAAAGCACCAATTACTGCTCCATGGATTGCTAAACCGCCATGCCAAACAGCAATAATTTCTTGAGGATTTTGGGCATAATACCCCCATTCAAAGATCACATAATAAATCCGTGCTCCTAAAATAGCAACGGGTAAGACATAAATTACAAGGTCTATAATTAAGTCAGGGTCAATATTTTTACGTTCTGCTTCCTTAGTAGCTAATAACAAACCAATAAATACAGCTGTAGCCATAATTAGACCATACCAATAAATTTCAAAAGGTCCTAGTTTGAAAGCAATAGGATTTAAATAAGCTGAATTCATAAAGGGCACCTCCAAATTAACATTTATAGTAATCTTAAATTTAAGATTATAATAAAGTTCATGATTAGTCAAGATTATACTTTATTATCTTGCTTACTACTATTATAATATACATAAATAGGTCAAATACTATAGTTTGCAATCTAAGTGACTATATTAAGTTTTTCATTTTAAATAAAAATAGAAAGGATGAGAGCAATGCCAGAAATAAGAACACCTGCTACAACAATAGAAAGATTGCCTTTGTATTATCGTTGTGTACAAAAGTTAGCTTCTAAAGAAGTAGATGTAATTTCTTCTAAAGATTTAGGAAGTATGATTGGAATTCCATCTACTCAGGTTCGAAAAGATTTATCTTATTACGGAGAATTCGGAAGACGAGGGGTAGGCTATGAAGTAGAAAATTTAGTTAAGAACTTAGAAAGGATTTTAGGCTTAGATAAAAGTTGGGAGCTCTTATTAGTTGGAGCCGGTAATTTAGGACAGGCTTTAGTTAATTATGGAGGATTTAAAAGGTTAGGTTTAAATATTAATTATGCTTTAGATATTGACCAAGATAAAATTGGAGATAATTTTGGTGGAGCTGAAATTTATAAGATTGAAGAATTAGAAAAAATAATTACTAATAATAGTATTAGCATTGCTATTTTAGCAGTTCCAGATGAAGATGCGCAAAAAATAACAGATAGATTAGTAGCAGCTGGTATCAAAGCTATTTGGAATTTTGTACCAACTAGATTAGATGTCCCAGAAGATGTAAAGGTGAGAAATGAAGATTTATCAATAGGCTTAATTAGTTTAACCTATCATTTATCTAATAAAGGCTAATTAATTTTTCAGTAAAGGGGGAAATAACAATTATTGAACAAATTGATGAGCTGACAGAATTTAAATTAACTAATAATAACTTGATTAACCAAGAATTAATAAATAATATCCAAAGCTTAGATGTTGGGCAGATTAATGTGGCTATTAATCGTAAAGGACAAATATTAGAATTCAGTACGGGTGAATTAAGTGCAGATTTAATTACTGATTTAAGAAGAAGAAAAAGTAATAAACGCTTAGCAGGCTTAAGAATACTAAGCTTTAATAATTATTTGCCGGCCATTGAAAAAATTGATTTATTAATCAATTTTCGTTTAGATAATTTAACTTATTATGATTTAGAGCAAAATAAAGCTAAAGTTATTTTTCCTAAAGTAGAGCAGGGTAGAATTATTGGGGTTGATAAAAAGGAACTAGATTGGGAAGCACTACTTGAGTTTGATTTTTTAACTCAAGTTAAAGATTTAGAAGAAGAATTAAAGGAAGTAGAAACTATAGTTGTAGATAATATCAATGAAGAAGCAATTTTAGTAGGAGCAAGGACTGCTAGTTTAGAAGAGTTAGCACGCTTGACTAATACGGCTGGAGTTGAGGTTGTAGATCGCTTAAATATCAGAAAAGGTGATATTGATCCGGGTTATTATGTTGGCCGAGGGAAGTTGTCTCAAATTAATAAATTGATCTTTGCTGAAGGAGCTAATGTAGTTATTTTTGATAATGAGCTTACTCCTGCTCAGCAAAGTAATTTAGAACAGGCCTTAGAAGTGAAAGTATTAGACCGAACTCAACTTATTTTAGATATATTTGCTAATCATGCTAATACTAAAGAAGGAAAATTACAAGTTGAATTAGCTCAATTAGAGTATTTATTACCAAGATTGACAGGAAAAGGGGAACAATTATCTCGTTTAGCCGGCGGAATTGGAACTAGAGGACCTGGAGAAACTAAATTGGAGATTGACCGCCGAAGAATTAGAAAAAGAATTCACCGCTTAAAAGAAAAATTAAAAAAGGTAAGACAAACTCGAGAAGTACAGAGAAAAGATAGGCAGGACCCTGTAATTTCTTTAGTGGGCTATACTAATGCAGGGAAATCAACATTAATGAATTTGTTAACTGCTGCTGATGTAGAGGTTAAAGATAAACTCTTTGCTACTCTTGATTCTACATTAAGAAAAATCAAACTTCCTGTAGGGCGGCAGGTGATTTTAAGTGATACCGTAGGATTTATAGATAAGTTGCCTCATGATTTGATAGCAGCTTTTAAAGCAACTTTAGAAGAAGTTAAAGAATCTGATTTATTAATTCATGTGGTAGATAGTAGTCACGAAAATTTAGAACATAGAATGGAAGTTGTTTATAATGTGTTAGAAGATTTAAATGTGCTGGATAAAGAAATAATTACAGTATTTAATAAAGCAGATTTGGTAGATCAAAATAAGCTGCAGTTATTAAAGCAGCAGACTCCTGAGAGCATAGCAATGTCAGCGCTCACAGGAGCCGGCAGAGAAAAATTGTTAAATAAAATTTCTGAATTTATAGCACAAGATATGCTTAAAATAAAGGTTGATCTTCCTTATGAACAAGCCCAATGGGTTGATAAATTACATCAACAAGGACAAGTTGTTAATGAGGAATATCAACAGGAGATTATCAAGATTGAAGCAAAAGTTTCCTCCAAAATAGCTAATAAAGTAAAGGAATATATTGCAGACCAAAAGCCATTAATTTAAGCCTTGCGATAGAAAGAGGTATGAATTTTATTAAGTCCAAATTTATCCGGTTGTAATAAATATTCAGTATTGCCTAAGAATAAGACACCATCATTACTTAAAGCATTACTTAATTTTTGAGTTAATCTATCTTTAACCGGCTTAGTAAAGTAAATAAAAACATTACGACATAGAATCAGGTTGATATTAGAATCATAACTATCTTCTAACAAGTTGATTCTACTAAAGTTGACTTCTTTTTTGATATTAGATTTTAAATGATATAATTTATCTTTTTTATCAAAGTATTTCTTGATTAACTTGTCATCAACATTTTTAAGAGCATTCTCTTTATATTTCGCTTCTTTAGCTTCCTGTAAGATTCCAGGGTCAATATCAGTAGCTTTTACTTGGTAGCGATTAGACTTGATTCCTAATTCTTTAAGGATGATAGCTATAGTATAAGCTTCACAGCCATTAGAAGATGCAGCACTCCAAATTTTAATCTTATTATTTTTTTCAAATAATTCAGGTAAGATATTATTCTTTAAATATTCATAGTTTTTAGGGTTTCTAAAAAACTCTGAAGTATTAATCATCATATGTTCAATAAATTCACGATTGAACTCCCGATCATTTTTGATTTTCTTAAAGTAGTCATTATAACTACGAATATTATACTTTCTCATTAGATTTTTACTTCTTCTTTCAACACGTTTGTTTTTGTAACTGCTTAAATCAATGTTAATTAGTCTTGAGACTTTATTTTTAAAGTCAGCAAAATTCATATCTGTCATAGTATCCTGATTAGAAAACTATTATTTTAATAAATATATAATAATTGGGCAGGTCAATTTTTATTTTAAGTGACTTAATTAAGTTAAGAAATTAAAGAGACCAACCAATCAAATAGTTATAACCAGGTTTCCACCTCCATTTTTATAAGTTTATGTTAATTGATAAATTTATTTTTTTCTTTATAAACAAGATAAAGTTTAATAAAATGTAACTTGCAAGTATATTTTATTATATTATAATTTATATTTAAAGCAATAAATCATTTTTTTTAATAATAATTCATTTTAGCTATAAAAAAATACAAATAATAACAAGTGTTAATAGGAAAATTATAATTGAAAATAAGGGGTGGTCAAAATTAGTTTAAAAGTTTGTTCATTAGCAAGTGGTAGTTCTGGGAATGCTATATATATTGGCTCACAAGAGAAGAATATTTTAATAGATGCCGGTTTAAGTGGTAAAGAGATAAATCGTCGTTTAGAAAAAATTAATCAAAAGGTAGAAGAGTTAGATGCTATTTTAGTAACACATGAACATAGCGACCATTTACAAGGAGTAGGTGTATTAGCCCGAAAGTGCAATGTTCCAATTTATGCTACGGCTGGAACTTGGGCCAA
>JBNJFD010000006.1:0-13887 GCA_051746525.1 Bacillota bacterium | reverse complement strand
ATTATGTTTAGAGATGACAATTATCATGCTACTATTAAAGGCTATTTAATAATTTTGAGTTTATTAGCTGTAGTAGTAATAGGAGTTTATTTAGTAGTTGAGCAGGGTAATATAGATCTTTTGCAGCAGTATGAACAACAACCGCAGCAGGAACAAGAAACTATTAACCCGGATAAAAAAAATGGAAGCAAAAGCAATTCACAGAAAACTGCTTCATCAACGGAAACAAATCAATTAATACCTTCTGTAGTGCAGGAGGTGGGCCCAGGAGTTGTTAAGATAACCACGAAAAAAGAAGAAGTAATCTATGATTTATTTTATTATCAGCAGCGGCAGGAATTAACTGGAGAAGGTTCAGGTGTTTTATTAGATCAGCAGGGACATATTATTACTAATGACCATGTAGTAGAAGGAGTCGACCACATAAAAGTTATTTTAGCTAATGGACAAGGGGAATATCAAGGACAAGTAGTAGGCAGAGATGCAGTTACTGATTTAGCAGTAATAAAAATCAAAGCTGAAAAAGAGCTGCCGGTGCCTAAATTAGGTGATTCAGAACAGTTAAAAGTAGGTCAGATGGCAATAGCGATTGGAAATCCTTACGGTTTTTCTAACACTGTTACTACAGGAGTAATTAGTGCAATTAATCGGAATTTAGTTACAGGAGCAGGAATTAGACTAACTGATATGATTCAAACTGATGCTGCTATTAATCCTGGCAACAGTGGAGGAGCTTTATTAAATAGTAAAGGAGAAGTAGTAGGGATTAATACTGCAATTATTAGTGATGCTCAAGGTTTAGGATTTGCTATTCCAATTAATAGAGTTAAAGAAATTGCGCAACAGTTAATTAATAAGGGGCAGATAGTCCGCCCTTGGATTGGTATTTATGGAGGGACAGTTACAACTGAAACTGCTCAAAAATATAATTTAGAGCAGCCTTATGGAGTTTTGATTTCAAAAGTAGTTGAAGCTAGTCCTGCTGGAGAAGCTGGATTAAAGAAAGATGATATTATCCTTAAATTTGAAGGACAAAAGATAGCTGGGATGAGAGAATTAAAAGAGATGTTGAAAAAATACCGAGTAGGAGATAAGATTAAAGTGCAAGTTAAACGGAATCAAAAAACAAAAGAAATAGAATTGCTCCTAGAGAAAAGACCGCAAAAGATAAAGCAGTAGAGAAAGGAATTTAAAATGGAAATTAGAGTTGTTGCAGTAGGGAAAATAAAACAAAGCTATGCTAAACAAGGGATAAAAGAGTTTTCGAAGAGGTTGCAGAATTATTGCAATTTAGAAGTTGTGGAACTAGAAGATGAAAAAATAAATAATAATTTAAGCTCTAAAGAGCAGGATAAAATCAAAGAAAAAGAAGGGCAGCGGATTATTTCAGCTTTAAATGACCGTGCCTATACAATTGTTTTAGACCCTGATGGTAAAGCTATGACTTCAGAAAATTTATCTAAATCAATTAGCAACCTACAAGTACAGGGCTATAGTAGTATTGAATTTGTTATTGGTGGGGCTTTAGGATTAGGTCAGAATGTAAAAAAAGCAGCAGATTACATTTTAACCTTTTCTCATTTCACTTTTACTCATCAAATGATTAGATTGATTTTATTAGAACAGATTTATCGAGCTTTTAAAATCAAAAATAATGAACCGTATCATTTATAAATTATTTTTCTAAACAGATGATAAAATGAATATAGATTAAATAATAATTTAAAGGGGTGATAAAATGAAAAAAGTCAATTATAATCAGTTTGCTAAAGAGGCATTAGCTAGTCTTGCTGATACAGGAGGATTTTTAACAGTAAAAAATGATGATAAAGTTAATACAATGACCATTGGCTGGGGTAGTTTAAGTTATATTTGGGGCAAGCCTGTATTTATAGTTATGGTGCGTGATTCAAGGTATACTTATCAATTAATGGAAGATACTAATCAGTTTACTGTCAGTATCCCTTTGGGCACTGCTATGAAGGAAGAATTAGCTTTTTGCGGTAGTAATTCAGGAGCAGATTGTGATAAATTTAGTGAAGCTAATCTGACAACTATAGCAGGAGCAGAAGTAGAGACTCCTTTAATTGAAGGTTGTGACCTACATTATGAATGTAAGTTAAGGTTTAAACAAGAAATGGACCCTGATAATTTAGACCCTGAATTTGATGAAAAATGGTATTCTTCAGGAGAAGGATATCATACAGTTTACTTTGGTGAAATTGTTGCTTGTCATCAAGAATAATTATTGGAAACATCCTGTCAATTAGCGGGCAGGATGTTTTTTAATTAAAATAATAATAAGCATTGATTAAAACTATAATCAATATAATTGTTTTAAGAGCAAGATGAATATTTTGAGTGAATTTATGAGATACATTATAGTTTAGTTTGTTAACTAATAAATGATAAAAGAAATCTTCATTTTCTGTGCTGTAACCGTATTTTTTTTGCAGCAAGGTAAAATAGCATTCTCCGAAATAAAGTTCATGGCTTTTATGGGTAATGATTAATAGTATTCCCCAGAAAAAATGGGCAAATATAGCAATGGCAAAAGTAAATAAAATAAAAAGCAAATGGATAATAATCAGTAAATTATCGCTAAAGGGTGGATTTTTAATAAATTTAGCCTCCTTGGGGAAACAAGTATTAATATATATATTCTAGATTATAAATATAATCTCCTTTATTAGATACGATTATTGTTAGCTGTAAGACAGTGGTAGCGAAGATTAAACCATTATCAAATCTTAATTAATTATTATGTTCTTGATTATTCATGACAAACTAGTTATTATTAGTAATAGGCAATAATTGGACTTATAAGAGAGAGGGGTTAATTTATGTCAGAGGCAATTAACATAGAAAATTTAAATAAAAATTATGGTGATGTACAAGCATTAAAAGATGTTAACTTAACTATAAACAAGGGAGAGTTCTTCGGATTGCTTGGCCCTAATGGCGCTGGGAAAAGCACTTTAATCGGTGTTTTAGGTGGGTTAGTTAATAAAGATAGCGGACAGGTTACAGTCTTAGGCAATAATGTAGTACAAAATTATAGAAAAACTAAAAAATCTTTAGGGATTGTCCCTCAGGAAGTTGTATTTGACCCTTATTTTAATGTTAGAGAAACTCTAGAAATTCAATCAGGATATTTTGGAGTTGCTAATAATGATGACCGAATTGATGAAATCTTAGAAGCTTTAGGATTGAAATATAAAGAAGATACTAATATTAGAGGGTTATCTGGTGGAATGAAGCGCAGGTTATTAATTGCTAAGGCATTAGTCCACAACCCTGAAATAATTGTATTAGATGAGCCTACAGCAGGAGTTGATGTAGAGCTTAGGAATTCCTTGTGGCAGTATGTAACTAAATTAAATCAAGCAGGGAAAACCATTATTTTAACTACTCATTATTTAGAAGAGGCAGAACAACTGTGCGACCGGATTGCTATTTTAAATGAAGGAGAAGTCGTAGCAGTAGATAAAAAAGAGAAGTTAATCAATCGCATTGATAAAAAAGTTATCGAACTTAAATTAGAGCAAAAAGCTGATGAAGTTAAAGACTTATTTGCTGCTGATGCTAAAGTTGTGGTTCTTGCTGAAAATAAATTGCAGTTAGAAACTACTCGAGGGAATGTAATAAAATTATTAGAACAGATTCAGAATGCTAATTTACAAATAGTAGATATAGATATTAATAGTGCTAAATTAGAAGATATATTTATGAAATTAACGAGTTTAGGTGGTGTTGAAAATGAGTAGTGAATTAATAACCTTTTATAGTTTAGTCAAACGAGAGATTTGGCGTTTTTCTAAAGTAGCAATTCAAACTATATTTGCTCCTTTAATTTCTACTAGCCTATATTTAATCATTTTTTCTTATTCTTTTAGAAGTAGAGAAGTAGCTAATTATGGTGTTGAATATATTAAATTTATTGTCCCAGGATTGATTATGATGAGTTTGATTCAAAATTCTTTTGCTAACACCTCGTCTTCTTTGATAGTAGCTAAATATCAAGGTTCGATTGTTGATTTATTATTAGCTCCATTTTCTTATATACAATTAACCTTAGGGTTGATGATTGGCGGCATAGCTCGTGGTTTGGCAGTAGGGTCAGCAATTTATCTAGTAGCTACTTTCTTTTATAGTGGAGGAGTATATTCGCTTACATTACTATTTTTGTTTTCTTTATTAATTTCCGGGGTGTTTTCTTTATTTGGTATTATAGCTGGGTTGTGGGCTGAAAAATTTGATCACATATCTATTTTTTCTAATTTTTTCATTACTCCTTTAACTTTTTTAAGTGGAGTTTTTTATTCAGTTAAAAATTTGCCGGGGATGTGGAGTAAAGTTTCTTTATTCAATCCTGTTTTTTATATGATTGATATGGCCAGATATGCTTTTATAGGAACTTCAGATGCTAAACTATCTATGTCATTAACTGTAGTAGGAACCTTGTTTATTATATTATTCTTTTTGACTACTTACTTATTCAAAATTGGATATAAGATTAAAGATTAATTAATATAGGTGAAAAATGGATTAATTTCTTTTCTTTAGATTGTTTGACAAATTAGGTCTCTAATGATAGTATTAAAGATGGTTATAATAGAAATATTAAAATAAGTTTCATGGAGGTAGATAAGATGAATAATTTAGGTGATGCATTTGCAGATGCTGGTGTTGTTGAAGAAGAAGAAGTAGAAGAAGTGAATCAAGAAGTAGAAGAAAATGAGGTTTCTGGTGACATGGCAACTGGTAGTGTAAAGTGGTTTGACAGCGAAAAAGGATATGGATTCATTGAGCAGGAAGGTGGAGATGATGTATTTGTACATTTCTCTGCTATTCAAGAAGATGGATTCAAAGATTTAGAAGAAGGAACAGAAGTGGAGTTTGAAATTGTTGAAACAGACAAAGGATTACAAGCTGAGAACGTAATTAAATCATAAATAGCAGTTTGTCATTATAATTCAAACTAAGCAGCTACAAGCACCCCAGGTAGTAATACTAACTGGGGTGCTTTTTTATTTTTTTGTTTATTTAATATAATCTTATTTCTTTCTTAATACTTTTTTAATATCTATCTTCTATACTATTAGTAACAAAGAACAGAAAATAAATTTACAGGAGGAGATAAAAATGAAAAAAGTAGTTACTTTAATGTTAGTTGTTTCGTTGGTAGTTGGTGGTTCTGCGTTAGTTTTGGCTTATGGTAGTTCAGGGCAAAGACAGGGAAGATATCAGCAGCAGAGAAATTCTGAAAGACAAAGAGGGAATAAAAGGAATTGGCAAGAGAAATTGAATTTATCAGAGCAACAGAGTGAAAAGATTGAAGAATTAAGAGCTAATTATTTTGCTAAACGAGATGAAATGAGGGATGAACTAGTTGATAAACGAGCAGAATTACGAGAAATGTATTTTAATTCTGAGGTTAGTAAAGAGGAACTTACTACTTTTAATACAGAAATCAATGAATTACGGATTCAACTAAATGATGTGAGAGCAGAACATCGTTTAAGCGTTAGAAATACTTTAGACCAAGAGCAATTAGAGGAATGTGGGGAATATTTTGCTGAAGCACAGAATTATAGAGGTCGAGGTCGAAGAATGAATCGCGGCTCGCGAGGTAGAAGAGCAGACTCTCGAGTTAATACTAGACGCAGAATGAGATAGAGGGTGTCCTATTTAGCTTTAATTAGTAATTGATAAATCAAAAAAATAATATATTCTAATAAAAAAAGCTCCCCTAGGGGAGCTTTTTTTACCTTATTGCTTGGTAGTTCATAGTTCTAGATAAAAGCTATTAATTCATTATAAGTAGCTCTTTAATTTTCTTAAGCTAATTAAATGAGATTTTTCCTCTGCAATGATTTTCTTTAATGCATCAGCAGTTGCAGGATTGTCTTCATCTTGTATTATCTCTTGATATAATAGAATTGAATTTTTTTCTACTCTAATTCCTACATCAATTGCTTCTCCTAGATTGCTTGCAATTTTATCCACTTCTTCTTCATCGCTAGGGAATATTTGATCATCGATTAATACTCTAAGATAATCGCTAGCTAATTCTTCATATAAATAATCTTGTGAAATACTAGTATCAGCAGCATCAAATTCGTTTAATAGTTCTTTGAAATATGCTCTATGCTCTCTTTCATCTTCTGCTAAATTGCTAAAGATTCTTTTGACCTCTTCTGCTTTAGAATCAGCTGCAGCACATTTTTCATAAAACTTTTCTCCATCTTCCTCTACGCTAATTGCCATTTTTAAAATTTCTAAAGAATTAAATTGTTTTCCCATATTATAACGCCTCCTTAGTTGAGCAAAATAAATGTAATTAATTTTACTCATGATTATTGATTGTTTTAAACAACGATTAAAATTAGAATCAAATAATATATGGTACAATTACAATTATAATTCATTGTTAATAATTAATCAAATCATTTAACCATTTTTTTGATTTGTTAAGCATAAATTTAGAATTAAACTTGACATAAGTATACCAGTTCAGTATAATTAAAATTAATAAAAATGTGCTACTTTTCACAATCAGGAGGATTATAATGAAATTAAGTCAAGCTAGTGATTATGCTTTTAGGTCAGTCTTATATTTAGCTAAGCAAGGAGTAGGAAATAGAGTTGATGCTCAAACTATTGCTGCAGCTGAAAATGTACCTAAAAGATTTTTATTAAAAATATTTCGTAAATTAGCTCAAACAGATATTATTGAATCTTATCGAGGCAAGTACGGTGGTTATGCTTTAGCTAAGAATCCAGCTGAGGTTACTTTGTTAGATATAGTAGAAGCAGTAGAAGGGCCAATTGAAGTTAACCGCTGTTTGGTTGAACCAGGCTCTTGTAATAAGCAGAACACGGATACTTGTAAGATTCATAGCGCTTTATATGATGTGCAGCAAACTATAATGGCTAAATTGCAGGAATATACTTTTTCAGATTTTTTAGAAGAATAAAATTTTGTTTTATCTATAAGTATACCAAAAAGGTATAGTTAAGAAGACTGCCGAATAATTACAAGTGTTCTTAGCTGTTAGTATTGCTTTAATAGTTCTAATTTTTGTTCATAAGTATACTAAACAAGTATACTTTAAAACTAACATAATAAATTCAATCTATACAAGGGGGAAAATAGGATGGAACGATGTACATCAGCAGATTGTGGGTTATGTGACTTTTTAGATTCAAAAGCAGATTTAAAAACATCATTTAATCGTGAGCGGGAACAAGCAGTTAAATGTGGTTTTGGGAAGAAAGGAGTTTGCTGTCGGCTGTGTTCTAATGGGCCTTGCCGAATTAGTCCAGATTCACCCCAAGGAGTATGTGGTGCAGATGCCGATACAATAGTTGCTAGGAATTTCTTAAGACATGTAGCAGCAGGAGCAGGATGTTATTTGCATGTAGTTGAAAACACGGCCCGAAATTTAAAAGAGGTAGGCCAAGGAAATTATGCTACTCAACTAAAAGGAGTAGCTGCTCTAGATGAGTTGGCTGGAGAGCTGGGTGTTGAAGCAGATAATATTAATCAAAAAGCTATTGCAGTAGCTGATAAAGTATTAGCCGATTTATATAAGCCGCGCTTTGAAGAAATGGAATTAACTGAAAGCTTGGCTTACCAACCACGGTTAGATAATTGGAAAGAGTTAGGGATTATGCCTGGCGGGGCTAAATCTGAGGTTTTTGATGGAGTAGTTAAAACTAGCACTAATTTATCTAGTGACCCTGTAGATATGTTAATGCATGCTTTAAACTTGGGTATTTCTACTGGATTATATGGACTGCATTTAACTAACTTATTAAATGATATCATGCTTGGCGAACCAGAAATTAGACAAGATAAAGTTGGATTTAAAGTAGTTGATGAAGATTATATAAACATAGTAGTTACAGGGCATCAGCAGACAATGATTGCCCATTTGCAAGATGAGCTCATTTCTGAAAAAGCTAAAAAGATGGCTGAAAAGGTTGGAGCAAAAGGATTTAAAATAGTGGGTTGTACTTGTGTGGGCCAAGATTTACAGTCACGGGGAGCACACTATGACGAAGTATTTGCTGGTCATGCAGGAAATAATTATACTAGTGAGGCTCTGTTAGCAACTGGAGGAATTGATTTAGTAGTTTCTGAATTTAATTGTACGATTCCTGGTTTAGAAGAAATTGCTGAAGAATATCAGGTCCCAATGATGGCGATTGATGATGTTGCTAAAAAGAAAAATGCCAAATTAATTGAATTCCACCCTCAACAAGCAGAAATGATAAGTGAGCAGATTATGGAAGAAGCAGTAGCTAGTTATCAACAGAGAAGAGCTAAAGTTGAAATTGATATACCCCAAGATCATGGCTATGATGATGTAGTGACGGGAGTAAGTGAAAAGTCTTTGCGAGAGTTTTTAGGAGGAAGTTATCAACCACTCCTTGATTTAATTGCTGCCGGAAAGATTAAAGGTGTAGCTGGAGTAGTAGGTTGTTCTAATTTAACAGCTCAGGGTCACGATGTATTTACAGTTGAACTTACAAAAGAGCTAATTAAGCGTGATATTTTAGTTTTATCAGCAGGCTGTACTACTGGAGGATTAGAGAATTGTGGTTTAGTATCTCCAGGAGCAGCAGAATTAGCAGGAGATAATTTAAGAGCCGTTTGTGAAGAGCTAGGCATACCACCTGTTTTAAACTTTGGCCCTTGTTTGTCAATTGGGCGAGTAGAGCAAGTAGCGGTTGAATTAGCTCAAGAACTAGCAGTTGATATTCCAGAGTTGCCTGTTGCATTATCAGCACCGCAGTGGCTAGAAGAACAGGCATTAGCAGATGGTGCTTTTGGGTTAGCTTTAGGACTACCGCTGCATTTAGCGCTGCCTCCTTTTGTAACAGGAAGTGAGATTGTAGTCGATACTTTGACTAAAGATTTGCCAGAGATTACAGGCGGGCAGTTGATTATAGATGATGATGTAGTAAGTACAGCAGATAAATTAGAGGAAATTATTATAGATAGAAGAGCAGGATTAGGATTAAAAGTAGAAGAGCAATCAGCTTAAACTCTAAATTATATTGAAAGGAGTGAACTAAGCTGCTGAAGCTTAGCAGCACAAATTATGAAACGAATTTATATTGATCAAGATTTATGCGAAGCTTGTAAAAATTGTGTTTTGGCCTGTATGGCAAGAAAAACGAGCAGTAGCATTGATGAGCTAGACCTGTCGGATATAACTAACCAAAGTGCTAATTTTATTACTCAGCCTGATAATTATGAAGATAGTGTTCCTTTGTTTTGTCGACATTGTGCAGAAGCAGACTGTGTAGAAGCTTGCATGTCTGGGGCTTTAAGTAAAGATGCTAATACGGGTGTTGTATCAGTTGATCAGGATAAATGTGTTGGCTGTTGGATGTGTATTATGAGTTGTCCTTATGGCTTAGTTTTTAAAGATAAGCTTAATGAAGTAGCTTTTAAATGTGATTTATGTGCAGATCAAGAAGAGACAAGCTGTATTCAGCAGTGTCCTACAGGGGCGATTAGATTAATTGAGGTTGAACAAGAAGAGGTGATAGCGGGATGAAATACTTAATTGTTGGTGCTAGTGCAGCAGGGATTAGTGCTGCACAACAGTTGAGAAAATTAAATGCAGAAGCAGAGATAACGGTTATTTCTAAAGATGAAGAAGTTTATTCTAGATGTATGCTGCATTATATGATTGCGGGAGAAAGAGATTTAGAAGAACTGAAGTTTATTACGGATGATTTTTGGGCAAAAAATAATATTAATTGGATTAAAGGCTTAGAAGTTACAGAAGTGCAGCCTGCTGCTAATACTGTTAGATTGGCTGACGGCTCAGAATGTGATTATGATCGGCTGTTAATAGCAACTGGTGCAACACCATTCTTTCCTCCTATTCAAGATTTAGAACAAGGAAAAGAAGTTGTTGGGCTTAGAAATATAGATGATGTGCAACAAATTGTTGAATTAGAATCAAAAATTAAAAAAGCTGTGGTAATTGGAGCTGGGTTAGTGGGAGTAGATGCAGCAATAGGATTAAATGAATTAGGTATTGATGTAACATTAATAGAATTAGCAGACCAGATTTTACCACAACAGTTAGATAGAGAGGCAAGTAGACGCTATCAAACTCGCTTTGAAGATGCAGGAATAGAAGTTATGACAGGTTTTAGCGCTCGGAAATTATTAGTTGATTATAATAATCATGTCCAGGGATTAGAGCTGAGCAATGGTAAAAAAATAACAGCTCAATTAGCTATTGTGGCTACTGGTGTAAAACCTAATGTTGATTTAGTTAAAAATACAGCAATAGAAGTGAGACAAGGTATTGTGGTTGATGAGAGGCAGCAAACAACAGTTGAGAATATCTATGCTGCTGGCGATGTTAGTCAATCTCCAGAAATTTTTACTGAGCAGTTAATGTTAACTCCGATTTGGCCTTTAGCAGTAAAACAGGGAAAAGTTGCCGCCTATAATATGACAGGTGAAGAACAAAGTATAACAGATAATTTTGCTTATCAAAATTCTATGAGGTTTTTGGATTTATCAGCTATAACCTATGGTATTGTTGATGTAGTAGATAATAATCACAAAGTTTATGTCAGCAAAGATAAAAAGCAATATAAAAAATTAATTTTAAAAGATAACAAATTACGGGGAGCTGTTTTTGTAGGAGACATCAATGGCTCTGGAGTTTATGGGAAGTTAATTAAAGAAGGGATAGATTTATCAAACAAGCTAAATAAGTTATTTCAACTTTCTTATGGTGATTTTTTTCAGGAAAATTCAGATGGTAGTTTTGCCTATTAAGAAATTCAAAGCAACAGTTTTCGGAAGCCCGAAAACTGTTGCTTTTTTTATGTTTATAATGGTTTTTAGTCTTAAATATATTTGAGTTTTTTAGATAAAAAAGATATTACTTTGCTAAAATTGTTTGGATAAAAAAAATAAAATTGAATAAACTAAATTATGTATAACACCTCTAAAAAATATAAAGTTATAAAAAGTTTAAAGTTATATGTATAACTTCAGTCACAAATGACGATGATATTAATAGAAAATAATGGAAATAGAGGTGTTGGAAATGAAACTTGTTAAATTAGCAGGTATAAATACAAGAGACTTAGATGTTTTATCCTATCCTGAAATGAAAAAGCTATTTAAGAAATTAAATAATAATTCAACAGAAGCAAGAAATAGGCTGATTAAAGGCAATTTGAAATTAGTATTGAGTGTTTTAAAAAGATTTCAAAATAGAAATTATGCAGCTGATGATTTATTTCAAGTAGGGTGTATTGGATTAATTAAAGCAATTGATAATTTTGATCTTAATAGGGGAGTTAGATTTTCTACTTATGCTGTACCGATGATTGTAGGAGAGATAAAAAGATATTTAAGAGATGACCAAGATATTAGAGTTAGTCGTTCCTTAAGAAAAATTGCCTATGAAGCCCTGCAGACTAAGGAAAGAATAAAAAAAAGAAAGTCAAAAGAACCTTCTCTTAGGGAATTAGCAGAGAAGTTAGGAATTTCTAAAGAGAAATTAGTTTATGCTTTAGAAGCGACTAAAAGTCCAATTTCATTATTTGAATCTGTGTTTGAAGAAGAAGGGGAGCCACTATTTTTACTACAGCAGTTACAAACTGAAGAGAATACTGAAGATTTAATAGCGAGTATTAATTTAAAAGCAGCTTTGGATAAATTAGATGCAAGGGAAGAGCTTATTATTAAGCTTCGCTTTTATGAGGGGCTAACCCAGGCTGAAATAGCAGATAAAATTGGTATTTCTCAGGCACAAATTTCGAGATTGCAGAGTAAGATTTTGAGTAAACTTAGTGATCTTTTATAAGGAGTGGGGCACATGAAAAGAACAAGGCTGATTATAGGGGTATGTGTGGTGCTGATTTTATTAATTACTTTTGCTAATAAATTTATTTTTGTTCAGCCGGGGAATAACATAAAAAGGGATAACTTATTAAGATTACATGTAATTGCTAATAGTAATTCTCCAGAAGATCAATTATTGAAACGTGAAGTTAGAAATAGAATCATCGCTGCAGGTAATGAAATATTTAAAGACTTAGCAGATGCTAAAGAAGCTAAAAGTATAGTAATTTCTAATATGGATTATTTAAAGCGGGTAGTACAGCAGCAGATAAAGCAAAAAGGATATAATTATAGAACTCAGCTAAGAGTTGCTGAATTCGATTTTCCTAAACGGAGTTATGGGAATTCAACTTTAAAAGCAGGAAAATATGAAGCACTACAAGTTGTAATTGGCGCAGGGCAGGGGTCAAATTGGTGGTGTGTTTTATTTCCACCATTGTGTTTTGTAGATTCTGTAGATAAAATGTCGCCTCAAATGATAAATAGGGACCAAAGTGATGCTCAAGTAGAGATTAAATTCAAATTTAAATTTGCTGAATATTTAAAAGAGAACCCTGAATTAGTAAATTCAAAATTGAATTTAGCTAAACTATTTGACTTTGATAGTAAGAGATAGTTGAATTTTTTGGATAAAAGTAATATAATATGTTTACAATGTAGTTTATTTTAAGCGAGGTAATTCAAAATGAAGAAAATTGCTGAAACAATTATAAATAAGGATATAAAATTATTTTATTTAATTAATGGCAAATTGAAATGTAGATTTTTAGATTATTTGATGCCTTATTTAACTAATTTAGGTGGCGCTTTATTTACTATTAATTTTACACTTTTATTTATGTTTTTCGGTAGTGATAAGTTTCAAAAGGTTGGTTTTGAAGCTTTATTAGCTTTAGCAAGTAGTGGGATAGTGGTTCAGGCGATTAAGTTTCTATTTAAAAGGAAAAGACCATATTTGAATTTAGAACATGTAAATTTAATCAAGAAACCTTTTTGTCTTAATTCTTTTCCCTCGGGACATACAACAGCGGCATTTTCTTTGGCTATTGTTATTGGTAGTAATTTTCCTAGTTTTAGCTTAGTTAGTAATTTGCTAGCCTCAATTGTGGGGGTTTCCAGAGCTTATATAGGAGTACATTATCCATCAGATATATTTATGGGAGCGACTATTGGGATTTATTTTTCTAATTATGTGCATACTGTTTTATAAAAAACAATTATTATAAATTGAACCCCTAATTGCGGATATAATCCATATTAGGGGTTTTTATATTTAAAAAATTAATGTTTATCTAAGTAGTCTCGAACAATATTTAATGTTTCCCCAAATCTTTGAAAATGAACAACTTCTCGTTCTCTTAAAAAGCTAAGAGTATCAATTATACCGGGGTCATTACTTAAATTGATTATATTTTCATAAGTTGCTCTTGCTTTTGCTTCAGCAGCTAAGTTTTCTTGTAAGTTAGCAATAGGATCTTCATGAGACTGTAAATAAGCAGCAGTAAAAGGAACTCCAGCAGCATCATGAGGATATAAGGCTTTGCCATGTTGAGCATAATGTGCTCCTAATCCTGCTTGTTTTAATTTCTGGGGTGAGGCTCCCTCAACTAGTTTATAGATTAAAGTAGCTATTATTTCCCAATGGGCTAATTCTTCAGTTCCAATATCAGTTAAAGTAGCTTTAGCCTCATCTGTGGGCATAGTATAGCGTTGACTTAAATAACGTATTGCAGCCCCGAGCTCACTGTCTGGGCCAGCATATTGGGCATAGAGTAGCTTTGCTGTTCCTAAATCAGTTTTACTAACTTTCGCAGGGTACTGTAAATATTTTTGATAACTCCACATTATAAACCCTCCTTTCTGTTAGTGATATAATTTTATAGGCAATTAATCATAGCTGATTTGCCAGGGCCAAGGAGTTTTGTAGTACTCCCAGGGGAATTCACTAGGGAAATTAGCAGTCAACGGACCGTAATTTTTTTGATATT
>JBNJFD010000005.1:1942-36496 GCA_051746525.1 Bacillota bacterium | reverse complement strand
CTACTAGTAAAAAAAAGCTATGGGAGATGCAGGATTTTTAAAAAAATCTTGCATCTTGTTAGAAGTATTGTTACAATATTTTTAGGTTTTATAAAAAAATACTGACACTTACTATTAAAATTGATTTCTAATAGTGGTTTAAGCACTGTAACTGCTAGATAATTTAATTTAAAGGATAGGTGGATTTGTTAATGTATATTGAGCAAGTTTTTGCTAAGCACCCGATTATAGCTGCAATTAAGGATTTAGATGATTTAAAAGAGGTGCCTCGGGATAAAGTAGATGTTATATTCATTTTAAGAAGTAAAATATCTAATTTAGCAAAGATAGTAGAACAAGCAATGGAATTAGATGTCTTAGTATTTTTACATATAGATATGGTTAAAGGAATAGGAAAAGATAAAGAAGCTATTAGATATTTATCACGAGAAATAGGCATTGATGGAATAGTAACTACCAAAAGTTATTTAATTAAAGCAGCTAAAAAAAAAGATTTAATTACAATTCAGCGGTTGTTCTTATTAGATTCAGAATCATTAAGAACTGGGGTTAACATTGTGGAAAGTACTAAACCAGATTTAATTGAAGTATTACCAGGGTTGGTTATTCCTGAAATGATTGAAAAAATTAAAGAAAATATTGATATTCCTATAATTGCTGGTGGTTTAGTCCGTAATAAAGGGCAAGTTGAAAAAATATTAGATAGTGATGTAGCAGCGATTTCAACTAGTCAAAAAGAATTATGGTACAAAAAATACAGATAAGACTTGAAATTCATTAAAATGTTTGCTACAATTATAATAGAATGTTAAGATAAGTGGTTTTAATAAGCTAAAATCTTTGAGTACATAAGTAGAAGCAATTAGAGATTGATTTCCATTTTTTTTTGTGTTTTAATTAAATATTTTTTTGTACAGACTGATTTATATTATTGTCAGCAGTCTAACTGCGTCTGAATTGTGTCTGTAGCAAACTAGGATTTGTATATTATACTTTTCAATTATTACCCTACAACTACTATAACCTATTTTCATTATCCAATAAGGGAAAGTATAATTTTGAATTAGCAGCGCGATTTTTTTAATAACAACAATAACTTTATAAGATTATAATCAAAGTTTATCTAGTTCTTTCTATAGTTGGATCCTGCTAGGTAAACTATTTTTTATTTTTGATAAGAAATATTTTGTAAAAAATGGTATTATAAGTTTGTTACTAAAGATTAATTTAATAGAATAAACTATATATTTAATAGAATAAACTATATATAAGGAATTTTTTTATTGTGTATTTGTTTACTTGTTTGTTTTACTTAATTAAGGTAGTACCTAAATCAGATTCAAACTCATCTGATTTAGTTTTTAAATAAAATTATAGAGTTTGATAATTTAAAAGGGAGGGAATTTAATGAAGAAGTATTTAGGAACTTTAGTTGGTGGAGCAATTGCAGGAGTATTCGTATTTAGCATCTGGGGTCTTTTTGTTGAATCATTTGGGACTGCTGGAGGTTGGCTAGGAGGTCCTTTAGTAGTTGGTTTAGCATGGGCTTTAAACCACTATGTAGGAGCTTTTCATTTGCCAGACGGTGCAGTAGCAGTTGACATGGCAGTAGCAATCGGTGTAGCAGGAACAATGAATGGTGTATTTAGCGGTCAGCCGATTGGACCAGCATTACCAACATTATTATGGATGGCTGTTGGAGCAGTATTAGGTGGAGTTTTCGCAGCAGTTGTAACAAATGTAATTGCAGAAAATGAGTAATTGGAAGTAAAGAAGAAGTCTATTAATAATTAGTTTGAAATTAGTAATTAGTTTTTAAATAATACTTTGGAGGTGTAATAAATGGGTGTTGAAGGAATTGTAACTACTATTTTTGGAGGAATGTTATTCCCGTTTTTAATTTTAATGGTATGGGGGAAAGGTGTAGAAGAAGGAGATATGTTTGGTGGAATTGCTGCTGGTGGTCTTGTAGTTGGAACAAGTTGGTTAGCTAACCACGGTGCAGGATTAGTTGTACAGGGGCAAGGAGCACCTTGGATTGATATGGCATGGGCTGCAGGTATTGGTATTATAGCCTTTGGTGTTGTTGAAGGAAATGATCTTGGAAAATCTATTCCATCATTAACTTTCGCTATTGTTGGCGGTATCATTGGTGGCTATGTATTGTCTGCAATGTAGTACGTATTTATACTTAAATTTAGATAAAATTTTATAATTATTATACTATATAATATATAAAATTTTATAAATGCTTTACTTTATTTACATGGTAGCATTTTAAGTTATATGTTAGTATATCTTAAGTTATATGGTAGTATAAAGTGTTTTAAAATGTTAAAGATTTTAAAAATTAAAAGGGGGCTAAAATTGTGGAGAAGTACATTTTATCTATTGACCAAGGTACAACTAGTTCAAGAGCAATTGTTTTTGACAATGATGGTAAAGAGGTTAGTGTAGCACAGAAAGAATTTAAGCAGCATTATCCGAAACCAGGTTGGGTAGAACATGATGCTAGTGAAATTTGGGGTACAACAATTGGTGTAATCGCAGATGCATTAGGAAAAGCTGATATTACAGCTGACCAAATTGAAGGTATTGGTATTACTAATCAGCGTGAAACTACAGTAGTTTGGGACGCAGAAACAGGAAAGCCTGTTCATAATGCAATTGTTTGGCAGGATAGAAGAACTGCAAGCATTTGTGATGATCTAACAGATAAAGGATTAGCAGATACTATCCAAGAAAAAACAGGATTAATAGTTGATGCATATTTCTCTGGAACAAAGATCAAGTGGATTTTAGATAATGTAGAAGGTGCTAGAGAAAGAGCAGAAGAAGGTAAGCTAAGATTTGGTACGATTGATACTTGGTTAATCTGGAAATTAACAGGTGGAAATGTTCACGTTACAGATTATACAAACGCTTCTAGAACTTTGATCTTTAACATTCATGACTTAGAGTGGGATGATGAGTTATTAGCTGAATTAGACATTCCTAAGTCAATGCTACCAGAAGCAAAGTCAAGTAGTGAAGTTTACGGCGAAACAGTAGACTATCACTTCTTCGGCGAGAATGTTCCGATAGCAGGTATTGCTGGTGACCAGCAGGCAGCATTATTCGGACAAGGTTGCTATGATAAAGGTATGGCAAAGAATACTTATGGAACAGGTTGCTTCTTATTAATGAATACTGGACGAGAAGCTGTTAAGTCAGAAAATCAATTATTAACTACTATTGCAGCAAGTGTGAAAGGTGCTAAGTACGCATTAGAAGGTAGTATCTTTGTAGCAGGTGCAGCAATTCAGTGGTTAAGAGATGAGCTTAAATTAGTAGAGGAAGCTCCAGATTCTGAATACTTTGCAACAAAAGTAGACGGAACAGACGGAGTATATGTAGTACCAGCCTTTACAGGGTTAGGAGCTCCATATTGGGATATGTATGCTAGAGGAGCAATTGTAGGATTAACAAGAGGTACTAACAAAGATCATATTATTAGAGCTACTCTAGAATCTTTAGCTTATCAGACAAGAGACGTATTAGATGCAATGGAAGCAGATTCTGGAATCAGCTTAAAAGAATTAGCTGTTGACGGTGGAGCAGTAGCAAATGACTTCTTAATGCAGTTCCAGTCTGATATTTTAGGTACTCCAGTAGAGAGACCAGAATATACAGAAACTACAGCTTTAGGTGCAGCTTATTTAGCTGGATTAGCAGTAGGATATTGGAACAGTAAAGAAGAAGTATTAGAGAAGAGAAGAATAGACGTTACTTTCCAACCTGAAATGGGCGAAGCGGAAAGAGAAAAGCTATATGCTGGATGGCAGAAAGCTGTGGAAAGAGCAAAAGATTGGTCTGACGAGTAAATATAGACTAGTCTGTAGTTGATAATATACAAAAAGCCACATTTAAGTTCGCTTTACTTGGGGCTTAAATGTGGTTTTATTAATTTAAAGAAGTAATAATTAATTTTTAATTATTAAAAAAATAAAATTATAAAAAATAAAAATTTTAATTATAAAGAGATAAAAAAAGGAATAATTAATTTTATAAAGAAATAGAAAGAGAACAATTATTTTTTGAGGAGGGTTTATTTTGAAACAAGAGACTGATATTTTGATTGTTGGTGGAGGAGTAACAGGTTGTTTTATTGCTCGTGAATTATCACGGTTCGATGTGGATGTTACTTTAGTAGAAAAAGAGCCAGATGTATGTACTGGAACAAGTAAAGCAAATACTGCTTTAATCCACGCAGGATTTAATGCAGACTCAAATAAGCTAAAGGGTCGCTTAAATGTGCGGGGTAATGAGTTGTATCATGAAAAGGTGCAGCATGAACTAGACGTTCCAATTGAATGGTTAGGAGCAATGGTAGTAGCAGAAGATGAAGCAGATATTCCTAAGTTAGAATCTATCTTAGAAAATGGTAAAAGTAACGGAGTACCTGATTTGGAGATTGCTACTGGAGATAGAATGTATGAGTTAGAGCCTGAATTGAGTGATGAGGCTGTAGCAGCCCTATATGCTCCAACAGCAGGAATTGTAAATCCATTTGAATTAACTGTAGCATTGGCTAATAATGCAGCAAGAAATGGTGCAGATGTATATTTAGAAGCAGGAGTAGAAGACATTGAAGAACAAGAAGACCATATGTTAGTTAAAACAGCTAAAGGAGATATTAAAGCTGGTTTAGTAATTAATGCTGCAGGGTTATATGCAGATAAAGTAGCAAATATGGTAGGAATAGACAAGTTTAAAATAACTCCAAGACGAGGAGAATATTACTTATTTGATAAGAATATAGACCTCAATTTAAAAACAACTATTTTCCCAGTACCGACAAAAGTTAGTAAGGGGATTGTTGTAACGCCAACTGATGAGGACAACTTATTAATTGGACCGAATGCAGAAGAAATTGAAAGTGTAGAAAACAAGTCAACAACTAGAGACGGATTAGATAAAGTAATGGAAGGTGCTCAAAAGACAATACCTAGTGTTAGTAAAAGAGGTATTATTAGAGAATTTGCCGGTTTAAGACCAGCAATTAAAGAAACAGGAGACTTTTTAATTGAAGCTAGTGATGAAGTAGACGGCTTTATTAATGTAGCAGGAATTCAGTCGCCGGGCTTAGCATCATCACCAGCAATTGCAGAAATGGTAGTAGGTATTGTAGAAGATGAGTTAGGTGGATTAGAAGAGAGAGAAGACTTTGACCCTAATTATCAGGGGCCACCAAAGTTTAGACATATGGATCATGAAGAACAGGCGGCATTAGTAGAAGAAAATGACGATTATGGACAGATTATTTGTCGTTGTGAAACAGTAACTAAAGGTGAAATTTTAGATGCAATTAGAGAACCAGTAGGAGCAAGAACAGTAAATGCAGTAAAGAGAAGAGTTAGACCTGGTGCAGGAAGATGCCAAGGAGGTTTCTGTGAGCCGAAAGTAGTGAATCTTTTAGCTCAAGAGTTAGGAATTAAAGAGAATGAAGTTTGTTTAGAAAGTGCTCAATCTAAACTTCTAGCAGAAAGAACAAAAGCACCGTTAACGGAAGAGGTGGGAGAGTAATGAATAAACAGCAGTATGATTTAGTTGTAGTTGGTGGAGGACCAGCAGGATTAGCAGCAGCGCAAGAGGCTTATGATAATGGAGTTGAAGATATATTAATTATTGAGCGTGATTTTGAGTTAGGCGGCATTTTACAGCAGTGTATTCATAACGGTTTTGGGCTGCATTACTTTGGTGAAGAGTTAACAGGACCAGAATATGCTCAGCAGTTTATGGAGAATGTTGCAGAACGAGGAATAGATATTAAATTAGATACAATGGTATTAGAAGTAACTCCTGAGAAGACAGTATATGCTATTAACTCTGATGAAGGGATGATAGAGATTGATGCAGGAGCAGTAGTTTTAGCAATGGGCTGTCGAGAAAGAACAAGAGAAGCAATTGATATTCCAGGAACTAGACCTGCGGGAGTATATAGCGCAGGAACAGCACAGAGATATATTAATATGGAACAGTGGATTCCAGGAGAAAAAGTAGTTATCCTAGGTTCAGGAGATATTGGACTAATCATGGCTCGAAGAATGCACTTAGAAGGAGCAGAAGTAGAAGCAGTATTAGAATTACTTCCATTCTCGGGTGGACTAACAAGAAATATTGTACAGTGTTTAGATGACTTTGATATTCCACTAAGAATGCAGCAAACAGTTATAGATATTAAAGGTAAAGATAGATTAGAAAGTGTAACAGTGGCAGAGGTAGACGATAACTTCCAGCCAATTGAAGGAACAGAATATGAAATTGAGTGTGATACGTTATTATTATCAGTAGGATTAATTCCTGAAAATGAGTTATCAGAAGAAGCAGGAGTTAAGATGCATGATGTAACAGGAGGACCAGTAGTAAATGAAGGAAGAGAAACAAATATTGAAGGAATTTTTGCTTGCGGTAATGTATTACATGTACATGATTTAGTAGATTGGGTAACAGAAGAAAGCATAATGGCAGGAAAGACAGCTGCAGATTATCTACAAAATGGAATTGAGAAAAGAGAACAAGAAATTGAAGTAAATCCAGGAGAAAATGTAGGCTACATCGTGCCGCATAAAATAACTAATAAAGATGAAGATAGAAAATTAGTAGATTTATATATGCGGGCCAAGCAGCCAATGGAACATGTAGATATTAACCTGTATGCAGGAGATAAGAAACTGTTAGATAAGCAGGAAAGAAGAGTAGAACCAGGAGAAATGATTACATTCCCAGTTCCGGAACAGATGATATCGTCAGGCGATATAGATAGTTTAAAGGTTGATATTGTGAAGGAGGGAGAATAATGAGTGAAAAAGTAGTAATTACTTGTATAAGTTGTCCAATGGGTTGTGATGTGGAACTAGATGTTAATGATGATGATGAAATTGTAGAGATGGAAGGTAATGCATGTAAAGCAGGAGAAAAATATGTTAGAAATGAATATTATAATCCCACTCGAATTCTACCAACTACAGCAAGAGTTTCAGGTGGAGTACTGCCGTTAGTACCGGTAAAGAGTGAAGATGCAATTCCAAAGGGGTTATTAGATGAAGCAATGGTTAAAATAGCTGAAGTAGAATTAGAAGCGCCAGTAAAACTAGGAGATGTAGTGGTGGAGAATATTTTAGATACAGGAGTTAATATTGTTGCTACTAGAGACTTGCCTAAGAAACAATAATAGTAGTAAAATTAGTTTTATTTAAATTTAACAAGATAATTTTATATAAATCGTGCAATTTTGCGCGATTTATATAAAATTTCTATAGTTCAAATCAAATAACGACTAAATTTAGGCGTTATTTGTAATAGAAGGTAAAAGTGAAAATAATAACTAATAGGTATTCACTTGACTTATTAATTATTAAATAATAAAATTTTAATAATGTGAATACTAAATAAAGAAAGAGGTGAGAAGATGGAAGCCAAAACCTTTCCACAGGGGATTCACCCAGAGTATAATAAGGAAATGACAAATTACAAACCATTGAAACAAGCTGAAGAACCTAATGAAGTTGCTATTCCAGTACAGCAACATATTGGTGCTCCTGCTAAAGTAATAGTAGAAGTAGGAGATCAAGTTGCTGTAGGTGAAAAAATAGCTGAAGCAGCAGGGTTTATTTCTGCTAATATTCATGCTAGTGTAGCAGGGAAAGTTACTGCTATTCAAGAAGAGAATAATCAAGCAGTGGTCAGAATCAAAAATGATGATAGTTCTAAAATGAAAACTAATTTAGAACCACATGGTAGTTTGGATGATGTAGCAGCAGATGAGATTGGAGATATTATCAAAGAAGCAGGAATTGTAGGACTAGGTGGAGCTACTTTTCCAAGTCATGTTAAAGTATCTATTCCTGAAGATAAGAATGTAGATACTGTAATGTTAAATGGTGCTGAATGTGAGCCATATTTGACAGTAGACCATCGAATGATGGTAGAAGATGCGGAAGAAGTAGTATTTGGTCTGAAGGCTTTGATGAAGGCAACTGATGCTAAGCAGGGTTATATTGGTATTGAGGTTAATAAACCTGATGCAATTGAAAAGATGGAAGAAGTAACTAGTGATGATGAAAATATTGAGATTACTCCTTTAGAAGTTAAGTATCCGCAAGGAGGAGAAAAACAATTAATTCAAGCTGTATTAGGAAAAGAAGTACCATCTGGAGGATTACCTTTAGATATAGGGGTAGTAGTTAATAATATAGGTACAGCGTTAGCTATTACTGAAGCTATTAAAGAAGGGAAGACTTTATACGAAAGAGCTGTGACAATTACAGGAGCAGTTAATGAACCCCAGAATTTAATGGTTAAAGTAGGAACTCCAATTAAAGAAGTAATTGAACAGTGTGGTGGTTTCAAAGGAACTCCTGGCAAAGTTATTTTAGGAGGTCCAATGACAGGTAGTGCTCAGAACAGACTTGATAATCCTATAACAAAAGGAACTTCTGGGGTACTTGTATTAGACCAAGATGAAACTAAAGATTATTCTGAGGCTGGACCATGTATTAGATGTGCTAAATGTGTAGATGTTTGTCCAGTGGATATAATTCCTACGAGATTAGTTAATTTTATTAAAGAAGACATGATAGAAGAAGCAGATGAAAATAATTTATCAGACTGCATAGAATGTGGTTCTTGTTCTTATGTATGTCCGTCTAACATTGAATTAATACAAAGAATTCAATTAGGAAAAGAAAAATTAAGAGCCCAAAAGAGAGATCAGTGATAGGGAGGTAAGATGATGGAAGAGACATCAAATTTAACTGTTTCTCCTGCACCACATATTAGAGGAAATGAATCTATTGATCAGGTCATGCGTAATGTAATTATTGCTTTATTGCCAGCTACTTTGTTTGGTGTGTATTATTTTGGGATGCATGCATTGCTATTAGTTGCTAGCTGTGTTATATCAGCTATTATAACTGAAAAAGTATGGGAAAACATTAGAGGCACTAGTGGTTCTGTAACAGATGGAAGTGCAGCTTTAACTGGCTTATTAGTAGCGTTAGTATTACCAGGAGGATTACCAATCTGGATGGGTGTTTTAGGAAGTGTTGTTGGAATTTCACTTGGCAAACAAATCTTTGGTGGATTAGGATTTAACTTTTTTAATCCAGCATTAGTAGGAAGAGCATTTTTAATGGCATCTTTCCCTAAGGCAATGACAACTTGGGATTGGGCACCAATGGCTTTAGATTGGAAAGTCTTTGAATTGACTTCTGGTGCTACTCCGTTGGCTTCAAAAGTTGGCGATTCAGGATTTAATTATGTAGACCTGTTTTTAGGAAAAGTTGGTGGTTGTGTAGGTGAAACTTCAGTAGCAGCATTAGTAATTGGCTTTTTATATTTATGGTATAAAGGACATGTTGATTGGAGAATACCAACAGCTTATTTAGGTAGTGTAGCTTTATTAACTACTTTTTTAGGGACGCGAGGACCATTATTTCATATCTTAGCAGGTGGAGTTGTGATTGGTGCTTTATTTATGGCAACAGATATGGTTACTACTCCTGTAACTAAAAAAGGACGCTGGATTTTTGGTTTAGGTTGTGGTATATTGACGGTTTTAATTAGAAATTATGGCGGATATCCCGAAGGAACATCTTATGCTATTTTATTAATGAATATGTTTGTTCCTTTGATTGATCAGTATACTTTACCTCGAGTTTATGGTGAGGTGAATGCAAATGGCTAATAAGATTAAACCGAAGTTAATAATTGTATTAACGTTAATAATGATTACTTCTGCTGGGGTATTAACTTTTGTTCAGCAGATAACTGTACCGAAAATTGAACAACATGCTCAAGCAAAACAAGAATCAGCGATTCTAACTGTTTTGCCAGGAGCTGAAGAATATGAAGAAGTAGAAAAAGATGATTTAACTTTATATAAAGGGCTTGATGAATCAGGTAATGTTGTTGGTTATGCAATGACTAATTCTGGTCAAGGTTTTCAGAGTATTTTGAAATTAATGATTGGCTTTGATTTAGAAGAACAGCAGGTATTAAAAGTAAAGATTTTAAATCAGGCAGAAACACCAGGTTTAGGGTCTAGAATTGTAGAAGAAGGATTTAAATCACAGTTTACAGATAAGGATTTTTCTGATGAATATGTAGCTAAGGAAGATGTTGATTCTATTTCAGGAGCAACTATTTCTTCACAAGCTATGGCTGATGTAATTAAAGACGCAATTCAAAAGGTGAAAAAGGCAGATATTTAATCATTAATAGTTAAAAGTAAAGCTGATTTTAAGGTTGGAGGTGAAAGTTTTGTTGAAGCTATGGAAAGATTTTGTAAAAGGAATATGGGATGAAAACCCAGTTTGGGTTATGCTGTTGGGAATGTGTCCTACTTTAGCGGTAACTAATACGGCTAGCAATGGATTTGCAATGGGATTAGCAACTACCTTTGTATTATTAGGTGGAGGAATAGTAAACTCGGCTTTGAAAAATTTAATTCCTTCAGAAGTTAGAATTCCTAGTTTTATTGTAGTAATTGCTACTTTTGTAACAATTGTTGATTATGGTGCTAAAGCTTATGTTCCAGCAGTTGCTGAATCTTTAAGTTTGTTTATTCCTTTAATTGTAGTTAACTGTTTAATTTTGGGACGTTCTGAATCTTTTGCTTCTAAGCAACCGGTACATCGTTCTATTGCCGATGCATTAGGAATGGGAGCTGGTTTTACTTTAGCATTAACTTCTTTAGGTGTTATTCGTGAGGTATTAGGCTTTGGAACAGTATTTGGTAGCGATATTCCAGGTATCACTAGTTGGTTTCAGCCATGGGGGATTATGGTTTTGCCAGCCGGAGCATTTTTGAGTTTGGGAGTAGTATTAGGTGTATTAAATTTAGCTAGAAATTAAAGCAGTTAAGCAGTTAAACAGTTGAGCAGAGAGGGATGTCTATGTCTGTGCTGTAAACATATGTAGAGACTTGGCACTGCCAAGTCTAGCTTTTGATTTTGAATTTGATTTTAACTGTCAACTATAAACTGTTAACTGTCAACTATATTCGTAAGGAGGTTAGGAATGTGGATTTAGGTGAGTTGTTATTAATTTTTATGACTGCCTCAATAACTAATAACTTTATTTTGGCTCAGTTTTTAGGGATATGTCCATTTTTAGGTGTTTCTAAAGAAGTGCCAACAGCTTTTAGTATGGGGCTAGCAACGACTTTTGTAATGACTATGTCTGCAATTTGTGTTTGGTTTGTAAATGGCTATATATTAGTTCCACTTGGCTTAGCTTATTTAAAATATGTATCCTTTATTTTAGTAATTTCTTCTTTTGTACAGTTAACTGAAATGATAGTTAGAAAAGTTAGTCCGCCTATTTATAAGGCTTTAGGTATATTTTTACCTTTAATTACAACTAACTGTGCAATCTTAGGATTAGCTTTAAAGATACCAATTAATGGGTATAACTTTATTGAAAGTACTGTTTATGGACTAGGAGCAGGAGTAGGTTTTACTTTAGCAATGGTAGTTATGGCTAGTATGAGAGAAAGATTGTCTTTTGGAGATGTTCCAAAACCATTAAAAGGAGCTCCGATTACTTTATTAATCGCGGGCTTAATGTCAATGGCTTTTATGGGTTTCTCAGGAATGTAGTAAAAAATAATAAATCGTTAATGATATAAGTTTAATTTTGTTAAAGAGGGAGGTAAAGTGATGGATTCAAATTTTATTAAGGCTATCCCTAGTATGGGAGTTTTGGGAGCGTTATTCGCCGGAGGATTGGCTTATGCTTCAGTAAAGTTTGCTGTTAAAGAAGACCCTCAAAAACAGGCTATTGATGAAGCATTGCCGGGTATTGATTGTGGTGCTTGTGGTTATCCTGGATGTGCTAGTTATGCTGATGCGGTTGTTAATGAGGGAGCAGAAATTAATCTTTGTCAACCTGGTGGTCAAGAGGTTGAAAAGAATATAGCTGATATTATGGGGTTAGAAGCAGGTGGTGGTAGTGTAGAAAAAGTAGCTCAATTGATGTGTCAAGGAGATGAAGATGCTACAGAATTCCAGGCTGATTATCAAGGTATTGCCAGCTGTAATGCTATTAATATGGAAGAAAGCATCAAATCTTGTCCCTATGGTTGTTTAGGATTTGGAGATTGTATAGAAGTATGTCCTTTTGATGCAATGTATATGAACGATAAGGGGATTCCAGAAATTGACCTAGAGAAATGTACGGCTTGTGGTCAATGTATAGAAGAATGCCCTCGAGATATTATTGAGTTGGTAACTAGCAAACAAGAAGTAACGGCTAAATGTAGATCTATTTTAAAAGGAGCTACAGTAAAGAATGTTTGTGAAAAAGGTTGTATTGCTTGTACATTGTGTGAGCAAAAGTGTCCTGTTGATGCAATAACTATGGAAAATAATTTGCCGGTAGTAGACGATGAAACATGTATTGACTGTGGTCAATGTGTTGAAGTTTGTCCTACTGATGCAATGGTTGAGCTTCCATTAGAGTCTCCATCAGAAGAAGAAACTGCAGCAGGTGAAGGAGATGAGATTGTAATTACTGAGGATTGTGTAGGTTGTACTGTGTGTGCTACAGCTTGCCCAGTGGATGCAATTACAGGAGAACAAGGAGAACAGCATGAAATTGATCAAGAAGAATGTATTCAGTGTGAGAAATGTATAGAAAAATGTCCTGCTGATGCAATTGAATATCAATAAATAAAATTAATAAAATATATTTTTCTAAATCAACAGCCAATTTTACTTGGCTGTTGATTTAGTTTAAAATAAGTATTCAATTGCAGCACTTATAGTATATGATTCTAAATTTATTGTATGCTGTATATCACTTATTTTTGTACCTTCTTGGGGACCAGCATAAAAATATTGCTTTTGTTCACCAGTGGTATTAATTGTACTGTATTCTCCGCTGATTAAAAAAGATAAATCTGGAGTCAAGTCATAATTAATAGAGCTATTCAAAATAATAGCTGAACCATCTGCAGTTCCAGTAGATTTTTTATATCTCAAGATATGGTCATCTACATCTTGAGCTTTGATATAAGGTGCAAGATTCAAAGCGAATTGCCAATTTAAAGGAGAAGATTGTAAAGTTTCTAATTGAAAGCCTAAATAAGGTAGATGATATTTAACTTCATAAGCTAGCGCTTCACCTGTAATTGTAGTTTGGGTATCATTAATATAGTCATATTGAATGCCATCATGGATAATATAATCAAAATTATTATATTTGTATCCTATTAATAAAGAATAAGTTGTGTTATCAGTATAGTGACGCGAACCGATAAACTCAATTTGGGCACTTAGAGCGTTTAAATCAGCTTCTGTTTCAGAGTAAATAACTTTATTAGTGTCATAAGAGTAAAGCCAGTCAGAATCTTTCATTAAGCCGTTATTATGCTTATCTAAATTGTTCATAATTGAAAAATTAAAGCGTTTAACCCCCCAAATGGTGTCTTTTAATTGATTCTCATAGTTAAGAGTTATTATTTTGCTCTCTAAGGGGAAAACTAATTCACTTTTCCAGCCTCCATCTGCTGGTCCTGAAATAGTATAATCAGTTGTTCCATTTAGTCTTCCTAATTTTAAATCAACGGTATTATTTTGAGCTAGTGATACAGGTGTACAGATTAAAATAATAAAGATAAATAGTATAGATGTTTTTTTCTGGTTCAAAATATAGACCTCCTTTGTAAGTTATAAAACTAATTTAGTTACATTAAATGTAATCTATACTATTTATTTCAACACAGAAATAAAAACCCCTTTTATTAAATAAAATAAAAAATTAACAACATTTCTAACAAAAAACAAGGAGATTAATAGTATTCCCTGGAAATATTTATATATAGTACAGAGTATTGAATTAAATAATAATTTGCTCTCTTTTTAGGGGAAATAAGTTTATGATAGGTGGTATCTAAGAATGAAATTAAGAAAAATAATTGTTATAATAATGGTAATAATAATTACTATGACTATGATTGCTTGCAGTAAATCAAATGAAAAAAGATCTAAATCTAAAACTGATTATAAAATGGGAACGGTAATCAAGATTAAAATTCATGGGTCTCAAGCAGAGGAATTAGTAGAGCAATCTTTTACAATTATAGATGAAATTGAAGAGAAAATGAGTGCTAATTTGTCTAATAGTGAAATAAGTAAAATTAATCAAGCAGCCGGTCAAGAAAAAGTACGAGTAAGTTCTGAAACGTATCAGGTGCTTAATAAAGCTTTAGACTACGCTAAAATGAGTCAAGGTTTTTTTGATCCTTCAATTGGTTCTTTAGTAGAACTATGGGGGATTGGTACTGCAGAAGAACAAGTGCCGAGTGAAGAAGAAATAAAAGAAAAAATAAAAGTAGTTGATTATAAGCAGGTACAATTATTAGAAGAGAATCATGTTTTTTTAACTGAAAAGGGAATGAAATTGGATGTAGGGGGTATTGCTAAAGGATATGCTGCTGATAGAGTAATTTCTTTTTTGAAAAGTAAAGGTGTTCAGAGTGCTTTTATTGATATTGGTGGTAATGTTTCAGTACTAGGAACTAAACCTAATGATGATTTATGGTCAGTAGGTATTCAAAATCCTAATAAAAATAGAGGCCAAGTTTTAGCAGCTATTGATGTTAAAGATAAAACAATTGTTACATCAGGTAATTATGAGCGGTATTTTACTAAGAACGGAACTAAATATCACCATATTTTAAATCCCAAAACAGGCTATCCAGCTAGAAAAAATATTATTAGTGTTACAATAGTTGCTGAAAAATCTTTTGATGCAGATGCTTTATCAACTGCTGTTTATGCTTTAGGATTAAAAGAAGGTTTGTCTTTAATTAATAGTTTAGATAAAATAGAAGCTATGGTTGTAACTGCAGATAATAAAGTTCATATTACTCCTGCTCTTAGGGACAATACTGAAATATTAGAGAAATCAACGTATAAGGTTATTAAATAGTATAATAACTTAGTAGAATTTTTAAAGTGGGGGGTAGCAAATGTTTTGGGATAACTTTCCAGTTATGAAAAGAGAGCTAGACCAGTTTGAAAATTACCTGCAGGAGTGTTTAGATAGTAAGCAACTTCTTGTCAAAGAAGCGATAGTTAATTTAGCTAAAGCAGGTGGGAAAAGAGTTAGACCAGCTTTGATTATTGCTACTGCTCGATTAGGTGATTATCAGCAGCAGCAAGTTTGGAATTTAGCAGCTGCTGTAGAAATATTACACATGGCTACTTTGGTTCATGATGATATTGTAGATGAATCTTCTCTGCGGAGAGGAACAGAAACAGTACAAGCAAAACATGGTAAAGATGTTGCTGTTTTTACAGGGGATTATCTATTCAGCTTAGCTTTTAATATTTTGTCTGATCAAGCAACTAGGCAGCAATTAAAAAAAGTTGCAGAAATAATTAATAAAATTTGTGAGGGTGAAATACAGCAATATCAAGATCGCTATAAATATTCTTTGTCTTATAAAGGTTATTATCAAAGAATCAAGAGGAAAACAGCATTATTATTTGAAGGCAGTTGTGCTTTAGGGGCAGGAGCAGCAGGGTTTGACAAATTAGAGATCAAACGATTAGCTCATTATGGGCGTTATTTAGGAATGGCTTTTCAATTAACGGATGATATATTAGATTTCAGAGAAGAAACGGATAATTTAGGCAAACCTAATACTAATGATTTTACTCAAGGAATTTATACAATGCCTATTTTATATATTCTTAAAGAAAAAGAAAAAGGAACAGTATTAAAAAAATTTTTAGAAAATCCTCAAATAAACAACCGCAAAATAAAACAGATAGTGGCTGAAAATGGCGGTTTGGAATATGCCTTAGAAATAGCTCGAAGATATATTGTCAAAGCTCGTAAGAAATTAAGAAAGTTCCCTGATAATAATTATAAAGAGGTATTAAGAGGTTTAACCAATGAAGTTATAGATAGGAATTTTTAAAATGTCCTACTAGGAGGGTTTTTATGAGAAAATTTGGAATAGTATTATTGACTGTATTTTTAGCTGTAACGGTAATTGGATGTTCTGGTAGCAGGGAACAGGTTACAACAGAAAAACAAGATAATGAGCAGGAGCAGGACCGGATTAGAAATCTAAAAAATGGCAGATATTTAGTTAAATTTGAAGTTAGCAATCACGGAGATTTTCCCTTAGCAACAATGGAAGTTAAGAATAATAAAATTGCAGAATTTAAGTATACAGAATATTTAGCGAAATCTGGGCAAACTAAATTTGCTGCTGATTATAAGTATCAACCAACTTTAAAAGCAATTCCTGAATTAAATAAGCAATTTAAAAGCAAACAGGATTTAGCTGAGATTAATTACGATGTAGTTTCTGGTGCTACATATACTAAAAAAGACTTTAAAAAGGCAGTGAATAAGATATTAGCTAAAGCTAAAAAAGGAGCTACTTACCAACCAAAATATAAAAACGGGACTTATAGTGTTGAAGCAAGTGAAGCCAGTCATGGATGGCTTGCCAAAATTAGAATAGTAGTTAAAGAAGAAACAATAGTTGGTGTGAATTACCGTGAAGTAGCTGTTAAAGATATGGTTGGAGAAAAAGTAGTATTCAATGATGATGAACAGCCTGTTAAGGAAAATGAAGAGTATAAAACAAAAGAAGTTGAAATTGAAAAAGGTGATGTTAAAAGTAAAGATAATTATAAACACTTAGAAACTCTTAAAGCAATAAAATCTTTTGAGAAACAAATAATCAATAACAATGGTGTTCAAAACATTAATTATGATGTATTTTTTGGAGAAGTAGATACGGAAGAAAACATTGTTGATTTAGCCCAAAAAGCGTTAAAAAAATCCAAATTGTAAGGAATTAATATAAGAAGTCTCGGATTGCCGAGGCTTTTATTAATGATAAGAGCTTTATAGGTCATAGCCTATTTTTTGTATAAAAGGTTTGTTTAAAAGTTCTTAGTGATTTATAATTAATAATGAAGAAGAAAAAAGAATATCACCTAACAGAAAGTAAATAATTAAAAATATTATTTTTTTGTTTATAGTAGGATGAATTCTGGTATAATAATGAAAGAGGGTAATTATGGCTTCGATAAAACGGAATATAATATTAGGCTTATTTGTTGCTAGTGCGATTGTACTTCATATAATTGAATTTGCTCTGCCTACTACTTTATTTTTTCCTGGAGCTAAGTTAGGATTAACGAATATTATTACTTTATTTGTCCTAATTCATTATGGTTTTATAGATTGTTTAAAAGTAGTTGTGCTGCGGATAATATTATCTTCATTATTGATTGGCACTTTTTTTACTATTAGCTTTTGGCTTAGCTTAACTGGAGGATTAATTAGTTTCTTTGTGATGAGTTATTTATATTATCAGCATAGTGATAAATTCAGTAAAATTGGCGTTAGCGTGTTAGGGGCAGCTAGTCATAATTTAGGTCAAGTGGGAATGGCTTTTTTATTAATTAATAATTGGCGAATTATATTTTATTTGCCTTATTTATTACTACTTTCACTTCCAACTGGTCTTTTTGTAGCACTAGTAGTTATGCAATTAGAAAAATATTTATAATGATTCAAATCCTAAGGAGGACTTTGTAAATGATTAACGAATTATGTATTAGGAAGCTAATTTGTTCTGAAGATAAGAGAGGAGTCTAACAGTGGAAATAGTACTTGCTTCTGCCTCACCACGTAGGAGAATGCTATTAGAGCAATTAGGTTTAGATTTTGTTGTTCAACCTAGTACAATAGATGAATCTAGTATTGCAATAAAAGAGCCGCAAGAATTAGTACAACAACTCTCTTATTTAAAAGCTAGTGATGTTAAAACTAAAGAATCTCAAGTTGTAATTGCTGCTGATACAGTAGTGAGCATTGGAGATGAAATTTTGGAGAAACCTGCTGATAAATGTGATGCTAAAAAAATGCTGAATACTTTAAGTGGAACTACTCATCAAGTAGTAACAGGGATTACAATTATAAGTAGTGATAAAACAGTTACTAATTATGAAGTTACAGATGTTTTTTTTAAAAAATTAACTAACAATGAAATAGAGGAATATATTGCAACAGGAGAGCCTTTAGATAAAGCTGGAGGATATGGTATTCAAGGGCTAGGAGCTGTTTTTGTAAAAAAAATAAATGGTTGTTTTTATAATGTAGTGGGTTTGTCTCTGTATAGATTAGTTAAAATGATAAAAAAAATTGGATTGGAGATTGAATTAAGTGACTGATTATATTACTATTAAAGATCTCCCTAAAGAAGAGCGCCCTCGAGAAAAATTATTAAAATATGGTGCTGCAAATTTATCTACAACGGAATTATTAGCTATTATTTTAGGTACTGGTTATCAAAATAGTACAGCTTTAGATTTAGCTAATCAGATATTAGCTTTAAACGATGGTCTTAGTTGTATTATAAATTCTAGCATTGAAGAACTAAGAATGATAAAAGGGGTTGGATTAGCTAAAGCAGCTCAATTGAAAGCTGTTGCCCAATTAAGTAAACGATTATTTACTTGTGAGATAAATTTAAAACAAATTAAATCGCCTCAGGAAGTTGCTCAACTTTTAATTCCACGATTAGGAGATTTAACTCAAGAGAAATTTGAGATTGTGTTATTAAACACTAAAAATAAAGTAATAGGGATTAAAGAGATTTCTCGTGGAAGTTTAAATAGTTCAATTGTACATCCTCGAGAAGTTTTCCGCATAGCAATTAAAAGAAGTAGCGCTGCTATTATTTTAGCCCATAATCATCCTAGTGGGGATTTGACTCCTAGCCAAGAGGATATTAAGCTTACTAAAAGGTTAGTAAAAACAGGAAACATAGTTGGAATTGATGTTTTAGACCATTTGATTATTGCTAATAAAAATTATAATAGTTTAAAAGAAAATAATTTATTTTAAATTTGGTTTTAGAAAGGAGAACATAATTATGGTAATGGATTTTTTAACTGCCCCGTTTTCAAGAGATATGGGTATAGATTTAGGAACAGCAAATACTTTAGTTTATATTAGAGGAAAAGGAGTTTTAATCAGAGAACCATCTGTAGTAGCCATAAAAAATAATCATGGCACTACTGAAGAGGTTTTAGCTGTAGGTGACGAAGCTAAAAAAATGATTGGCAGAACTCCTGGGAATATAGTGGCTATTAGACCAATGAAAGATGGAGTTATAGCAGATTTTGAAGTAACTGAGAAAATGTTAAGGTATTTTATAGCGAAGGCTCATAAAAGAAAGAGATTAGTTAGACCTCGTATCATAGTCTGTATTCCTTCTGGAGTTACAGAAGTAGAGAAAAGAGCAGTAAGAGAAGCAGCTGAAAGTGCAGGTGCTAGAGAGGCATATTTGATTGAAGAACCAATGGCTGCAGCAATTGGAGCAGGCTTGCCTGTTCATGAAGCAACTGGGAATATGGTAGTTGACATTGGTGGTGGAACTACAGAAGTTGCTGTTATTTCTTTGGGAGGTATTGTTACAAAAGATTCTATTAGAACAGGTGGAGATGAATTAGATGAATCAATCATTCATTATATAAAGAATGAATATAATTTAATGATTGGCGATAGAACTGCAGAAGAAATTAAAATGAAAATTGGTTCTGCTACTTTTAATTCTAATTCAGACATTTCGCCTGAAGATAATATGGAAATTAGAGGGCGAGATTTAGTTAATGGATTACCTAAGACTGTAAAAGTAACAGCCCAAGAGATTCAATTAGCATTAAAAGAACCTGTTAATGATATTGTTAGGTCAGTAAAGGATACTTTAGAAGAAACACCTCCAGAATTATCTTCTGATATTATGGACCGTGGTATTGTAATGGCTGGTGGAGGTTCTTTATTATCTGGACTTGATAAATTACTTGCTGAAGAAACAGGAATGCCAGTATACTTAGCAGATGAGCCTCTAGATTCTGTTGTATATGGAACAGGAAAAGTATTAGAAGAACTAAATAATTTAAAAAATGTTTTGATTAGCCCGAAAAAGTAAAAAAATATTAAGTAGATTGAAAAAATATCCTGATAGTTAAAATAGGTGGTAGAAGTGTTAGATTTTTTAAGAAGAAATCACAAATTAATTTTATCAATATTGCTATTGGTAGCTTTGTTTAGAATTGCAAATCTAATTGGAACAGATAAGGATTATAATTTTTTAGAAGGAATAATCATTGACTATATTTTTCGACCTGTTTTTGCTGTAATTGACAATGTCAATGATTTAGTTGGACGGAATTTAGAAGTGATTACCAATTACAAGCAGGTTAAGGAAGAAAACAGAAAACTACAAGATGAAGTTGACCATTTAAATTATCAACAAAAAAATCTAGAAAAAATCAAAAAAGAAAATAAAAGACTAAGGGAATTATTAAATTTCAAGGAGCAAGTGCCTTATCAAGTGGTAGGAGCTAGTGTAATTAGTCATAGTGCTGATAATTGGTCTCAAGTTGTAACTATTAATAGAGGCAGTGAAGCAGGAATTGAAGAAAAAATGGCAGTGATTGCTGAAACTGGTTATTTAATTGGTGTTGTGCAGCGAGTTACTAATCATACAGCTCAAGTACTATTACTAATTGATGAGCAATTTATTACTGGAGGATTAGTTAGTAGAAGCTCTTCTCGAGATTTAGGTGTAGTAAGGGGACAAAAGAAAAAAGACAAATTATTAATGAATAATCTATCTTGGGATGCAGATGTTAAAGCTGGAGATGTAATTGTTACTTCAGGATTATCCGGCAATTTACCCAAAGGATTGCCAATTGGAGAAATTATGTCAGTTAGTCCTGATAATTATGGATTAACTCAAGAAGCTAAGGTAGATCCCTTTTTAGAATTGAACAAACTAGAGGAAGTGCTTGTAATAGTTGATTTTACAACTAAAACAGATATTTCTTTACCACCTTTTAATGTTGATTCTTTATTAATCAAGGGGGAAGAATAGTGGGGTATTTTTATTTTTACGGCAGTTTAATTTTTATAGCAGTGATTATCCAATCTTTAGCTGTGCTCCCCGAATTTGCTTTTGGAATTCACCCTGATTTACTATTAATTGTTCTTACTATGGGTGCAATTAATTATGGTAAAACAGCAGGTGGAGTGTTAGGTTTTACTGCTGGTTTATTACAAGATTGGTTTTCTGGTGGATTATTTGGGATTCATGCTGTTAGTAAGACAATAACTGGTTATTTATGTGGTTTTTTAAAAAATCACATTTACCAGGATCATTTTTTGACCCCACCTGTAATTACTGTATTAGCTACTATTGTAAACCAACTATTGATTTTATTTTTTACTAATTTATTACTAGAAGTAACAGTTTTAAAGCAGTTGTTAATAACAATTATCATTCCGTTAGCTATTTACAATGCTATTATTTCATTATTATTTTATCCTTTGATTTCTAAATTAGAAAGTTTATTAGCTAGGAGGAAGTTTTGGTGAGAAAAAAGAAAGATAACAATAGGATTTATTATTTTGGGTTGGGTATTATAATTATCTTTCTTTTATTAGGGATTAGGCTTTATTATTTACAGATTTATAGTTATGACCGTTTTAGAAAATTATCCGAGGGAAATCGAACTGCTGTAATTCCGATTAGTCCACCTAGAGGTTATATTTATGATCGTAATAAAAAAGTGCTTGTCTCTAATAAATTGACTTATAGTTTATCAGTAATCCCCGATAAAGTAGAAAACTTAGATGATTTGATAACTAAGCTATCACAAATATTAGATATGCCGCAAACAGAAATAAGAGATAAACTCAAGCAGGATTCAAATAATAGTCCAATTAGAATCAAACGTGATATTAGTCATGAAGTTTTAATTTTATTAGAAGAAAACAAATCAGAATTACCAGGGATGATTATTGAAGAGACCCCAATTAGAGAATATGTTTATAATGATTTAGCAAGTCATACTCTAGGGTATGTAGGAGAAATTTCTGCTGCCGAATTAAGAGGTTATAGTTCAAAACAATATAGTAGTAGAGATATTATTGGAAAAACTGGTTTGGAACTTTTTTATGAAGAATATTTGCGTGGAGAAGAGGGGGCTAAGTTAATAGAAGTCAATAATTTAGGACAAAAAGTAAAGACTTTAGCTGTAGAAGACCCTACTCAAGGTAATAATTTATTATTGAATTTAGATTATGAACTACAGAACTTTACAGAACAAATTTTAAAACAGAAAATAAAGTCACTAACTAAAAAAGCTAAAGAAAATCAAAAGAAAGACCAAGATGAATTAGATGAGGATGCAATTACTACTCCGCCTAAAGGAGCGACTGTAATTATAAGCAACCCCAATGATGGTGGCATTTTAGCTATGGCTAATTATCCTAGTTATGATTTGAGTCTGTTTTCGGGGCCAATTTCCAATAAAAAGTGGAACAAATTAAATCGGAACCCTTTAAAGCCTCTTTTGAATAGAGCAATCAATACCAGTGCTCCGTCAGGATCTATTTTTAAAATTGTAACTGCAGCAGCTGCTATGGAAGAGCTAGGAGTTGAAAAGGATACAGAGTTTTATGATCCAGGTTATTATGAAACTGGTGGTGTTAGGTTTCGCAATTGGGATACAAGAGCTCGGGGGAAGTTGGATTTTTTAGAAGCTATTGCTTGGTCTAATAATCCAGTTTTTTATGAGCTTGGTCATAAATTATATAAAGAAGATAAAACTTTATTGCAGACTTATGCTCGCGAGTTTGGTTTAGGTTCTAAAACTCAAATTGATTTAAATAATGAAGCGCAGGGACTAGTTCCTGACCCTCAATGGAGAAGAGGATATTTTGATAAGCGAAGTGATCAAATTTGGTATCCTGGTTATACAATCAACTTATCAATTGGGCAAGGAAATTTAAGAGTATCTCCAATTCAAATATCGAGTTTAATTAATTCCGTAGCTAATGGTGGGAAATTATATCAACCTCTAGTTGTAGATAAAATAATAGATAAAAAAGGACAAGTAGTGAAAGATATAGAACCTAAAATATTTAATCAAATTCCTGTAAGCGAAGAGAATCTTACAGTTATTAAGGAAGGTCTTAAAGGAGTTACCACATATGGGACAGCTAGAAGGGATTTTTCTGATCTGGCAGTGACAGTTGCTGGGAAAACTGGGACTGCCCAAACAGGAAACAATCGCCCTAATCACGGCTGGTTTGCTGGATTTGCTCCTGTAGAAGACCCTGAAATTTCTATTGTGGTTTTTATTGAATACGGTAATTCAAGTAGTAATGCCTTACCTATAGCTAAAGATATTATTGAAAAGTATTTTGATTCAGAGTCAAAGCAATAATAAAAACCAGAATGATATAATAGCTGATTTTGTAGGAGGAGGTAAGATGAAAAACGAGGGAGTAGTATTTAAAGGTGATTTAGATGGAGTAATTGTAAATTTAAGTGACCAGTTAGAATTTAATGTTGTAAAAGAGAAATTAGAAAACAAATTAGTAGAAGCAGGGGATTTTTTTAATGAAGATGTGATTAATGTTACAATAGAATTAGGAACTAGGAAATTAAATTCGGAACAGCAGCAAGAAATAATTAATATTTTTAAATCTAAACCTGGTGTATCAGTGCTGGAATTTGTTAATCATGATGATAGATTTTCGGAGTCTGGACGTGAAAGTCCTGTAGACACCTTATTGGTTAAGCAGACCCTGCGTTCAGGGCAGTCAATTAGTCATGAGGGTAATATAGTAATTCAGGGAAGCGTTAATCCTGGAGCGGAGGTAATTGCTGAAGGAGATATTATAATTATGGGTAAGTTTAAAGGGATTGCTCATGCTGGAGCTAAAGGAGATATAGATGCAACCATTTCTGCTTTTAGATTAGAGCCTACTCAGTTAAGAATTGCACACTATATCAGTCGAGCTCCTGATAACCCACTAACTACTCCCGAAAATCCAGAGATTGCATTTATAAAAGAGAAACACATTGTAATTGATTATTTGAAAAGGTAAGGAGGAATTTTAATGGATGGGAAGTCTTATGTTATTACTTCAGGAAAAGGTGGAGTTGGGAAGACAACAACTGTGGCTAATATTGGAACTGGATTAGCTAAATTAGGAAGGAAAGTTGTGTTGATTGATGCTGATATTGGGTTGAGGAATTTAGATGTAGTTTTAGGATTAGAAAATAGAATTGTTTATGATATTGTTGATGTAGTTGAAGGTAATTGTAGGTTAGAGCAGTCTTTGATTAGAGATAAAAGATATAGTAGTTTGCATTTGTTACCTGCAGCTCAAACTAGAGATAAAACTGCAGTAGACCCAGGTCAAATGAAAGAATTAATGACGGAGTTAAAACAAGAGTTTGATTATGTAATTGTTGATTCTCCAGCAGGAATTGAGCGTGGATTTAAAAATGCTATTTCTGGTGTTGATGAGGCATTGGTTGTTACTACCCCTGAGGTTTCTGCTGTTAGAGATGCTGATAGAATAATTGGCATGTTAGAAGCTGAAGGAGTTTCTGGTGCTCAATTAATTATTAATCGAGTGCGAATGGATATGGTTAATCGTGGTGATATGATGGATATCCAGGATATGGTTGAGATTTTAGCTATTGAACAATTAGGTGTGATTCCTGAGGATGAAGAAATAGTGGTATCTACTAATCGGGGGAAACCGGCTATTTTAGTTGATAAGTCAAAAGCAGGGCAGGCATTTTGGAATGTAGCACGTAGAATTGAAGGAGAAGAAGTACCACTGATGTCTTTAGAAGATGGTTTATTAGATAGATTCAAGGCTTTTATTGGTTTGAAATAATGGACTATAATTTTACGGCTTAAAACAGATTGATTGAGGAGGGATAAGGATGTTTGAAGCAGTAAAAGAGATGTTCAAACGAGATAAAGAAAAAAGTAAGGATGTTGCTAAAGAAAGGCTGCGTTTAGTTTTAGTTCATGACCGGATGGATCGGATGGGGATTTCTAAAGATGTATTAAATGAGATGAAAGAAGATTTAATAGAGGTTATTTCTAAACATTTAGAAATTGAAGAGCAGGGCTTAGAGATAACATTTGATCGTCAAGATCAAGATAGTGTAGCTTTAGAAGCTAATATACCAATTAAGAATCAGCAGCAAGAAGAGTGACCAGGGAAGAGGATTAGCCTGGTCTTTTTTCTTGTAACTAGGTTCGGATTTGTTATATAATTTATTTAAGTTAAGGGGGTGGAAAATTGAATAAGTTATTAAAAAACCTTGATTATACAATTCCTATTTTAGCTTTGTTATTAGTTTTAAGTGGGTTGTTTTTAATTTATAGTGCTACTAAATCCAATGATGCTTCTTTGTTAGCTAATAGTTTTTTAAAAAAACAGTTAATTGCTACTATAATTGGCTGTTTAGTTGTAACAGTTTCTTTATTTGTTGATTATGAAGTACTGCGTGATTATGCTGAAATAATATATATTGCTAATTTGCTATTATTAGGAGCTGTATTAGTGATTGGCCAAAATGTTAAAGGAGGACAAAGTTGGATTAGTTTAGGTAGATTTAATTTCCAGCCTGCTGAAATAACTAAGCTAATTGTGATTATTATGTTGGCCCATGTATTAGCAAAAAATAAGTATCAGATTGAAAATGTGTTAGGTTTAATTATTCCAGCTTTATATGTATTTCTTCCTTTTTCTTTGATTTTATTACAAAATGACTTGGGTTCTTCTTTAGTTTTATTAGTTATATTTATTGGGATGATATATGTAGCTGGTGCAAATGCGAAATTTTTGTTTGGTAGTATTTTTACAGTAATAGCTAGTGTGGTATCTTGGGTTGCTCTGCATATTTATTTTGGAGTTTATATGCCTTTAAAAGAATATCAACTAAATCGTTTATTAGTGTTAGTAGACCCTAGTCGTGATTCTTTAGGAGCCGGATATAATGTTCAACAGTCTAAAATTGCTATTGGCTCAGGAGGATTTTTAGGGAAGGGGTTATTTACTGGAAGCCAAAATCAGTTAAATTTTTTGCCAGAAAAGCATACAGATTTTATTTTTTCGGTGTTAGGGGAAGAGTTAGGTTTTGTTGGTGCAATAATAATTTTGATATTATACTTTATTTTATTATGGAAATCTTTAATTATAGCTAGAGAAGCAAAGGATAAATTTGGAGAGTATTTAGTAGTTGGTGTTATTTCTATGTTTGCTTTTCACATTTTACAAAATATAGGAATGGCAATAGGATTAATGCCTATTACAGGAATTCCATTGCCTTTTTTAAGTTATGGAGGGAGCTCTTTAATTACTAATTTATTAGGAATTGCTTTAATTATGAATGTTAATATGAGAAATAAAAAGTTAATGTTTTAAAGGAAAATTCAATAAATTTTATTAATCTAGAGAATACCAACTCCTTGCTAGTAATATTATTTTATATAGTGCTAAGGAGGTTGGATTATGAAATTTAAGTTTAATCTATTATTTTTAGTAGTATTATTTTTATTTGCTTTAACTGGTCTGTTTTTAAAGGCTACTTTAAGCTTTGCTGTGGTATTATTGCATGAATTAGCCCATTCTATTACAGCTAAAAAATTAGATGTTGAAGTTGAAGAAATAGAGTTATTACCTTTTGGTGGGGTAGCAAAGTTTAGAGACTTAATTGAGTTATCACCAGCAGTAGAATTTAAAGTTGCAGCAGCAGGACCATTATTAAATTTGTTTTTAGCTGCTGTAACTATTTTAATAATCAGATATCAATTATTTGCTAATGAACATTTACTATTTTTTGTGCGTTTAAATTTAATGATAGGATTATTTAATTTAATTCCTGCTTTTCCTTTAGATGGTGGTCGTATTTTGCGGGCCCATTTAAGTAAAAAATTTGGTTTCAAGGATGCTACAGCTCAGGTGTTAAGGTTGAGCAAAGTAATTGCAGTTTTTTTTGTTATCATAGCTGTATTAGGAATATATTTAGGTTATGTTAATATTATGCTGATTATAATTTCCTTTTTTATTTATTTTGTAGCATTAAAAGAAGGTCGTTTTTCTCATTATGCTTTAATGCAGTATTTAGCTAAAAAAAGAGGATCTGTTTTAGGAGCAGGAGTAGTGAAAGCTGAACAATTAGTTGCTTTAAGTGAAACACCGCTTAAAGATATTTTAGATAAATTAGTTCCGCAGTCTTTTCATATAATAATGATAATTGATAAAAATTGTAATATTTTAGGTTTTGTAACAGAAGAGAAATTAATCAATAGTCTAATTAAGGGGAGACTAAATGCGCCCATTAGTGAATTGCTGATTCAGTAGTTATAATATTAGGAGGAATTGAAGATGAAGATTGAAGATAAATTGCAGGAAATCTTGGCCCAGGTAGAAAATCCAACTCGGTATATGGGCCAAGAAGTAAACAGCATTCAAAAGGATTTAACTGATATAGATGTAAAAGTTGCTTTAGCCTTTCCTGATGTTTATGAAGTTGGAATGTCTCATTTAGGTATAAAAATTTTATATCATTTATTAAATAATAGAGCTGATGTAGCTGCAGAAAGGATTTATGCCCCTTGGCAGGATATGGAGGAAAAAATGAGGGCAGAAGATATTCCGCTGTTTACATTAGAGAATAAAAAGGCTGTTAATGAATTTGATATTATTGGTTTTACATTACAGTATGAATTAAGTTATACTAACATATTAAACATGTTAGACTTAGCTAATCTTCCACTACGAAGTTGTGAACGAGATGCTAATGACCCGCTAATAATTGCTGGTGGGCCTTGTGCTTTTAATCCTGAGCCTTTAGCTCCTTTTATTGATTTAGTAGTATTAGGTGAAGCTGAGGCGGCTATAGAAGAAATTGTAGATATTTATTCTCAATGGAAAAATAGCGAGGGAAGTAAAGAAGATCTGCTGAAGAATTTAGCTACTATTAAAGGAGTATATATCCCCAGCTTTTATGATTTTGAATATAATGAGCAGGGAGCAGTAGTTGATTTGACAGTTAAAAATGATATTCCTAAACAAGTACAGAAGCGAGTGGTTAAAGATTTAGATAGTTCTTTTTACCCTGAAAAATTTATTGTTCCTTATATGGATATTGTTCATGACCGAGTTAATTTGGAAATAGCTCGGGGCTGTACTAGTGGCTGTAGATTCTGTCAGGCGGGAATGATTTATCGACCAGTGCGGGAAAGAAGTCATCAGCGGGTTAAAGATTTAGCTGCTAAATTAATTGCTAATACAGGATATGAAGAAATATCTCTGACTTCTTTAAGTAGTGGAGATTATACAGGAATTGAAGAATTAGCAACTGATTTAGTAGAAGAATATGAAGCAGATAAAATTAGTTTAGCTTTGCCTTCTATGCGCGTTGATTCTTTTTCAGTTGATTTAGCTCAAGAATTACAAAAGATAAGAAAGACAGGTCTTACTTTTGCTCCTGAAGCTGGGACTCAGCGGTTGAGAAATGTAATTAATAAAGGAATTGCAGAAGAAGATATAATTACTGCTGTTACCGATGCTTTTGAATCAGGCTGGCGGAGAGTTAAATTGTATTTTATGATTGGCCTGCCTACTGAAACTAAGGAAGACCTGCAGGGGATTGTGGACTTGGCTACAAAGATTGCTGATTTAGGTGACGAGATTAGATTGAATTCAGATGACAAACGTCGTGTTAGTGTAAATGTTAGTGTGTCTACTTTTGTGCCTAAACCTCATACTCCCTTTCAGTGGAGTAATTTCAATACTTTAACAGAAATTGAAGACAAGCTGCAGTATTTAAAAGATAATTTACAAAATAAAGATTTGTCACTAGATTGGAATGAGCCAACTTTAAGCTTATTAGAATCAGTTTTTGCTCGAGGTGATAGAAGAACAGCAGATTTATTAGAACAAGCTTGGCAATTAGGGGCCCGTTTTGACGGCTGGCGTGAGTTTTTTAATTATCAGTTATGGCAACAAGCTGCTGCAGAAATAAACTTTAGTTTAGAAGAGTATGCTTATCGAGATTTTGATTTAGAATCCAGACTGCCCTGGGGCCATTTCTTAGTAGGGGTTAAAAAAGATTATTTGTTAGGGGAATATAATAAAGCATTAAATGAAAAAAGAACGACTGATTGCAGGTATGAATCTTGCAGTGGTTGTGGTGTTTTAGAACATCTAGAAGTGGCGATGAGTTTGCTGGGAGGGAATCAAGATGAGTAATAATTATAAATTAAGAGCTAAGGCGCTGAAGGGAGCAGCAGTTAGGTTTATTTCTCATCTTGATTTCATGAACACTTTAACTAGAGCTTTAAGAAGAGCCAAACTGCCAATTGCTTTTTCTCAAGGTTATAATCCCCGACCGCAGATTTCTTTTGCTTCTGCTTTAGCAGTTAGTTTAACTAGTGATAGTGAATATATAGATTTTGAATTAAAGAAGTACTTAGACCCTGCTGAATTTCGGATTAGATTAAATCAAAAACTACCAGCGGGAATTAAGATAAAGAAAGTTATGGAGGTCCCTCTTAAATCGGATTCCTTGATGTCAATTATTAATGCTGGAAGCTATAATGTTGATTTAGAATTTGAAGAGAGATTAACAGAGAAGAAAGTAGAAGAAAAAATAAATCAATTTTTGGCTAGAGAAAAAATTGAGATTATAAGGAAAAGGCGTAATAAACCAGACCGTAAATTAGATTTAAAGCCAATGATTTTTGAGATAGAAGTAATTAAAGTGCAGGGTAAAAATGCTGTTATTAAAATGTTAGTGCAGACAGGTAGTGCTGGGAATGTTAGACCTCAAGAGGTAATTCGAGCTTTAGCGCATCAATTTGAGGTAATTAAGTTACCTAAAATGATTAATATTCATCGTTCAGGATTATATATTAAGAAAGGTAGAGCTTTATTTACTCCTTTTGAAATATAAAACCAGGCAAATAAAATGAGTTAATTACAATTTTTTATTGTCCATTATCAATTCTCAATTAACAAAGTGAGGTGTTACAAATCCAAAAACAAATAATTATTAATGACCGTGATTTAGATACTCGAGCAGTTATAGTAGAAGATAATCAAGTAGTTGATGTTTTTGTTGAGCGTGAATTTCATAATCAGTTAGTAGGTAATGTTTATCAAGGAAAAGTAGAGAATGTATTACCTGGAATGCAGGCTGCTTTTGTAGATGTGGGATTAGAGCAGAACGTATTTTTACACGCTAATGATATTCTGCCTGTGCATAAGAATAAAGATACAATTCAGGAAGTTTTAAAAACTGGTGGAGAAGTAATGATTCAAATAAGTAAAGCTCCAGTTGATGATAAGGGACCAAAAGGAACTTGTAAATTAGATTTAACTGGACGTTCTTTAGTGTTAATGAAGCATCCACAGCATGTTGGAGTTTCTAGAAGTATTTCTGGGCAAGAACGAGGTAGATTAAGAAAAATAGCTAAGGAAATTGCTCCTGCCGATAAAGGTATAATAGTTAGAACTGCTGCTAAGGGTAAATCTAAAGCAGATTTATTAAAGGAATTAGAGGTTTTAGAAAACAAATGGGAAGAAATACATAAATCAGCTCAAAATGCCAAGGCGCCACAGTTGATTTATCAAGGGGCAGGATTGATTAACCGCTTAGTAGTTGATAAATTAAATTCTGAAGTAACTAAAATAGAAATTGATACTAAGAGTGGTTATGATGAATTATTGAATATGGTAGCTAGTTTAGTTCCTCAATTGAAAGATAAAGTACAGTATTATGATAAGAAGCAGCCTATTTTTAATTATTATGATTTAGAAACAGAATTAAACAAATTACAGCAGAGGAAAATAGAACTTAGCTGTGGGGGGAACATTGTCATTGATCCTACAGAAGCTTTAACGGCTATTGATGTTAATACTGCGGCTAATGTAGGTTCTGGAAGTTCTAAAAAGACTTTTGCCCAAACTAATTTTGAAGCTGCACGAGAAGTAGCAAAACAGCTTAAATTAAGAGATATTGGTGGAATTATTATTATTGATTTTGTTGATATGAAGATTAGAGAAGAACAGCAGAGGATTCTTAATGTATTAGAACAAGAATTGGCTAAAGATAAAACCAAAACTAATTTAATTGGGGCTAGTAAATTAGGTTTAGTGCAGTTAACTAGAAAGAGAGATCGAGAAACTTTAGGACAAAAATTATGGCAGAGTTGCCCCTGTTGTCAAGGGACAGGGAAGACGTTATCTACAGAGACAATAGTTGTAAATTTATTTAGAAAGTTAAGGTCAGAATTTTGGGACCAGTCTACAGCTGCTGCATTAATAAAAATTAATCCAGAGTTGTTAATGAAATTGATTGAAGTAGGTGGGCAAAAATTAAAAGAATTAGAAGAAGAATTGGAAATGAAGTTATATGTTTTAGAACAAGAGAGATTATTTTTAGAAGAAATAAATATTGTTAGAACAGGTGCAGTAGAAAAAATAGAGGAACAAATTCCTGTTGCTGTAGGGCGCAAATTAACTTTGAAGCTTGAAGAAACAGAGGCTGGAGTTGTTACTAGTGTTGACGGTTATATGATTAAAATAACTGGTGATTTGAGCCAAGTAGGAGCTAGTGCAAAGGTTAAAATTGTTGAGCTTGGCCCTTGTTATGCTACTGCTGAAATTGTAAATTAAACAAAGGTTATTTTTCTTGACAGCAAGGTAGTTATATGTTAATATTTATATTCGTAAGTGGTAGTTTTGTCGTTACTACCAAAACCGCACGGTACGGGTTTAAAAATCTATTGTGATTACCTAGTTACCGGCGAGTCTAAGGTAGAGGAGGTGCTAAGGATGTACGCAATTATTGAAACTGGTGGAAAACAATATAAAGTTGAAGAAGGTCAAATGTTTGATGTAGAAAAGTTAGACGTAGAAGCTGGAGATGAAATTAAGTTTGATGTAATTAAAGCTGTTTCTACAGATGATACTGTTAAATTTGGGCAGCCTAATTTAGATGATGTTACAGTTACTGCTGATGTAGTTGGCCAAGTTAAAGGTGATAAAATTATTGTATTTAAGTATAAGCCGAAGAATAATTATAGAAAGAAACAAGGTCACCGTCAGCCTTATACAAGAGTAAAAGTAAAAAGTATTGATGCTTAAATGATTACTATTAAAATTAAACGTATTAATGACAATATTGTTTTTTTTTCAGCTGAAGGGCATGCTGAATATGCTTCTGATGGAGAAGACATAATTTGTGCCGCTGTTTCAGCTATTTTGCAGACAGCAGCCTTTGGATTAATAGATTATCTAGAGTTAAAACCTGAGATTAATACTAGTGACGGCTGGTTAAGTTGCCAATTAGATCAGGAACAAGCTCAAGATAAAGAAGTACAAGCAATATTAGGAGCAATGGTGGCAGGCTTAAAAGCAACGGTTAAAGAATATTCGGAATATATAGAAATAAATGAAGGGGGTGGGAATAATGTTTAAGATGAATTTACAACTTTTTGCTAAGAAAAAAGCTGTTGGTAGTTCTAACAATGGTCGAGATAGTATTGCTAATCGACTAGGTGTTAAGAGCCACGATGGGGAGTTTATTTCTGCTGGAAGTATTATTGTTCGTCAACGTGGAACTAAATTCCACCCAGGTTTAAATGTGGGTCGAGGTAAAGATGATACTCTATTTGCTAAGTCTGATGGTTATGTAGAGTTTAAAAGAAAAGGTAAGAAAAAGAGACAAATTAACGTTTATACAGAAGAACAACTTGAGGCTATGGCATAAATGCAGACCAAAAACTCCCAGTTTTAACTGGGAGTTTTTTCGTATAATAATTGACAAGTTAGCGATATAAATTTAAAATTATGATAGAAGAGGAAAAGGTGGGGTTATTAAAAATGTTTGTAGATGAAGTTGAAATTAAAGTTAAGGGTGGTGATGGAGGAGATGGTATGACTAGTTTCCGTCGTGAAAAATATGAACCAGCTGGTGGACCAGATGGAGGCGATGGCGGAAACGGTGGTGCTGTAATTTTTGAAGTCGATAAAGGAATAAATACTTTATTAGATTTTAAAGAGCGTAAAAAATTTGAGGCAGCTGCTGGGGAGCGCGGTAAAAGTAAAGACCAGCATGGAAAAAATGCTGAAGATTTAATTGTCTCTGTGCCTCCAGGAACTACAGTTAAAGATTTAAAAAAAGATAGGATAATTGCTGATTTAGTTGAAGAGGGACAGCAAATAGTTATAGCAGAAGGAGGTAGAGGAGGTAGAGGTAATGCTAGATTTAAGACTTCTACTCGTCAGGCTCCTAAGTTTTCTGAAAATGGAGAGCCGGGAGAAGAAAAAGAACTAAAATTAGAATTAAAGTTATTAGCTGATGTTGGGGTAGTAGGCTACCCTAGTGTCGGGAAATCAACTTTGATTTCTCATGTTTCTGCAGCTAAACCTAAAACAGGTGCATATCACTTTACAACGACAACTCCTAATTTGGGGGTAGTTAAAGTAGGTGATTATAATACATTTGTAATGGCAGATATTCCGGGTTTGATTGAAGGAGCTCATAGTGGTGTTGGTTTGGGAGATCAGTTTTTAAGACATGTAGAAAGAACTAGAGTACTAATTCACATGTTAGATGTCTCAGCTCTAGAAGGAAGAGATCCTATAGATGACTTTAGAACAATTAACCAAGAGTTAGCTAAATTTAATCCAGAATTATTAGAAAGACCTCAAGTCATAGCTGCTAATAAAATGGATTTAACTGATGCTGAGGAAAATTTAGCAGAAATAAAAGAACAGCTAGAAGCAGAAGGGTATGAAGTTTTTCCTATTTCAGCTGTAACGGGTCAAGGGATAGATGAATTAATTCAAAGAGTTAATCAATTAATTCAAGAAACTCCAGAACCGCAAGTAAAAGAAGAGGAAGAAGAGGTTGTAATTAAAGGACCTCAGCCCGAGGATGAAGATGATAAATTTGTTATTAATCAAGAGAATGGGGTTTATAAAGTCAGCGGAGCTGAAGTAGAACGTAAAGTTGCGATGGCTGACTTAAGTACTGAAGAAGGTTTAAGGTATCTAATTAAAATGTTACAAAACTTAGGAATAGAAGAAGCATTAAAGAAAGCAGGAATTAATGAAGGAGATACAGTTAATGTAGCAGGTCTGGAATTTGAATATTATGAAGGATAGGAGTGATAAAATGACTGGGAAACAACGAGCTTATTTGCGAGGAAAAGCTAATAGTATGAATCCTGTTTTGCAGATAGGAAAAGATGGTGTATCTGAGGCAGTAATTGATCAAGTTGATGAGACAATTGAATCTAAAGAATTAATTAAAATTCGGGTTTTGAATAATAGTTTGTACGGTGCTAAAGAAGCAGCTTATGAATTAGCTGAAGCAATTAATGCAGAAGTAATTCAAACTATTGGGAATGTGATTGTTTTATTTAGGCAAGATGAAGAAGATTCTAGCTATAATTTACCTAATTAAAGAGTAAGCAGTAAAGAGTGAGCAGTAAAGAGTAAGCACTCTTTACTGCTTACTGAAATATGGAGGTTGGAGAAATGCGTGATAGAATTAAGGAAGCTCAAAGAATAGTTGTTAAAGTGGGCAGTAGTACTTTGACTTATCAAAATTCTAAATTAAATTTAACTCGG
>JBNJFD010000005.1:0-1842 GCA_051746525.1 Bacillota bacterium | reverse complement strand
GGAGAAATGCGTGATAGAATTAAGGAAGCTCAAAGAATAGTTGTTAAAGTGGGCAGTAGTACTTTGACTTATCAAAATTCTAAATTAAATTTAACTCGGATTGATAAAATTGTGAGGGATATTAGTAATTTGAAAAACCAAGATTTAGATATTATTTTTGTTAGTTCTGGAGCAGTAGCAGCAGGACAAGGAAAACTAAATTTAGCTCATGATGCTCAGAGTATACCTGAGAAACAAGCTTTAGCATCAATTGGACAAGGTTTATTAATGAAAACCTATCAAAAGTTATTTAGTGAATATGGTTATGAGACTGCTCAAATATTATTAACCCAAAATGATCTTAATGATAGAAAAAGATATTTAAATTCAAGAAACACAATTAATCAATTGTTAGAGTATAATGTAATTCCAATAATTAATGAGAATGATACAGTAGCAGTTAAAGAGATAAAGTTTGGTGATAACGATACTTTATCTGCCTTAGTCAGCAGCTTAATAGATGCTGATTTATTAATTATGCTATCTGATATAGATGGCTTATATACTACTGACCCCCGCCTGAATGAAGAAGCAAAATTGATTAGTGAAGTGGAAAATATTTCAGAAGTAGAAGCAGTTGCTAGTGGAGCAGGAAGCAGTAGGGGTACTGGAGGAATGAGAACTAAAATTGAAGCGGCTAAAATTGCTACTAAAGCTGGGATCCCAATGATTATTTCTAATGGAAAAAAAGATAATATTTTAACCAGGATTGCTGCAGGAGAAGATTTAGGAACTACATTTTTGCCTGAAGAGGGTTTAACTAGTCGTGACAAATGGATAGCTTTTAATATGTCTGGAGCAGGGAAAATAATTATTGACCAGGGAGCTGCTAAAGCTTTAAAGAAACAAGGCAGCAGTTTATTAGCCTGTGGTATAGAAGAAACTACAGGGGGCTTTGTTTCAGGTGATGTAGTAGATATAGTAGGCCCAAATGGAACTTTGTTAGCTAGAGGATTAGTTAATTACTCTCAAGAAGATGTAGAGCGGATTAAGGGACTGCAGTCTAAAGAAATAGAAACTGAACTAGGTTATCAAGCTTATGATGAAGTTGTTCATCGCGATAACTTAGTATTAATGTGAATTAAGTAGTGAATAATAAAACAGTGAGCGTGTGTTATTGAATATTTAATTCAAATTTTAAAAGGGGAGTGAGAAGATGAGTATTGCAGAAGATGTACTTAGAAAAGCTAAAAGTGCTAATGGAGCAGCTAAAGAACTAGCAAATGTTGGGTCTGAAATAAAGAATAAAGCTTTACTGGCTATGGCTGAAGCTTTATTAGAAAGGCAGGATTATATTTTAGAAGAGAATAAGAAAGATATGGAATATGGAAGGGAAAATGGATTGTCTGAATCACTATTAGATAGATTGTTATTAACAGATGATAGAATTGAAAAGATGGCTAATGGTTTAAGAGAGGTAGCACAATTTGATGATCCAATTGGCGAAATGTTAGAAATGAAAAAACGTCCTAATGGATTAAAGATAGGAAAAGTTAAAGTTCCTTTAGGTGTAATTGGTATTATTTACGAGGCACGCCCTAATGTAACTGTAGATGCAGCAGGATTGTGTTTGAAAGCTGGTAATACAGTAGTTTTACGGGGCAGTTCTAGTGCAATTAATTCTAATAAAGCGATTGTGAAAGTTATTTCTAAAGCAGCTTATAAGGCCGGATTGCCAGAGGGGTCTATTGAATTGATTGAGTCAACAGAAAGAGAAGCAGTGCAAGAAATGTTTAAATTAAATGATTATTTAGATGTATTAATTCCTCGAGGAGGAGCAGGATTAATTAATGCTGTAGTTAA
>JBNJFD010000004.1:0-37648 GCA_051746525.1 Bacillota bacterium | reverse complement strand
TAAACTACCTTAGCTCGACGGAATGACCTCTCTGCTAATATTTGTAGGTTCTTCTCATTCTCCTTCTGCTCCCGTTCATAATTTTCTTTATACTTAGCAAAAGTCTCTAAAATGTTTAAAAATCTGCTCTCTACATAATCATAATTATAGATTTTGCCCTGCTGCATAATTTGTTCAATATTTTTTATAAACTGTCTAATCTGCGGGCTATTACTATTTTTAAGCCGGTTAATATATCGTTCAAAATTCTTACGGACTAACTGTTCTTGCTTCCTTAAATCTGTTTTTTCTTCATCTAAAACTTTTAATTCTTGACGCAAAGCTTGTTTAGGTGTTAAATCTAGCTTGGTCCATTCTGCTGCCTCTAATACTTCTACTTGGGCCAAAAACTTGTCTAACTCTGGCTGCAATTGATATTCTAAATCCTCATAAGCCTCTTGATTCTTTTGTTGCTCTGCTGCTGTATTTTTAATTTTATTTTTTATTTCAGCTAGTTGCTCACCCAAATTAGCTAGCTGCTTTTTAATTGTTTCAAGCTCCTGCCAATGATTATGCTCAGCAAAATCCAAATAAACTTCTCTCTCAAATTCTTCTCTAATATTTTCACTTCTGACCCTAATTTCAGTCTGAACTTCTTTCAACTTATCTTTTATTTGCTGCAATTTAGCTTTATTCTCAGTTACTTGCTGCTTTAAATTTTGGTAGTCCTGTTTAGCATCCTTAATTTCTTGCTTACTCACCTGCCGTTGATTATTTTCTAGCCAATTCCAGCTTACTTCTAACTCATTAATTCGCTCTTTTCGTTCTCGATAATCACTGCGGTATTTACTGATTAACTCTTCAATCTCAGCTCTTTTACTTTGTTTCTGATTTAACTGCTCTTTTAATTCCTGCCACCTGTTTTTTAGTTCTTGATAAGACTGTTCTACTTTTTCAGCAGCTTCTATTTCTTCTAAATTATATTTCTCATATTCTTGCTGATGTTGTTCTTGGAGCTGATAAATTTCTTTTAACTGCTGCTTTTCTTCCACTCTTTCAGCATTTAAATCTTCTTTATTTGCTTTCATTTTTACTAACTGATTAGACAGCCCGTTTAACTGCTGCTTAACTTGCTGTAATTCCTTTTGCTTGTCGGGGACTAAGGAATACTTTTCTTGAAAAGCTATCAACTGTTCTACCTGCTGTTCTAAATTATTTATCTGGTGTTGCAAACTATTTATTTCTTCCCGTTGTTGTTTGATTTCTTTCCTAACTTCACTTTGAGTTTCTTCTACTTCTGTTAATTCTTTTTTAATCTTCCTTTGTTCTTCCTGCAATTCAACCTTAGTTGTTCTTAGCTTTTCTATTTTTTCTGACTGATATTGTTGATAGAAAGATTTGACTTTAGTCTTCAACTCAAAATAAAATTCTTCCTGTTCTTTTAAATCCACCAGTTCTTCCTTTTTATCTCTAATTTCTTGCTCTAAATTATTTTTAAATTGCTGAAATGATTCATCAGAAATGAATAATTCTGCTGCTTGTGGTTGGTAAAACATTAGCGATTGATGAACACTAATCTCATCTGTTGCCAAATCCAAGTTATCTCTAATTAATAATATCACAGGAAAATCAGCCTCTAATTCAAGCCGCTTTAAAACTCGCTTGATTTTAGAAAGTTGACGTTCTTCCACTAAAATAGCATAAGGCAATAATGGATACTGTTTCAAATAACTTTCCTTATCTATTTTTTCATCATCCTGCTGGGCCAACCATTCGCTACCTAAAACTGTATAAATGTTTTTCTGCTCTAAGGATTCTTTAACTTTAACTAACATATGATGGGGAATATAATAATCTTTATCACCCACCAAGGCCAATTTCTCTTCTAAATTTGAAGTTTCAGCTGTTTTATTGCTTTTATCTTTACGAATTTCTGTTAATTTCTCCCGAACAAAAGAAATTACTTGGTCTCGGTGAGCCAATAAATCACTCCAATGCTTCCCTTTTCTGATTAACATATTAGCAATCTGCTCCTGCTGGGTTCTAAAACTTTCTAGTTGCTGTGTTATTTTTTCTAATTCTGCCTCGCTTTTAGTTTCCTGCTGTTTTAAAGCCAGCTTTTCCCCACTGAGTTCTTCCTGTTTAGTTTCTAAATTAGCTATTTTTTCTCTAGTCTGTTCTAAGTTCCTTTCAGTAGTTGTTAATTGTTCCTGTTTATCATTCAATACACTCTCAGGATTACTTAAGCTGTTTACTTCTAATGTCTTTTCTAGTCTTTTCTGCTGTTGATTTAAATTATCGAGCCAATTTTCTAAAGTAGTCTGCTCACTAATTAATTGCTCTTTATTAGCTTCTTTAGTATTAATTTCAGCAGTTATTTCTTCTATTTTATTTTCTATCTCAGCAATTAACTCCTGCTTATTATTTTCTGCAGCCGCCAATTCCTGTTCTTTTTGCTGCCAAGCTCGGGCCAAAGATTGTTGCACTACCTCTAACTTCTCTCGCAGCTCAGGTGCTTTATTGTTTAATATTTCCAAACTATATTCATGTTTCTTTAATTGTTCTAATTCTTTTTGCGCTTTATTATAAATCTGTAAAGCTTGTAACTGTCTTTTAGATTGCTCCACCTGCTCTTGTTTATTAATTAATGCCTTTAACTGCTCCTCTTGTGTTTCTTTCTTGTGGTCAATTTCATTTTCTTTTAATTTCTTAGTAAAGACCTGGTAACTCTTCTCCTGCCAACTTAACTTTTTAATTTCCCCTTGCAAATCTTCTCGTTCTTGCTTTAGTGACTGTAATTTTTCCTCTGCAACCTTTTGATTAACTTGAAATCTTTTTCCTAAACTAGCTAACCTACACTGCTGTTGTTCAACTCTATCTTGTAATTCAGATAATTGTTCTACATCATCAATTAAATCTTCGGCTTGATTAGTAATACTAGCAAATTGCTTAATATTAGCCTTTATTTGAGGCATCCGTAATAACTTATTGCGGTGTTTATCAAATGCTGCAAATAACTGGTCTTGTTCCGGAGCAGAAAAAAGAACTTCCCGAATCTGAGGGATTAATAAATTATTTAATAGCTGTGTTGTATTTTTACTGCGAGCAAAAAAGTCATCTACCCCTCCTTCAGCAGCATTAGTTTGGGCTATACTTTTCCATTCTTGCGCTAAAATCTTATACTCTTTTAACTTGTTGCGATATTTGTAATTAGTATCAAACACCTCTACTCGCTGCCGGTCTAAATCATGTAACCAATTTTTTAAACGCTGAAAGCGAATTGGCTCCCGTTTGCTAAATAAATTTGTATCTTTAATTAAAGGTAAACTACTAATATCAAAATCATCACTAGTAGTATAATCTATTACATAATTATAATAATCTAGACTATTATTACCTTGACCTGCAGTAAAACAAAATCCTGTACATAATAAATGTTCTTCTTCAGCTTCACTATCTAAAGACCATTCTACTGCTACATGACCAGTATAATTAGCTGATTCCAACAAATCTGCTATTTTTCGTTTGCCCATTTTCTGATTAGGCAGCACAGTCTGAATAATTAACTGCACTAATAAAGACTTCCCGCCGCCATTAGCTAACAAAAAAATAGTGTTCTGTTGGTCTAAGTTAAAAGTAATATCAGGAATTTGTTTTTTATTGTGATCATATTTAATATTAGCAACTCTAACCCTCTTGATTTGCGGCATATAAACCCTCTCCTAATATATTATCTGCACTTAAAATATTTAATATCTTTTCTTTACGCTGACTATTAAAATAATATTTTATGATTAAAAATTCAAATTTAGGCAGCAGTCTAATCTCCTTATTCTTAAATACTTTTAGCAACTTTTCATCTTCTAAAAAAGCTAATACACGCAAAATAAAACTAACTCGATTCTTTTTACCGCGGCGAATATTCTGTAACTCATCATCAAATTTAGGCAAATCCATCCATACATCTGCTACAGTGCTTAACGCTATTTCCAGTTCTTGTTCTCGCTGTTTTAAATCGTTAGCACTTAAAGACTGAATTCGTTCCACCTGTTTAGTCACCATCTCTTCTAAATCTTTAACCAATAAAAATTGGCGACTGCTCATTGCTTGTTCATCACTATTATAAAATTTAGCTAACAAACATAAAATAGTAAAGTATCCTAAATATAATTCCTTATTCGTTCTTAAATTCATTTTAGAGCGCAATTCTTCATTACTATAGCCTAAAAACCAATTTTTAACTCCCGGCGTTAATAAAATCCTATCATCTAAATGAAAAATCTTACAGTCCGCTTCTTCTTCAATTATTTCATCTAAATAATACTGCACACCTTTCTTTTGATATGCATAATAATAATCAGCTTCTTCTTTAGTAATTTCTCCTTTTTTAATTAAATACATAAATATTTTGAAAGCCCAGCGAAAATCTTCCTCAGTAAACTCCTCTTGCTCCATTATTTTCCCCTCCTGACTATGAAATCAGAAATTAGATATCCAGGTTGTAGTTTAATCACATTATCTAATGCTGCCAATTCAAATTCTCCAATTTCTCTAAATTCTTCTTGTTCTGCTACCAATTCTGTAATGACCCAAAATAAATCATCAATCACTACACTACCTAATTCTTCTTCAGTGATAATCTCTACCTTACCTAATTGATGCAATTTAAGAATAAAAGGATAAAATTCAAGATTGAGAATTAAATCTTGATATTGTTTCTTATCATTTTGTTTTAAGCTGGAGATAATCTGACTCAATTTGCTTTCTTCCTGGTTTAACAGCGGTTCTAACAATAGCTGTAACCACATTTTATACTGCTTTCTTTTCCTTGCTTCTTCTCTCCGTTCTTCTGCTTCTTGACGTTCTTTTGCCGCTGTATTTAAATCGATTAATTCATCCTCTTTAGCTTCAGTCTGATTATATAACCGCTGTTCTTCAAAAATACGATTCAAATTAAAAGTAGAATTCACAGTAGAGGACAGTAAAGGAGCTATCACCTGCTGTAATTGCTCGAGATGATTATCATTATTGATTACCGTTTCTAAAATTTCAGTTTCAAAATTAACTGTGGTGCTAAAAGTATTCAAAATCATATTTTCCATTGACTTGTTCATTAATTCAGATATTTCTAATTTAGTATTTAATAATGAATCATGTAACTCAGTGGTTGTCAATAATTCAGACCTTAACTTCATCACTTTGTTTAAATTTTTATTGTCATATTTCTCTTGATACTTATCAATTGTATCTTTCACTAACTCCATTAATTCCTGAAAAGTTTCACTTTCTCGCTCTAACTGGTCATTAATTCGATCTAATTCTTGTTCATAACTACCTTCTTTAGCTACTTGTAACACATCACGAATTATTTTTTCACGCAACTCCTGCAACCGCTTCTTTTCATTCTTTACTGCTAATTTTAACTCTTCAACGGAATCTAAAGCACCATCAAAAACCCCTTTTTGAATCTGCTGTTTTAAATATAGTTGGGTAATAGATACTTGTAATTCATTATAAATCTCTTTAGTTTTGAATAGTAATTCTAACCCCGTTGTAGATAATTCTAACTTCACAAATTGATTGCCAATTTCATATTCTTTTAATCTAATTAAATCAAAATTATATTCCTCTTCCTTATTAGCTTCATAATTTTGATAATTGAATTTATGTGCAACACCTTTATTTAACAAACAATCTCTCACTAAATGAGACGCTAATTCTTGGGCTTCATCAAAATTTAACTCAGTTCCAGATTGCTCAATAATTAAATCTTGTAAGAATTGAGCAATGTCTTTATAGGTACAATCTTCATTGACCAACATCTTTTCAAAAATAAATAATAACACTGCTATCCCTAATTCTAATAAAGAATAATTATACTTCCTTTTTTGCTCTAAATCGAATAAAGGCTTAAAGACTAAAATGTTTTTCATCCGCTCAGTAAAACCTTCTAATACTTGCTTAGTTATCATAGCTATAACTCCTTTTGTTCAGTGCTAAGCTCCTTTAATTTTTGATAATTTAACCCCTCCTGAGGAAGGTATCTATCTGCTTGCAATAAATCTTTAATTTTCTGAATCCAATTAGTAGCAAAATACTGGCAAAATTCCTGCATTGCTAGTTGATTAAAGTTTTGTTTTTTTCGTAGTTTTGGAGCTTCTCGCTCTCTAACTAACAGCTGATGATAGAAAAATTGGAAAGGTTTAAACTCTACTTGATATTTATCCTGCAACCCCCACCAAATTTTTATTCCTTCCGGGTCTAAATCACCAAAATAATAAAAATTAAGCTCTACATCCTCACTTTGATACTCTTCTAATTCTTTAAAAAAGGAAAAACTATGCTGAATTTTCTTTCCTTCTCCATAAATCAATAAGCTAAAATTAATTCCTTGCCACCTAGAAATCCCTTCTTGTAATAGTTTTTTTAAAGAAAAAAATGTGTCTTTGTTTTCAATAATTAAAATATTTTTTTCAAAGCAATCAGTAGAATTTTGATAATAAAAGAAAGGCTCATAAGTTCGATAACAGTTTAAATCATTTATAGCAATCCCTATCCTATCTAAAAGTTGCTTACCTTGTTTAGAAGTTAAAAACTTTTCATTGTTAAACAATTGAAAAGAGCGCTCATTAACAGAAATATTATTAGCTTTATTTCTGTTGTTTAAAAATCTATTAATTATTTTGATATTTTTTTTATCTTCTTTATACTGAGCAGGATAATCAAAATAATAGGATAAGCTTAATTGCGGCACGTAAGCTGTTAATAACTCTTTTTTTAATTCTTCACTAATTTTTTTCTCTTTAGTTTTAATTTGATACCAATTATGTAATCTAGGCTGACGTCCATTTTTCCCTCTAGCTTTAATAGGGCACATCTTATTATCCTGTACTAATTCTTTAATAGCAGCAACAAACTTTTGATAACTATATTTTCTTTTTTTCAGTTTCTTTAACACATAGTTCTCAATCTCTCTAGTTTTAATCCGTTTATTAGAAGCATCTTCTAAATATTTGCTTATTATATCCTTCATTCCAGCACCTACCTTAAATAAAGTCAGTTCATTTCCTTAACAAATCTTCACCACTATTATACTTTCCCATTTTTAATTTTTCTACATTTTAGTTTAATTCCCTGCAAAAAAATAAACCTCGAACCAAAACCCGCGGTAATAATCCTACCTTTTTCTAACAGCAGCTACTTAACTAATTAAATTCATTTTAGATAAAAAAGGAATTTATAGTGCTAAGTAGAAGAAAGTTTACAAGAAGGTGATTGCAATGAATAAAAAATGTAGCAAAATTTTAATTATTGTATCTTTAATAATATTGTTTTGCTCAGGGACTTTAACAGCAAGTGAGTTAGGAAAGAGTAATAAAGGTCAGTTCTACCTACAGACTAGTTTAATGACTGCTCACTGGGATAATGACCCTGATACTAATAACATTCAAGAATTAATTGGATTGGAGTATTATGTAAGCAACTCTGATTTATACGGCTTAGCTTATTTTAAAAACTCAGCTTTTCAACCTTCTTGGTACTTTTATAAGGGTAAAATCTACCCTTGGAAAAAGATAAATGATTTTAAATTGTACGGAAAATTAACTTATGGAATAATTACGGGCTATGATGATGAAGATGGACGTTACGATGCCGCTTGGTATGAATTAGGTACTTTTCCTGCTTTACTACCCAGTGCTGGAGTTAAATATAACTCATTTTCTTTAGAAATATCATTATTTGCTAATCAGGGATTTATAGTTCATGGCGGCGTTAAATTTTAAGTATGTCTTTATTTAATAAAACCCCTAAGCACATACTTAGGGGTGATTAGCGCAATTTATTATAACTCAACTTCTAATAGTTTATCTCCACAATTAACTTCTCCTTCAGCTAAACTATTAATTACTGTAAAATCATCAGTATTAGTAATTACTAATGGAGTTAAATTTGATTCTGCTTCTGCTGTCACTAGCTCAAGATCAAATTCTAATAACTTATCTCCAACTTCAACAGTATCACCTTCAGCTACAAAAGACTTGAATCCTTCACCGTCCATTTTAATTGTATCAATACCTACATGAATTAAAATTTCAACACCAGATTCAGTTTTTAATCCTATCGCATGATTAGTATCTAATAGATGCCTAATCTTCCCATTAACTGGAGCAAAAACTTGAGATGATTCCGGCTTAATTGCTATTCCAGCTCCCATTACTCCTTGAGCAAATATTTGGTCAGGCACTTCTGCTAAGTTCACTACTTGTCCTTTAATTGGTACCAAAATTTCTTCTTTGTTTGGTCTATTTATTACTTTATTCATTTCTTCTACTCCTACTTTAACTTTTTCTTCACCAATTGTTTCAATCATCTCTTGAGCAACTTTTTTATAATCCACTCTATAACATCCTTTCTCTACTTTTTAATATTTACTACTAATTTAATTATCTAAAACCTGCTGATAAAATTGATCTATTAACTCCATTATCTCTTCCTTTTTAACCAATGCATCCAACCATTCTTGAGGAATCTCTTGATAACCATAATGAATTCCAGATAAACCCCCTATATAATTTAATCCATTAATTAATTTCTTCTTAGAACTTAATTTTCCTTGTTTAATTATAAATTTTATAATTTATGTTCATAAGTGACTAAATAGCAACTGAACATCATCTTAAAAAGAAAATCCGAGCTTTTGAATCCCTGCTCGGAACAACAACTACTCTTGATAGGGAATTATTTCTTCATCTACAGTAAAATACTGCCCTTCTGTAATCATTATATGACCTGATTGATAAGCCTCACCTTCTAGAGATAAATAAACTTTATCAACTTGATAATAGCGACCAAAAGTATTAACAATACTCTGAATAATTAATTTTTCTAATGAGTGTCCGGCATTCATATCCCAAACTAATTCTTCAGTAAAATCAACTTTGACAATATTATTATTTTGATTTACTTCAATTTTATTTATTTTAGTCTGCTCACTAATTACAGGAGTTAAACCCTGAGGCGGCTTTTGCTGTAATAATTCAGTGAATTTTTGCTCTGGACTATCATTAGTTTGAAACTCTACTTGTCGCTCAACATATTTAGCTTTATCTGCTTTAAAATCCGGATAAAAGAACTTAACCTGATTAGTAACTGCGCTATTCTGCTTTATCTTCTGTAACTTAGTTTCAATTACCGTACCATTACTTTTATATTGCTGTAGTACTAAACCCACATCAGGAGCATAATACTGCTTTAATTTAGCATCTGACCCTTTAGTAGTCACTTCTAGAGCTTCATATTGACCCTGCGGTGTCTCTACCTTAACATTTACTCCTGAAATATATCTTTTTCGCCCATCATCTAATTCCCAACTCGTACCTTCAATTAATGGCTCTTTTAATAATATTTCATAACTAGTACCCTTCTTGGCTTCTAAATGTTGCCAATAATAAAACTCTTCTTTACTTTTTAACTTTCTTAATTCTCCATTTTTCAGCTCTAACAATTCTCCCATTATTGTACCACCATTATCAACTCTTAACTGGGCTTTATTAGCCGCAGCAAAATCGAAATATACTTCTCTTCCTGCAAATTCATTACCTACTCCCTTATAAATTAATGTTGTCTCTTTTAAAAATGGATAATAATCACTAATTTGACGAGATGACTTATTAGGCTCTTGCTGAGCAGTACAAGCAGTTAAAAAACATAACAGTAATAAAATTATTATTATTTTCTTCATCTAACCACTCCTTTGAAAAAAATATTCTTTTCCTAATTATAATCAATTATTGCTCTTTTAATGCCAATACCCCCTTTTTTAAATTAATAAATACAATTTTTATTAAAAAATTACCATTATTAATAAAGGATTTTTTAATTATATCTATAATTATCATATGTAGAGTAATTTTTATATTTCAAAAGGAGGAATTCACTGTGAAAAGATCAATTTTAGTTTTGTTAATTATTCTTATTGTCTCCGGAGGAGCCCTAGGCCATTCACCTGAAAAAATGGAATTGGATTTTGACCAAGAAACCCACCTGCTTGATGTTAAGGTTTATCATCCTACTTCAAATGTCTATAGTCATTTTATTGATAAGCTGCAAGTCTATCTCAATGGTTCAGAAATTATAAATCAAAGAGTTTATACTCAATTAAAAAGTGAATTCCATCTATTCAAGTATAAAATTACTGATGCTGAACTTGAAGATGAAATTAAAGTTAAAGCTTTCTGTAGTAGATCTGGTGAACAAACTAAAACATTAACCGTTGAAGCAAATAACTAATTATTTTATATATCTAGAAGTCATAGCCTTTCAAATAGGGATATCCCTATTTGAAAGGCTTTTTTATTTTTTACTAAAAAGAATTGTTAGGCTGTGGAGCAGCTTGGCTTATTCACAAATTTGATGCTGATAGCTAATACAATTTTTACCACTATTCTTAGCATGATATAATTCATCATCCGCCTGATTAATTAATTCAAAAGAGCTCTGACCTAGAGTATAGTTTGCTACTCCAATGCTAACTGTTCGACTTATTTTATTACCTTGGTATTCAACTTCCAAGTTAGATATTTCCTCTTTTAACCAACCAGCTTTAGCTACTGCTGCATCTGCACCAGTATTAATTAATACAATTATAAATTCTTCTCCTCCATAACGAGCCACAATATCACTAGAGCGCACATTAGATTTTAATAATTTTGCTAGTTGACTTAAAATTTCATCTCCTGCTTGGTGACCATATTGATCATTAACGCTTTTGAAATCATCCATATCTAATAATAATAATGATAATTCATTATCATAACGTTGAGCTCGTTCAACCTCATGTTTTAGCATCTCTTGAAAATAACCATGATCATAGAGATTAGTTAAACTATCACGTACGGCTAATTCTTTCATGTCAAAAAATCTCTTAGCAGTAACATAAAGCAAAATTACTATAAAGTAAAAAATACCTAAAGAGACAAAATCACTTTTCCTTAATGGAATTTGATCCAACATTGGAACTATAAAATTTAAAAATTGATATTCAGAGCTATAAGCATAAATTAAAGAAATAGCAACATTTAAACCTAAACCAATAAACCCCATTCCTAAGGTTCTAACTTCAGTTTTAAACATCTTTTGTTCATCTTTGTTTAATTTTTTACTTTCATTATCTGAAAAAGAGAATTTAGCTATATAATAAATAGCAATTATTAAAGTGATAAATAATGAAATATTATAAATTTTGCTACCCATTAATACTGAATGAGGTTTAATAAAATAAAAAATAATGGCTAATAACAACTTGATAAAATAAAAGTTCCCAATTAAATTAAATAATTTATACCTTTCATAAATAAATTCTGCTAAATAAAAAAAGAAGACTCCTACTATAAAAAACACATTGAAATAATAACTAATATATAATCCATAACTAAAATTACTAAATAACAAATGAGGAATTGCATTATAATTAAGAGTAAAAATAAATGCTGAGCAAATAAACATTCCTAAATAAAGAACAATCTCATCTGGGTCATAAAATAAATAAATCAAAATAATAACTAATCCAACTATTAAATAAATAGAACTAGCGCAAAGTCTTATAGTGTTTTTAAATAATTTTTCTGTTATTGCTTGTTGGTAGGATTTCTTAAATTTTAATAGCTCAGAACTAACAAATATATTATTTTTTTTATTGTAAATTTTAATATACAAATATTTTCCAGCATAATTTTCAGGCAAATTAACAATCTTATGAGAAAATTCAGGAACTTTTAATTCACCTGTTAAATTACCATTTTTAAAAATCAAATTGTCTTTTACATAAACTTGATACGGAAAGTTTAGATGGTCAACTCCTTTTAAATATAATACTGGCGACCTATAACTAGCATCAGGTAATTTTACCCGCAGCCACAAATAGTCGAATTTTTCAGCATCTTTCGTCAAATGACTGCCTAATTGATAAGACTGCCAACTTTGTCTTTCCTGCATCAAATTTTCTGTTGGAGCATCTCCTAATTTATATTCCCACTCCCTTTGACTCAATTCAAAATTTTGACTAAAATCTTGGCTATTAAAAAAAACAACAATGGTAATTACTATTATAAAAAAAGTAATTACTATTATTGTTTGCTCAGATTTGAGTTTCAGCATCCTTATAATAACCTCCATAGCATCTAAATAAATTTACTTTTCTCAACCCCAATAAGATGATAATTTATTTAGGTAAAGCAATAAAAAATTTACTTCCTTCACCCAACTCCGATTCTACCCAAATATCTCCATGATGTCGATCAATAATTTTTTTGACTAACGACAATCCTAATCCTTCACCTGCATCATCTTGATTACCTAAACGATTAAAAATAACAAATATTTCATCTTGGTCTGCAGGAGCAATTCCAATTCCATTATCTGCAACAGTATAAACAACTCGTTCTTCTTCTTTCCAACCCTCTATAATAATTTCCGATTCAGCTTCTGTACTACTGTATTTAATAGCATTTTCTATCAAATTAGAAAAGACTTGATTAATCTGTACTCTATCTCCTTTACAATTAGGTAATTCTTGCACAATTAAATTTATATCTTGCTGCTGTAGCTGATACTGATAATTAGCTCTAAGTTCAGCTATCATCTCATTAACATCTATTTCTTCTAGATTTAATTCATAGCGGTCAATACGAGATATTTTCAACAGTCCCTTTAATAAATTATCAATATTTTTAGTGCTGCTTAAAATATAGTGCAGTTCTTCCTCAACATCTTCTTCTAGCAATTTATTTAGTTCTGTTTCTATTTCTTCCTCTATAGACGATTGTTCTACTAATTCTTTCAAATTTTTAATAGACACCTTAAGTTCTTGGCTAAAGCCTTTAATATTAACCACAGGAGAACGTAAATCATGTGAAATTGAATAAACAACTTGTTCTAGCTCTCGATTTTTAAAAGCTAGTTCTTCTTTAGCCTCCATTGTTGAAGCAAATAATGCTTCATAAGGTCGCTGCAAGCTCTGTTTAATTACTGCTTTATAAATAAAATAAAAAGATAATAATTTAAATAGATGCCCGGCAATATTAGAAATGCCAAATACACTAATATAAAGGGTGAAAAACAATTCAGCAGTAATTGTTGCTAACACTGATAAAATTAAATAACGATACATCACTTGGTCAAAATAAGAGCGATGATAATAAAGAAGAGCAATTACTATTAATAATAGAAATACTATCACATATTCACTAACTATTTTAAAAGTTGTTAGCCCTTCTCCTGTAATAAAACAATCAGGGAAAATCCCCCATTGAAAAATACTCAATAATAACATAATAGTAGTTGTAAAATAAAATAACAGCACATGATTTTTATTGATTTTCTTTTTTAAAAATAAAAAAGAAGCTAATAAAGATAACACCTCTAGATATCTACTTGCAATCCACAATTCAGTAGCTAAATTAGCCCCTTGAATTGAAAAAATATCCATTCCTTTATAAGCTAATGTATGTAATAAATCAAATCCAGCTATAAAACCATAAGCTAATCCTAAAAATATAAAATAATCATCGTCAATAGCTCGATTAACATTAATTACAATTACAAAAATACTAAAAGCAATAATAATACTAAATAATTCAACTCCAATATGGAATAGCAAAAAATTAACTTGGGCTATATAACCAACAAAAACTAAAACTACTAATCCTACTATAATTTCTTTAAAATAATCTTTAGTTAAAGCAATCATTTTCTCACCTCCAGCCAGAATCAATTAGCAACAGTTTAAGTTCTAAATTTAATTAAACAAACTTGATTACCATGCTGATTAAATTCAATCTGGTCATAAACTTGACTAACCATCATCAATCCCCGCCCTCGTTCAGCAAAACTAACTTCTCCAGGCTCAACATCTACTCTATTCTGCCAATTAAATCCTGCTCCTTGATCAGCTACTAAAACCCTAATATACTGCTCACAAATTGCTACTTCAACTTTAATTTTTTTCTCATTATCAAAATCATTACCATGTTCAATCGCATTAGTAATTATCTCATGTATTCCTATCTGCAAAAAATCTGTGTCTTGAACATAAGTATCTAAAAATTGAACTATTTTCTCTTCTAATTGATACATTTCATCAAATTCACTATTTATTTCTTGAGACATTTTCTTTTTCAAATCCTTTTCTAACATTAAAAAAGTTATATCATCATTACTGTTTGCTTCTCCAGTGTATTTTTTTAAATCTCTTTCGATTTTTTCTAATAAAATATCTGCCGGCAAATAGTAATTTTCCTGCAGCACTGTTCTTAATCTCTGCTGTCCATAACGCTGCCCAGAATAACTTTCCTCAATCAAACCATCAGTAGTTATAAATAATTTATCCCCAGCATTTAATTGATATTTTTGACTAGAAAACTGATTTCGAGCTGCCTCAAGATCTGCAATTGGCAAATGTGAATTTTCTATAATATCTAACTCCCCTGTTTTAGAAATTACAAAAGGTAAAATATGAAACCCCGCATTAGTATATTCTAACTGCTGTTCTTCAAAATCTAAAACCCCAATCTGCATACAGAGGAAATAATCTTCAGGAAAATTCTGTTTTAAATAATTATCAAATACTGCCTGCATCATTTCTTGTGGTACTAAATCTTTATTAATAATCTCATTGTTTTCAGAACAATATTTAGCTTCTGTAATGAAATTATTAATCTGATCTCTAACTAACAAATTTAACATAGCTCCATCTAAACCATGACCAGTCACATCAGCTACATAAAACACTAATTGTCCATTAACTTCCTGATAATTATAAAAATCTCCACCCAATTCATCAGCTGGATGATAATAAGTTGCAATAGAAAAATGTTTAAATTTAGCATCAGATTCAGGCAAAAAATGTTGATGCAGACTTCTAGCCTTTTCAATATTCTGATTCAACTGCTGATAAGCTTGGTCTAATTCTTTTTCCCGCTCTTTTCTACCGCTAATATCTAACATAGAAACAATTCGCTCTTTAGTTTCAGGTATTATTTTAATTTTTATTAAAACATCTTTAATTTCCCCTGCTTTATCTTTAATCTTAAATTCATATTTCTCCGGCATTTCTTTTAATCTTCCTAAAGAATCAGAAGTGATAATATCTTCTAAATCTTTTTCCGCAGCTATTAGATCTGTACATTTCATTTGAGACTCTATTTCTGCTTTACTATAAGCAGTTAAAGATTCAAATTCTTCATTAACTAAAGAAATTTCTCCATCTTTTTTTATAATAGCCGTTGCAGTCCCCGTATTCTCAAATAATAATTGATACCTTTTTTCTTTTTCTTTTAACTGTTGATAAGCCTCTTTTAACTTCTGCTGATTCTCTAATTCTTTTAAAACATGATTTATAACTTCTGGTAATAATTCAATAAAATTATAATCTTTGACTAAATAATCAACAGCACCTAACTTCATCATTTCTACTGCTACTTCTTCATTCCCATTACCTGTCATCACAATAAAAGCAGGCACTTTTTCTAAATCAGCAATTAAACTTTTAGCAGTCATATCCGGTAATCTATAATCTAATAATAACAAATCAAATTCTTGGTTACTGATTAATTCTAGAGCTTTCTCGCCAGAATAAGCCTGCTGATATTGATAATCATAAGCATCTAATTTCTTAGTAATTAAATTATTCAAGCCTTGATTATCTTCTACAATTAATATTTTTATGTTATTTTTTTTATTAGTTGTTATCTGATCCATATTAATCAGCTCCATTAAATTTTGGCATTTTTACAATACTTAAAAACAAACCTAATTTTTTTATTGTAGCCACAAACTTATCATAATCAATTGGTTTACTAATATAATTATTACAACCTAACTGATGACAAGCATCTATTTCCTTTGGATCATCAGTAGTTGTTAACATAATCACTGGTATTGGGGCCAATTTATCATCACCTTTAATCTGGCGTAATACTTCTATGCCATCTACTCTAGGCATTCTAATATCAAGTAACATCAAATAAGATTTACTAGTATCAAATTCTGAATCAAATAAAAAATCTAATGCTTCAGCCCCGTCATTAAATCTTTTAATTTTATTTTTTATTCCATTGCGCCTTAAATTTTTCTCAACTAATATATAATGTCCATCATCATCTTCTACAACTAAAATTATAACTTCTTGATCCAACATTTTTTCCTCCTTCCTATTCACACAAACAATTACTAATCCACTACAACAACTAATAATTAGCTATAGAAAAAAAGAAAGTACTTCCCTGTCCTTCTTTTGCTTCTAACCAAACTTTCCCTTGATGTAAAGCAATTATCTTTTTTATCAAAGCTAAACCAATCCCTTCACCGGATATATTAGAATTAGCATTAACTCTACGAAATAATTTAAATACTTTATCATGGTCTTTAACAGCAATCCCCATCCCATTATCCCTAACAGCATAGACTACTCTTGTTTTTAATCTCCAAGCAGTAATTGAAATTTCCCCTTTAGTATCAGATTTTAAATACTTAATCGCATTTTCTAACAAATTAGAAAAAACACGATTCAGATGATCTCTAGCAGCATAGCAGGGAGGTAAATCATCTACTTTTAATTGGATGCCGCTATTCTGTAGTTGATATTCAAAATTATCTCTAATCTGCGCTACTAAATTATTAACATCTACTATTTCTTTATTTATACTATTAATATTAATTCTTGATAACTTTAAAAGTCCCTGCAGTAATTTATCAATTTTTTCTGCACTATGAGTAATATAATCAATTGCTTCCGGTAGTTCTTCTGTCAAATAATAATCTAGTTTTTCCTGCCCATTATTATCAGAACTATTAATAAGTTCCTTAACCTCTCTAAAACTATCCTTGATTTCTTGACTAAAGCCATGAATATTAATTAATGGTGATCTTAAATCATGAGATGTAATATACAGTAATTGTTCTAATTCTTCATTCTTTTGCTTTAACTGTTCCTTATTTCTTTTAATTACTGTTTGAAAACGACCTTTTAAGTTAGTATAATCACTAATGTTTTTTAACCATTGTTTAACTTCTTCTTGTTCTAAATTAAAATGCTCAGGTTCAATATAATAAGGATTAGCATGAATTTGATTATCTAAAACTATATAGGGATGGGTTTTAATTACATTTTTTATCATTGCAGGTTTGAATTTATCTAGATGGTACCGACATAATGCTGTCACTGGGTATTTGTGAAATAAACTTTGATTTAATTTTATTTCATATTCAATAATCTTTTCTTCTCCACGCTCATAATCTAAAGCCCAACTAATTTCACCTGTAACTCGCAGCGAATCATAACCCTGCTTAACAGCCTGCTTGGATTCATTTTTTAAAAAATCTACCATTTCTTGAGGAATAAATTCTTGACTACGAGCATAAGAAGTTTCTTTAGCTAATAAGATTAACTGCCCGGATTCAATTTTAGCTTCAACATCAATTTCTACTTCTTTTAAATACTTTTTTATATTTTTCCCTGTATGAGCACCACTGATATATAGGCATTTATCATTTTGCCTCAATCCTGTCTGTAAAAACTTTATAACTGCTGTTTTCCACTCTTTATGATTTTCATAAAGCAAACATAAGTGGTCATGAGGTTCAATCTCACTAAAATTAGAATTTAAATCGGACACTTTAGCTTCCTCCTTTAGTGTTCTGTAGTCTCTACTTAAAAAATCAATCAAACACTTTAATCTTAATTTGATTTCTACCAGCCTGTTTGGCTTGATACATCACCTGATCTGCTTTATCTACAAATTCTTCTTTAGTTACTTCATGATCAGGAATAATAGTTGTAACACCTAAACTAACGGTTACATGCTCAGCGACTTTAGAATCTTGATGCTCAATTTCTAAATTATTGATAGCAGTTTGAATCCTCTGAGCTACCTTTTGGGCTCCTGCTGCTCCAGTTTCAGATAAAACTATTATAAATTCTTCTCCTCCATACCGGGCTGCCAAATCTTTTGGTCGTTTAACACATTGTTGAATAGCATTAGCAATTTTCTTTAAACAATCATCACCAGCTAAATGACCATAGCAGTCATTGTATTCTTTGAAAAAATCTAAATCGAGCATAATCAAAGATAAATAATTTTTATTTCTTTTACAATGCTGCCATTCTTGTTCCAAAAATTCATCAAATTTACGACGATTAGGAATCTGAGTTAAGCCATCAATAAATGATGTGTTTTTCAACTTTTTATTAGCTTCTTCTAATTCATCATTAACTGAACTTAATTTCTCATTAAATTTCTGTAATTGATACTGCCGATATAACATAAAAGAAGCAATTACAATTATTCCTGCTAATACTTTAATAAACAAAGAATAATTATAACTCTGTTGATAATTAATAGTTAACCAATCATTAAAAATTTCTTCTTTTTCTTGATTATCGATAGCTTGTAATGCTTTATTTAAAATATTTAATAATACTGTCTCCTCTTCCCTAACACCTATCCTTAAAGCCATATCATCTTCTAATTCACCAGAAATCTTTAAATTAATCATGTTTTGCTGCTGCATGACATATCCTATTATAGGCGCTGTATTAATCACCCCAAACAGCTCTCCGCTTTGTACTTTCTTCAATCCTGCTTTAGTATCTTTAACTTCTATAAAACTAAGATTTGGATATTTATTCTTAATAGTTTCAGTTACAGGACAATTCAAACTAAGACCAATCTTTTTATCTTTTATTACTTTCAAATTATTAATATATAATTCTTCCTGTCTAGTAGCAATTACTAAAGGATATTTGATATAAGGTTGAGTGAATTTTAACCCCTTATCTCTAGATTTAACTGCTGTAGAAAGAATATCAGCTTGATCCTTTTTTAATTTTTCTACAGACTCTTCCCAAGAAGAAGTTTCAACTAATTCAATTTCTATTCCTAATTTATTACTTACCATCTGATAGAATTGAGCTACAACCCCTTCATAATCACCCTGTTCAGATATTTTTTCAAAAGGCATCCATTTAGGGTTCGCTACTATTGAAATTTTATCTTTTTCCTTTAAATATTGTTCTTCTTCACTTGTTAAGTTGTTGATTTTATTAGTATTATTACTATCATTACTATTAATCCATTCTTCTTCTAAGCCTAACCATTTCCTCTTTAATCTTGTCCATTCCGTTTCTGTTATAGCAGCAAGGCTTTTTTCAATAATTCTTTTTAATATTGGTTTTTCCTGCTGAACTCCAATTCGCAAATCCTCTTTTTTTATTTTAGGATTATTATATCTGCCCATTAATTTTAAATTTTTTAATACGTTTTTTTGGATATAAAATTCACCAATTGATAAATTAGTAATTACAGCATCGAATTTTCCAAAAGCAAGAGCATTCATTAATTGTTCATTATTTGATTCTTCAATTATTTCTCCTTCTAATTCTTCTTCAAGACTATCTTTAAAAAAAACGTCTTCAGTAATCCCTACTTTTTTCCCTTCTAAATCCTCTGGATTTTGATACCACTCAGCATCTTGCTGTACATAAACAACTAAAGGGATTTTATAATAAGGCTCAGTATAACTAATATATTTATCTCGCTGCTGATTATAAGAAATTCCAGTGATTAAATCTACCTGGTCAGTCCTAAACTTACTCAAATTTTCAGACCAAAACCCTGGTTTTAAATTAAAATCTAATCCGCTTTTCCGAGCTATTAATTTCAATAAATCAATAGAGAAACCTTGGGGTTTAGTCTCTTGGTTTAAAGTGTAAGAAAAAGGAGGAAATCTTTTCATTACTGCAACACTGACTTCAGGATTAGCTTTAATCCACTGCTGTTCTTCAGCAGTTAGCTGCACTTTTTCTTTAAAAGTATTATAAGTAGCAGAACTTTTAATTGAAAATTGCTCATCTCCCTCTGCTACTGCTGCATAATTAAAAGTACTAATAGTTATGATTACTAGTATAAAAGAAAAAAATATTATTACTTTATACTTATTAAGTATTAGAGGTATCATTTTAACGCCCCCCTTTTAAAAGCTAATTATATATTATCTGTTTTTTTACCTTGCTTTCCTAGTTTTTCTTGCATTCGAAAGTTATACTATATATTATTTTCGACACAAACTCCTATTTTCCTGTATTTGTCTTAAATTAAAAGTTTTAAAATCAATGCTAAACTATTGTCAGTATTAACCCTAAACCAGCAGAAATAATAATCACAATAATTGGATGTAATTTGACTTTAGTTAATAACACTAAAGCCACAATAGCAATTAAGATTGATTCCCAGCTCCTAATTGTTTCCTGGCCTAAAGAAATTACAGCTGTCAAAATCAACCCTACTACTGCTGGTCTAATAGCTGTCCAGGCACTTTGGACTAATTCATTATCAGAAAATTTATCAAACAAAGCAGCAATGATTAAAACAATAATTAATGATGGAGAAATAACACCCATAGTTGTAGCTAACACACCAGGAATTCCTGCTAATTTAAATCCAATAAAAGTAGCATTATTAATGGCTATAGCTCCTGGAGTCATTTGTGAAACTGCAACTATGTCTAAAAATTGTTCTATAGTTAACCAACCACGGCTAAGCATTTCTTCCTGAATTAAAGGCAGCATGGCATAACCGCCTCCAAAAGTAAATAATCCAATTTTAAAAAAAGTTACATATAATTTAATTAAAATCATGATTGCTCTCCTTGCTTTAAGATTATTCCTATAATTCCTGCTGCAGCAATTAAAATTATTGGGGATAACTTAAAATATAAAACCCCTATTATCATTGCACCTGTATACAATAGACTTTTAGCTTCTATAATTGCTTTACTACCCATTTTATAGGCAGCCCATAAAATCAATATTACTACAGCAGTTCTAATCCCCATGAAAATACCCGTAATATAGATGTTATGCTGTAAATTTAATAACCATTCAGTAATTAAAGTAATAATTACAATTGAAGGCAAACTAATCCCTGCTACTGCAGTTAATGCTCCTGCTATTCCCTGCAGTTTATACCCAATAAATAAAGAAGAATTAATAGCAATAATCCCCGGTATTCCTTGTACTATAGCAAAAATATCTAAAAATTCTTCTTCAGTTAACCAATTACGCTCTACTACTAATTCTTCTTCAAGCAAAGGCAGCATGGCGTAACCGCCTCCAAAAGTAAACCCTCCTATTTCTAAAAAAATTAAAAATAATTTCTGAAGTTTTATTTTATTCATTAAAATTTCTCCTTTTGAATTTTTTAATTAGCCAACTGCAAAAAATAAATAAGACTTAGGTCCTGCTGGCAGGACCTAAGTCAATATCTGCTTTACTACTTTTCTATTTCACCTTTCCAGGCTCGAATGCCGCCTTTCATACTCTTAGCTTTATCATAGCCCGCTTCATTCAGTAACCTTGTTATTTTTTGGCTAGAGACGCCCATTACACAGTTAACAGCAATCTCTTCATCTTTACTAACTTGTTCTAGCTTCTCATGATCTGCCTTAAAATCACCATAAGGAATATTAATTGCTCCAGGAATATGACCTTCTTGGTAAGCAGATTCCTTTCTTACATCAATTACTGTTATGTCTTTATTTGCTACTTCTTGCGGTGTGATTTCTGTAACTCCTTTACCCATTAAACCAGATAATAAATCTTTCAGCATCTGAATTCCTCCTTTAGATTTGATTACTACTAGCTGTTATAAAGCAAGCACTTACTTTATACTTTAAACTCATTAGATAATTGCTGTAATTTTTGTGCCATTTCAGATAATTCTTGAGAAGAATTAGCAATCTCATCAGCCATACTTGCCATATCAGCAGTAGTTTCTCTAACTTTATCACTTTGAGCAGCTAAATCTTGAGTAGCATTAGCAGTTTGGTCAATTTGCTGTGCTGTTTGTTGAGTAGCAGTTTCAATTTCATCGAAGACTGCTCCTGTTTTTTCTACTATTTCTTGCCCATCTTCTACTTTATCATTAGCTTTTTCAATGGCATCTAATCCAGTTTCTACTTTATTCGTAGTTTCATCAATCAAGTGCGCAATTCTCTCTGTTGCTTGATTAGTTTCTTCTGCTAATTCTCTAATTTCTTCAGCTACTACTGCAAAACCCTGCCCTGCATCTCCTGCTCTAGCAGCTTCTATTGCAGCATTTAAAGCTAATAAATTAGTCTGCTCTGCAATATCAGTGATCAATTCCACAATTGAGCTTATTTCTTGAGAAGTATTACTTAAATCTTCAATAGCAGCAACTGCTTCAGTAACTGATTCATTAATCTGTTCCATACTATTTAAAGTCTTATTAATGTTCTGCGTACCTTCTTCAGTTTTATTATTTGATTCTTGAGCAAAACTAGCCACCTCTTGAGCACTAGCTGAAATCTGCTGAATACTTGCTGACATATCTTCTACTAAGCGGTTATTAGTTTCAATTGTAGCATTACCTTCTTCAGCAGAAGCAGATAACTCTTGACTATAGGCAGACAACTCTTCAGTTTCTTTTAAAATAGAAGCAACTAAATTCTTCAAATTAGCTCTCATATTTTCTAATTGTACTCCTAATTGACCAATTTCATCTTGACGATTAAGGTCAATCTTTTGTGATAAATTACCACTTGCAAAATTATCAATACTCTCTTTTAAAGAATCCAATGGATTATTTATCTCTTTTGAAACAAAAGAATAGATAGCAAAAATTTGTACTCCAAATATAATAACAAAGGCTAAATAAAGAATATAAACTATCGTTTTGCTCTCTGTTACAGCTCCCATCACAGATTTTTTATTTTGTCCTAACAAATAAAGACCTACTTCTTCTCCAGCACCATTTTTTATTGTTTGAGATGTTACTAAATAATTACCGTTTAAAGAATAATCTTTCTTTACTTCAGTTAAATTCAAATCGCTTTGTATTTCTTCTAAAAACTTTTGGTCAACATCTTTTTGACTTAAAGTATAATCTCCGATTTGAGATTCATCCTGCAAACCAGCAGCAGTATCTAAATAGTTATTATTCAAGAAATAAAGAAATTCAATATTATTTTCTTTAAGAGTTCTTTTAATAGAATTTAAACCACCTTCAAAATTAACTATTCCCACAAACTCTCCTTGATAATGAACTGGATATAATCCTTTTAGTCTTAATCCTTTAGGTGATTCTTCTGTAACCACAGTTGCTTTTTCAGTCTCTTTCACTCGTTGATAAGCATCAGAATAAGAAAGGCTTTCTCCAAAATTATTAGAATCCCAAGATTTAACAAAAGAATCTAATTGTTCGTCAATTAAGTGCACATTAACATTATTAAAACCAGTATTTGATTTAAAAGTTTCACTATACTCATTTAATAATTTAATCGCTTCTTCTCGATTCCCCTGTGCCATTGATTCCTGAATGATTGGATTGTTTGCTATTTGTAAAGCATTAGTCAACCATACTTTTTCCTTAGCTTTCAAAGCATCATTTAGCTCTTTTTCCATCTCACTAACAGTAGAATCAACCACATCATTTTCTAAACCATTTAAACCCCAGTACCCGATTAAAGCAATAATTATTATTGAGGTAACAGCAATTACAGATAAAATTAATAAAAATTTCTTTTTTATCTTTAAATCTTTTAAATCTTTTAAATCCATTCTTAGCCTCCTGTTTTAAATTTTAGAATTTAATCTAACTGTTCTGTATGCTTACATTGAGGATAATTACTACATCCTAGAAAAGAACCGCGCTTAGTTGTGATTTTACGTAATAAACCATCACCACATTCAGGGCAGTGCCCATATTTGCCTCCTGATTTATTATACTTTTCTAAATCTTCTTTGATTTCAATCTTATCACCTTCAGGCAATTCAAACCCTTCGGGAATACTAATTGTATCACCACATTTGCAGCGTGGGAATTCACTGCATCCTAAAAATTTACCTTGTCGTCCTTCTCTAACAACCATTGGGTTGCCATTAGAACAAACATAATCAGTTTCCACTATATTCTCTTTTTTCTTCTCTGCTTCCTTTTGCTTTTCTTCAATTCTTTCTCTAACTTCTAAATAACCGTCTTTAATCTGACGACTATCAATTCTAATTCCTTTGGGAATATTAACTGTGCTTTTACACTCAGGGTAATTAGAGCATCCTAAGAATTTGCCAGTTTTACCTTCTTTTAAAACCATATCACTACCGCATTTTTCACATTTAACATCGGTTTTAATCTGATATTCTGATTTATCCACTTCTGTTGTTTCTAATTCTTTTAATTCCGGTTCAAATCTTTTCCAAAACTTTTCTAGATAATCTTTCCACTCCACTTTACCTCTGCTAATGGAATCTAATCCTTCTTCCATTTCAGCAGTAAAATCAATATTAATTAAATTAGGAAAATGATCTACTAAAAAATCATTCACCGTAATTCCCAAAGTAGTGGGATAAAACTGTCCTTTATCAGTTTTAACATATTTACGTTTCTTCAAAGTAGAAATGATATTACTAAAAGTTGAAGGACGACCAATATTCTTTTTTTCTAAGGTTTTAACCATCCTACTTTCAGTATATCGTTTTGGGGGCTGCGTCTCTTTCTTCTTCACATCTAATTTGCTTAAATCTACTATTTCACCTTCTTCTAATTCCGGCAATTCACTCTTATAATTAGAATTATCATTACCAAAATTAGCAAAATAACCATCAAAGGTGATTTTATTAACTAATCCTCTAAATTGATACTTATCTTTTTCAGTTAAAATTTCTAACTGCTGATACTCCATTGGTGCTAACTGGGAATTTAAAAAACTATTCCAAATTAAATTATAAAGCTTGTATTGATCTTCAGTTAAACCACTTTTTACTTTATTAGGAGTTCTATAAATCGAAGTTGGTCTAATTGCTTCGTGACCATCTTGTGCATTTTTGGAAACACTACGTGAATATTGATAGCTATATTCTGGGCCAAAGTTATCTTTGATATACTTTTGTGCCTGCCCTTTAGCCTGGTCACTAACCCGTACACTATCTGTACGCATATAAGTAATCAAACCAACATCTTCACCATTTACTTCAATACCCTCATACAACTGTTGGGCCAAATACATTGTCTTCTTTGAAGAAAATCGCAAACTCTTATAAGCAGTTTGCTGTAAAGTAGACGTAGTAAAAGGTGGATAAGGATATTTCTTCTTATCCTCCGTTGTCAGCCCTATAATTTCAAATTCATCTCCAGTTGCTAATTCTTCTTTTAAATTCTCTGCCTGCTCTTCTTGCTGCAGCCTTGCTCTTTTAATCTTTTTTGAATCTAATTTATTTAATTTAAATCCTTCTAAGTCATTAGCAAAATCAGCTTTAACAGTCCAATAATCTTCCGGTTCAAAAGCTTCAATTTCCCGCTCTAAATCTACTACTAATTTCAAAGCTACACTCTGCACTCGACCTGCTGATAAACCTTTGCGGATAAACTTCCACAGCATAGGTGATAACTTATAACCTACTAAACGATCCAAAATTCTCCTCGCCTGCTGAGAATTAACTCGATCCATATCTATCTCTCGAGGATTATTAATCCCTTTTTTTATTCCACTTTTAGTTATTTCATTAAAAGTTACTCTCTGATAATCATTAGACCCTAAATTAAGCACCTTTTTAACATGCCACCCAATAGCTTCTCCCTCACGATCAGGGTCGCTTGCTATATATACTATATCTGCATCCTGATAACCTTTTTTCAAATTAGTGACAGCTTTTTTATTGGTAATCACATACGTGGGTTCAAAATCATTTTCTACATCTACTGCTAAATCTTTTTTAGGTAAATCTCTAAAATGACCTAAACTAGATTGAACTTTATATCCATTTCCTAGATATTTACTAATTGTTTTAGCCTTTGCTGGACTTTCAACTACTACTAAATTGTATCCCATTTAAATTGAGCCCCTTTCTAAATTAATCCCTTAATAAATATTTATATATTCTATAAATTTCTCCTGCTCTTTTAGGCATAAAGTTAAAAAAATTATAGCTACTCTATATTATTATTGCAAATTATTACCTTCTTTGCAACCGTCAAACCTAAAAAAAATAAAAAGTAGGAACCGCAATGGATGCAGTTCCTACTTTTTATCTTCTTATTTAAAAATATTTTATTGCTACGACAATTTATAAATTAAAGCTTGATAAGGTTGTAATGAAATTTCTTCAATCGCTGCTTCCTGCTCTTGTTGATAATTACTAATTAACAATTCTAAACTATCAAATTCAACCTCTTCTGGCACTTTAAAATCTGCTTCTTGGCCTGAAAAATTAAGAATAACTAACAATTGCTCTTCTTCTAGAGTGCGAGTATAAGCATAAATTTGAGTATCATCTTCTAATAATAGTTGATATTCTCCATACACAAAAATAGGATGGTCCTCTCTTAATTCAATTAAGCTCTGATAATAATAAAATATAGAATCTTGGTTTTCTAAAGCAGCTTTTACATTAATCTCTTCATAGTTAGGGTTAACCTGCAGCCACGGCTCAGCAGTAGTAAATCCAGCATGTTGACTATCATCCCACTGCATTGGAGTTCGAGCATGATCGCGGCTTCTATAATTAACTACATCTAAGGCCGCTTCATAACTTCCTGCGCTCTCTTTAATATCAGCAAAATTATTAACTGTCTCTATATCATCTACTTCATCAATATCTTGAAAAGGATAATTAGTCATCCCTATTTCTTCACCTTGATAAATATAAGGTGTCCCCTGCAAAGTATGAAGAAAAGTTGCTAACATTTTAGCAGATTCTACTCGATATTCTCCATCATCACCAAAACGAGATACCATTCGCGGCTGATCATGATTATTTAGATAAAGACTATTCCAACCATTATTCTCCTGCATTTCCCGCTGCCACTTACTCATAACTTCTTTTAAATCAGTTAATTCCCAATCTTTAATCTTACCCCATTTACCATCTGGGCCAACATCTACCTGCATATGTTCAAATTGAAAGACCATATTTAATTCATCTCTATCTTCCGCAACATATTTAATTGCTTCATCAGTAGTTACTCCTGCTGTTTCTCCTACTGTCATAATATCATAATTACTTAAAACGCGTTGGTTCATTTCCTGTAAATATTCATGAACTCGGGGACCATTAGCAAAATGTTCCATTCCAGTAACTCCTGCTCCTTCTTCACCATCGGGTAATCCTTCCGGTTTAGAAATAAAGTTGATTACATCCATTCTAAAACCATCTATTCCTTTATCCAGCCACCAGGTCATCATATCATATACTTCTGCTCTAACCTCAGAATTTTCCCAATTTAAATCAGGCTGTTTTTTAGAAAATAAATGCAAATAATATTCTTCAGTCTGCGGATCATAATCCCAAGCAGTATCATCAAAAAATGAACCCCAATTATTTGGTGGATCTCCATTTTTACCAGGACGCCAAATATAATAATCACGATATTCACTATCTGCAGCCGATTTAGAATCAATAAACCAAGGGTGTTCATCAGAAGTATGATTAACTACTAAATCCATAATTAGTTTAATCCCTCTATCATGCAAAGCAGCTAATAGCTCTTCCCAATCTGCTAATGTGCCAAATTCATCCATAATATCTCGATAGTCACTAATATCATAGCCATTATCATCATTAGGCGATTGATAAACTGGATTTAACCACACCACATCTATCCCTAATTCTTCTAAATAATCAGCCCGATTAATAATCCCCTGCAAATCACCAATCCCATCACCATTTGTATCATTAAAACTGCGAGTATAAATTTGATAGACTACGGCTTCTTTCCACCAATTGCGCTCCATAATTAAGCCCCCTTTAAGTAGCTGTAATCGGTTACAACTTAATTATATTATAAACCACCCTAGTTTATTTCTCAACTTTTTATTTGCAGCAAAAATATAAAAACTCCCACTGCTGGCAAAACAGATATTACTTATTTTATCTGTCTACCTGCAGGGGGAGCATCTCCTAAACTCAGATTATTTAATTATCTCTATAATTTTGCTTTAATATCTGCTGCAATTTTTTGAGCATCGAAACCTAAACTTTGAGCAACCTCTTGACCTGGTCCACTAGTACCAAAGTCTTCTACACTAACTACATGGTATTTATCATTTAATAACTGATACCACCCACTGCTAACTCCTGCTTCAATTACAACTCGGAAAGTATCGGTTCCTAATACACTATCAATATATTCCTGTTCTTGAGCTAAGAACTTTTCCCGTTCAGGAACAGAAACTATTCTTATCTCTTCTTCTAACTCTTGGGCTATCTGATAAGCTAAAGAAACTTCACTACCACTAGCTAACATTACAATTTCAGCATTTTCATTCTCCTGCACTACATAAGCACCTTTATCAAAATCAGTTAATCCATTATCTTTTTCTAAATGAGGCAGATTCTGACGAGTAAAAATTAAAGCTGTTGGTCCTTCAGTGCGATTCATAGCTTCTAACCAAGCTGCTTTAGTTTCTTCTTCGTCAGCAGGTCGTAACACCTCTAAATTAGGAATTACTCGTAAAGCTTCTACATGCTCTACTGGCTGATGCGTTGGACCATCTTCTCCAATATAAACAGAATCATGAGTAAAGACATAAACAACCGGCTGTTCCATTAGTGCAGCCATTCTAACTGCTGGACGCATATAATCACTAAACACTAAAAAAGTTGCTGCAAAAGGTCGTAATCCTTCGTGTAAGGAAATACCATTTACAATAGCTCCCATGGCATGTTCTCTAACTCCAAAACGGAAGTTCCGTCCACTAAATGCTCCCGGCTGAATTTCGTCATACTTGTCCAAGTAAGTTTTAGTAGATGGAGCTAAATCAGCTGAACCTCCCACTAAATAAGGAACTTCATCAGCTATTGCTCTTAATGTTGGTCCTGATGCTTTTCTTGTAGCTCGAGGAGTATCTAATTCAACTTCTGCTACTTTATCTGCTAAATCTGAAGCTAACTCTAAATTATGGGCTGCATCCCATTCTTCTTTTAATTCAGGATTAGCTTCTGCCCAATCTACAAACTCAGCTTCCCATTCTTTACGCTCAGCCTGTAAATGTTTCTGTCTTACTTCAAAGAAATCTCTAACTGTTTCTGATACATAAAACTCTTCATCTACTGGCAAATCAAATTTCTCTTTTAATCCTTTAATATCCTCTGCTCCTAAAGGAGCTCCATGAGCAGCACTACTTCCTTCTTTGTTTGGAGCACCATAAGCAATTTTAGTATTAGCATCAATTAAAGTCGGCTTATCACTAGCTTTGGCTTCAGCAAAGGCTTCCTTAATCTCGGCAATATTATGCCCATCCACATCTTCAATAACATGCCAACCATAAGCTTTAAAACGGTCAACTACTGATTCAGTAAAAGTAATATCTGTCTTACCTTCAATAGAAATTCTATTGTCATCATAAATAGCAATTAATTTATCCAACTCTAAATGTCCGGCATAAGAAGCTGCTTCAGAAGTAATCCCTTCCATCATACAGCCATCACCTACAAGAGTATAGGTATAATGGTCAACAATTGTATGTTCTGCAGTATTATATCTCTCAGCTAACATCTTTTCTGCTACTGCCATCCCTACTGCATTAGCAAAACCTTGACCTAAAGGTCCCGTTGTAGTCTCTACCCCTTCAGTATCATTATATTCTGGATGACCTGGCGTTTTTGAACCCACTTGTCTAAAGTCTTTTAAATCATCTAAACTCACATCATATCCTGTTAAATGTAAAAAAGAATATAACCAAGCTGAACCATGACCTGCTGACAAGACAAAGCGGTCGCGGTTAGCCCATTCTGGAGCTGTAGGATCAAATTTCATTTCCTCACCATATAATACTGCACCTAAATCAGCACAACCAACTGGCATTCCAGGATGCCCTGATTGAGCTTTCTCTACTGTATCTACTGCTAATCCCCGTGTTACATTTGCAACTTCTTTTAACATTTTATTCCTCCTCAAAATTCTATATATTCACTTAAAAATCGTTCTCATTACAAGATTTCAGTGTTATTATATCATAAGCCATAATGGAATTCCACACTTAATTAATATTGCTATTTATATATCAAATTTATACTATTTAATACAGGAGTTAACTATTATATCTAGAACACATATAAGAGAAGAGTACTATCTATCCTATAAGGAGGGATAATATGAAACACAGAAGTTTTAAAGCATTGGGTTTGACGGTCTTACTAGTAAGTCTATTGCTTTTAGTTGGATGCAACCAAGAATTAGGCACTCTGACAGTAGAAGTTAAAGACGAAACAGGAGAACATCTAAATGCCACTGTTACCGCCCGCAGAAGCGAACAAACTGAAGAAACAGAAAGTAGTGACGGAGTAGCACAATTTAAAGATATTCCCACTGGAACATATGAATTAGAAATTAAAAAAGAGGGATATCAAACAATTACTGAAACTGTTACTATGCAAGAAGAAAGTCTTAATTACGAGGTTACCTTAAAAGAAAAAACTTATAATCTCAATCTTAACCTCACTGATCAAGCAGAAGAAGATTTATCTGCTGCAGCAACATTGAAAGGTGCAGATACAACCCATACTACAACTATTAAAAATGGGACTGCTACTATAGAAAATCTAAAACCCGGCAGCTATGACCTTGCCGTAACTAAAGATGGCTATCAAAAGGTTACTAAGGAACTAACAATTGAAGATGAAAATTTAACAACTAATCTACAATTAGCTAAAACTGAACCCGAAACTACTGAGCAGGATGAAAAAGAAGAACAACAGAAAAAAGTTGACTTAAAGGTTAAAGTCTTTGATAGTAATAACAATCAATTACCTGCTCAAGTTCAAATCAAGCAAAATGATTCAGTACTAAAAGAAAAAAATGATGCTCAAGTTAACTTTAAAGATTTAAAAGCAGGGCAATATGTAATTAACATTAATAAACCCGGCTACGAAGATTGGAATAAAGAGATTGAGCTAACTGAAGATTCTACTTTAAATGCTACTTTAAAAGGTGGAGCAATCAGCTACAAAATCTTCTCTGCAGCCCAAGGAGAACAAAAAATTCAAGTTGATGATTTAGCTGAAGATGAAGAAGTTATTGTAGCCTTGACTAAGTTAAATTGGGATGATATTAAAGAAAACAGTATTTATGAGCCGCGGCGCAAAGAAAATCAATTAGTTGAAGAATTCGGTACTGATTTTGTAACACCTGAAAGCAATTATCAAATTGGAGATACTAAAGAATTCAAGCTACCACAAAAGACATCTGAAAAAGAAACAATCTCTGCTGATTTAGTTAAAAAAGGTGAACATATTTATCTTTTTAAAGCAGAAGACTCTTATCTTGAAGAAGAAGATCTAGAAAAATTAGTTACAGAATTTGATGAACAAATTTATCCTTCTTTAACAAATAAAAATAAGATCAATGATAAAATTACAGTTTTACTATCAGATTTCTCTGATTATCAAATGACTGGATATTTTGAAGCATCTGATTTGTATGATGACCTTGGCAATGAAGAGCCTATGTTCTATCTTAATGCCAGACGCAGCGGCAATACATTGCTAACTTCTGCTGCTCATCAATATCAGCATTTAACTTTCTTCATTGACAAAGCCAACGCTGGTCGTATTGCTAATGATGCCTGGATTAATCAGGGATTATCTCAATTAGCTCCCCAACTATTAGGATATATCGACCCTGCTAACGAAGGTTGGTCTCCAGAAAATGGTAACGGTTGGGTTTACAATCAAGATTTCGGATATCTAAACAAAACTTCTAAAGTAAATTTATTAACTCATGACGGCAGTTTATCTTTTACAGGAGCTTCAGGATTGTTTGCTAATTATTTAATCGATCATTATGGTGCAGAATTAATTAGCGAATTAACTACTAGCTCTCAAGACCCTAAAAAAGTTATTGCTGATTATACTGGAACAACTTTCGACCATGTTTATCTTAATTGGATAACTACTAATGTGACTGATTCCATAGAGGAAATTGATAATTCAATCTATAACTATTCTGAATTTGATTTAGCGCAACTACCTAAATTAAGTGATGAACAACAACTTAATGACGGTGTCACCTATTTTAAAGTGAAAGAAAATCAATTTAGTATTAATCCGCCAGAAGGATATGAAGGAGATATTGGAGTAGTCATTATTAAACATCAAACTAATTAAATACAGCTAAAAAAAAGACCTACTCCTTTAAAGGAGTAGGTCTTTTCATTTACAACTTCTGCTACTTCTCTTGTTGATTTACTGTAGATATTCATTAACTCTCAACGCTGCTTTAGCACCTTCAGCCGCTGAGACTATAATTTGCTTATCTTTAATGTCTGTTACATCTCCAGCAGCCCAGATTCCTTCTACTCCAGTAAAGTTATTATCATCTATGATTATTTCATTACGCTCATTAGTTTCTACTAAATGAGCTACAAAACCACTATTAGGAATTAAACCAATCTCTACAAAAACTGCCTGCACTTCAATTTTTGTATATTCTCCTGTTTCTCTATCTCGCAATTTAATAGCTTCTACTTTTTCAGATCCTATAATTTTATCTACACCAGACCCCGTATAAACTTCAATTTCCTCATTAGCTTTAACTTTTTCTTTTAAAACTTGATCTCCTCCCAATCGATCAGCAGATTCAATAATTGTTACCGGACTACCTAACTTAGCCATATCTAAAGCAGCTTCTAAACCAGAATTGCCTCCACCTACTACAGCTACTTTATCTCCAGCATATAAATAGCCATCACAAATAGCACAGTAATGAACTCCTTTACCTTTTAACTTATTCTCTCCATCTACTCCTAAATTGCGATTATGGGTTCCAGTAGCTACAATAACTGCACGAGTCTTAATCTCGTGTTGACTAGTTTCAACCACTTTTAAATCTTCTTCAGAGCGAATATTAGTTACTTCTGCTCCTAATTTTGATTTAACTCCATACTTTTGAGTATGGTCCCAAAAAGACTGCATTAAATCTCCACCAGTTACTTCAGGAGTGCCTACCCAATTATCAATCTCATCTGTTTCAATCACTTGACCACCTAAAGCTACAGATAAAACTAATATATCTAATCCCTTTCTAGCTCCATAAAGAGCAGCATTTAAACCAGCAGGTCCTGCTCCAATAATTACTACATCCCATAACTTATCTAAATTATCTGTTTCAACTCCTAACATTTCAGTTAATCTACCTTCTGATTCAAGTTCAATTAAATCATCATATCCCCCAATATTGTCACCATCAATAAAAATTTGAGGTACAGTTTTAGCACCCCCAGTACGCTCTATCATTTCTCTTTTTTTATCTGTCTCATCTATCTTATATTCTTGATAATTTAAATCTTTACTGCGAAAAAATGCTTTTGTTTTACGACAATAAGGGCACCAAGACAAAGTATAAATTTCAATTTTGGGCTGCTGAGCAGTCATTTTATCTCCTCCTAAGTTTTAATTGATATAAATACAGCTGAGTTTTATCCTATATTTTAATTATAAGTTATGCCTGCTAAATAAACCTCCCCTTCAGAAGATTCAACTTCTTTTTTATCTGCTAAAAAACGAAGGATATTATTTTTAGGTACTGGCTTATAATAATAATAACCCTGAACCTGCCGACAATTATTTTCTTTTAAAAATTGAATTTGTTCATACTCTTCTACGCCTTCAGCAATAACATTCAAATCTAGAGCATAAGCCAAATCAATAACTGCTTTAGCAATTGACATTTTCTCTTTATCTGCTGGAATATCCATGATAAAAGACCGATCAATTTTTAACTCATCAATAGGAAACCTGCTTAAATAACTTAAAGAGGAATAGCCTGTTCCAAAATCATCAATAGAAATGTTAATCCCTCGTTCTTTTAATTCAATTAATCGCTCTACACTATGTTGGGTATCATCCATAATCATACTTTCCGTAATCTCTAAAGTTAAATCCGCAGAGTCAAGTCCACTAACTTCTAAAGCCCGATCTACCTTAGCTACTAGTTCTTGGTCTCTAAACTGACGAGGAGAAAGATTAATTGCAATTTCTAAATTTCTTCCTGTTTGTTCCTGCAATTCTTTAGTTTCTTGACAAGCTTGCTGCAGTACCCAATTACCAATGTCTAAAATCAAACCTGTTCTTTCTGCTAAAGGAATAAATTTCCCTGGAGATACAAGTCCCAATTCTTGATTATTCCACCTCAACAGAGCCTCTAAACCAAAAGTTTCATTTTCTTCAATATCAACCTGCGGCTGATAATAAACCACAAATTCTTCTTTATCAAGAGCCTGCCTTAATTTAGCTTCTAATTCTAATTCATTTAAAAAAGATTGATTCATTTCTTCAGAGAAAAATCTGTAATTATTTTTACCTGATTTTTTAACTTGATTCATTGCAATTTCAGCATTTTTAATTAATTGCTCTACTCCTGTACTATCTTGAGGATAAAAAGATACACCTACACTAATAGTCAAATAAGCTTCTTTTCCTTCAGAACTGCCGGGTTGAGGATAAAAAATAAATGGTTCATTAAATTCCTGCATTATACCCTCTAATATCTGATTAAAATTAGCAACATCCTCCATCCCACTAACAATAATCCCAAATTGGTCTCCACTTAATCTTGCTACAGTATCTTCTTTACCTACGCAGTTTTCCAATCTTTTTGCTATATCGGTTAACACTTTGTCTCCAGCTTGATGGCAGTAACTATCGTTAATTTTTTTAAAATTATCAACATCAATGAATAACACTGCAATCAGCTCTTCTTTTTCTTCTTTAAGAATTAATCTTTCTAGACGATCTAAAAACAAATTACGATTAGGTAAGCCGGATAAAGAATCATAATTAGCTAATCTTTCAATATGCTGATTAGCCTGTTTTAAGCCTGTCATATCCTGCCCATATAAATATACACAATCATAATGTTCATAATAAGTAAACGAAAACAAATATAACTCTTCTTCTGGCTGCACCATTATCTCTTTACTCTGTTTTGTTTCTACTACTTCTTCAATAATTGTTCTATATTCATCAGCTACATAATCATCCTCTTCAATTCCTAACTGCTCTAATAACTCTTTACTAGCACTATTAGCATATAATAATTGCCCTGAATTAGATAACCTTAACACAGGATTAGGATTGTTTTCTGGAAACTCAGCCAAAATTTCAATTTTGCGTTCAATCTCCTGCCTAGTTTCTGTATCAACAATTGCTACTTTAATTAAATTATTTTGAATACTATTCATTAAATCAAATTTCAAATCTACTTTCTTTTCTCTGTTTTCTGAAAGTTCGAATAAAGTTAGGTCTTTTAACTTTTTTAAGCCCTGCTTTCTAATATCGTTTAACTGCCTGCTTATTTTTTCCTGTTCGACAGCAGAAAAAAATGAGAGAAAATTAGTTCCTAATAATTTATGACTAGTCTGATTTAATAGTTCTTCTCCCTGCTGGTTAACACCCTTAATCTCCCCAGCAAAACTTATTAATATTGTAGGATTATCCATATTTTCTAGAACATCTATCTGGTCTATTAGGTCTCTCATCAATATCACTCCTTTACAACAACAAAAGTTCTGTTCTTTATATTAAAATATTAAAAATTCTTTATAATTAAAAATTTATTATATTATTATATTTATCTAAAAGATTTAATTTTCCTGCTAAAAAAACATTATTCTACTTTTTTCGCAATTATTTGTCTTTTTATAGAAATTAAGGATCGAAAAGTGATTGTTACTTTTCGATCCTTAATTAAATTACTAACCTCTTAACATCCCCTGAATTATAACATCACTAGCTTCTTCTTCATCTAAACCTCGGGCCAACAAAGTCTGCAGTTGAGTACTATCAATACTACCAATTGCTGCTTCATGAGTTACCTTTGCTTCTGGATGGCGCACATCAACTATAGGAACTGCTCGCGCATGAGCATTATCTTTAATTACTTCTGTACAATCTACATGCCCTTTAGCTCCAGCAGCATAAGCAGTCATTTCATTCAATATCTCAGCTTTAGCTTCATCCTGCAGAGCAATTCTAGTTTCTAGTAATCCCCGCGCATTAGCCCCTCTCAAATCAGCATTTTCTTTAATTTTAATCTGGTCATCTTCATAACCACTAATTTTAGCTATCATTTCTACCTTAGAATTTTCTCCAATTTCACTTTCATAAGCTATATCAATCAAACCTGCCCGACCTTCAAATAGATTAAACACCGTTTTTAGCAGACTATTCTTCTGCATTACAATATCAGTATTAGCTATTACCTTTACTCCTCCATTTTCTCCATGATCGTGAACCTCGCGGTAAATATATTCACTATTATTACCTACTTCAATTTCTGCTTCCATTTTATGAGTTACATCTACAGCATTAGGGAATACACAATGGGCCAAAATCTCTACTGCAGCATTATCCTCAACTTTAATATCCATCTCAATTTGCTGTAATCCTTCTTCTGGGAGCACACCAAAACAAAGGTGCACCGCTTTTTCAATTTGATACCCTTCTTTAATTGTAATCCCAATTGCAACTTCATTATTTTCTGCCTTTTTAATTTCAACATCTAAACCTTCTACTAGATGTGAACCTACTACTTCATCTTCTTCTACTACTAAATGAGCTACATCACTACTAGAAAAAACATCCTTATCTCCGCCCGCTTGATCATAAGCATCTACCATTTGTTGATAATCATTAGTTGGCATTATCTTCCACCTCCACTAAACATACATCATCTTCACAAGGTAAACAATCATCATGAAAATAATCTGCTATTTTTTGCGGCTCGCCCCGCCTAATAATCTTACCTTCACATAACAAAGCAGCTTTATCTGCTAAATCCAACATCTCATCTGAATGAGTAATCAAAATTACTCCTGTGCCCTGCTCTTTAAAACTATTAATTACATCACTAATGTTATTTAAAGCTACTACATCAACTCCAGAGTCTGGTTCATCCAAAATAACCAAATCCGGACTCATTAAAAGAATTGAAGCTAATTCAATTCTTTTTCTTTCCCCTCCACTTAATTTTTCATCAATATGACGGTCTAAATATTTATCCGGTTTAATTGCTACAGCATTTAAAGCCCATTTCAGTTTCTCCTCTGTTACTTCTAATCCCTGCCCTTCCAAACCTAAACCTAAAAATTTCTTGACTGTTACACCTTCAAAACGAGCTGGCTCCTGCCAGGCTAAAGTTAACCCCCGCTGAGCTCGGTCTTTAGTCGCTAAATCAGTTATCTCCTCATCTTTAAAAAAAACTTGTCCATTACTAACAGAATAACCCTCTAGCCCCATTAAAGTATAAGCTAAAGAACTTTTACCACAACCATTAGGTCCAATCACAGCATAAACTTGGCCCTGATTAACCTCTACCGACACATCATTTAATATTTTTTTATTATCCAATACCAAATCTAAATTTTTAATATCTAATAGTTGTTCCTTCTCCATTATCTTCACCCCTCTTATTTAAATAAAAAAACTTGTTACTCATCACTCATCACTCATCACTTGTTACTTGTTACTTGTTACTTGTTACTCATCACTCATTACTCATTACTCATTACTCATCACTCATTACTCATTACTCATTACTCATTACTCATCACTCATCACTCGTCACTCATCACTCATTACTCGTTACTTGTTTCTCGCTTTACT
>JBNJFD010000003.1:4932-38202 GCA_051746525.1 Bacillota bacterium | reverse complement strand
AGCACCTTGATATTGTAGATATTAAGGGCAATAGGGAAGATTATAATCAAGCGATTATACCTAACACGATCTAATCCTGTATGATTGTGGTCTATGTATGGTTTTGCATAGGTTTTTATAAGCAGGGGTTGGATGAAGCAGGATAAAATCAAAAGTAAAGTTGCCGATATTTTTGACTTGCCCCCAGATGTAGTATTAAATCTGCCAGTAATCAATTTAACGGGGTCATTAAACCTGGTAATGGAAAACCATCAAGGAATCAAACAGTATAGCACCGAGCAAATTGAGATTAAAGCTAAGCGTGGTTCAGTTATTATTAGAGGTGCTGACCTTAAAATTGATTATTTATCAGAGACTAAAATTACGATTTTAGGACAGATAGAACAGCTTGATTTAGATTGTAATTAAGGAGGATATTATGCTAAAAGAGATAAATTATTTCTTAAAGGGCTATGTGCGGCTTAACATAACGGGAAAAAGTGCAGCAAGAATAATTAATTTATTAATGCGGCAGCAAATTGAGCTGTGGGAAGTAAGAAGAATAGAAGGCGAGCTTTATACAAATATTAAGTTAAACGACTTAGAGCAGGTAACAGAATATTTAGAAAAAGTGAATTGCCAATTTACAATCATTGAAAAGTCAGGATTGCCAATTATAATTCAGCGGGCTATTAATCGTAAATTTATAGCAATTGGAATAATTACATTTATTATTATAATGTATGGTTTATCTTCATTTGTATTTTTTATTGAAATTCAAGGAAATCAAAAATTAGATGAAAAAGAGTTAAAACAGCAGTTAGCAGATTTGAAAGTGCGTCCAGGTGTCCTAAAATCAAGTCTGCCTCTAGAAAAGCTAGCAGAAATAATCACTCAAAAAAATCGCAATATAGCCTGGGCCAACCTATATTTTGAGGGGACTAAATTGGTGGTAGAGTTGGTAGAAAAGAAAATAATTGAGACCGAGATAACTCCGAGTAGTTTAATAGCAAAAAAATCAGGAGTGGTTACTGAGTTAATTGTACTGCGCGGGACTCCTAAAGTTAAAGAAGGAGATACTGTTAAACAAGGTGAGGTATTAATTAGTGAAAATGTAGAAATTATAGAGCAACCTGCTGCAGAGGAAGAAGAAATTATCAGCAAAACTGAAAAAGTAAAGGCTGTAGGGATTGTTAAAGCAAAAGTATGGTATGAAGGCTATGGAGAAGCAGCAGTAGAAGAGTTTTTTTTCCAGCCTACTGCAGAGGAAAGTGAAAATATTACTCTAAAGTATAAAAATAAAGAGTTTATTCTAACAGGTCCTCAAAAAGCACCATATAATTACTTTCAAATAAAAGAAACTATAAAAAGACTACCTCAATGGAGGAATATTGACTTACCTCTAGAAATAATTACAAGAAAGTATATTAAGCTAAAAAGAGTTAAAACAAAGCGGACTATAGAACAAGCTAAAAAGATTGCTAAAGAAAAAGCTGTAGAAAGTATCTTGCAGCCTTTAGCAAAAGAAGTTATAATAATGAATAGTAATTTAAAATTAATTAGCAACCAAAGAGAAAAAAATTTACTGCGAGTAAAAGCAGTGTTAGAAGTAGAAGAAGATATTGCAATTAGGAGGTAATAGATAGTTGGTAGAGCAAACTAAAGAAGTTAGATTAGGAAATAAAGCAGCACGAAATATGTTTGGAAAACAAGATCAGAATTTAGGATTAATTGAGGAAGAATTTGATGTTGATATCATTGCTAGAGGTAGTGTGGTTAAAGTAATTGGTGAAGAGGATGATGTTGCTGATGTGATCCAATTATTTAATGAATTAAAGGAAGCCTTTAATAATCAGGGACGCTTGACAAAAAAAGAGATTGAATATGCAATTGAAGTTGCCCAAGATGATACAATGTCAATTAATGACCTTTATTCAGATGTAGTGCAGGTGACTAATACAGGTAAAAAAATTCGACCGAAAACTATTGGTCAAAAAATATATCTAGATGCTTTGCGTAATAATGATATTGTATTTTGCATTGGCCCGGCGGGGACAGGGAAAACTTATTTAGCTGTTGTAATGGCAGTCAATGCTTTAATGAGCAATCAAGTAAAACGGATAATTTTGACGCGTCCGGCTATTGAAGCAGGAGAAAACTTAGGTTTTTTACCTGGAGATTTACAAGAAAAAGTAGACCCTTATTTGCGTCCGCTGTATGATTCATTATATGATGTATTAGGGAATAAAAAAGTCGATGAACTATTAGAAAAAGAAATTATTGAAATTGCTCCTTTAGCTTATATGAGAGGGAGAACTTTAAAAAACTCTTTTGTGATTTTAGATGAAGCACAAAATACAACAAAAGAACAAATGAAAATGTTTTTGACAAGATTAGGACCTAATTCTAAAGCAGTGATTACAGGTGATATTACTCAAGTTGACTTACCGCACCGTGGACATTCTGGCTTGGCTCAAGCTGAAGATATATTAAATAATATTGAAGGGATTAATTTCACTTATTTAACTAATAAAGATGTAGTACGGCATAAATTAGTTAAAGATATTATTGATGCCTATGAAAAGGCAGAATAATCAAGTGAAAAGTTAGTGTAATCCTAAAACTTAGGAGTGAAAGCGATGTCTTTTTTAGATAAGTTACAGGATAAATTTAATTTTAGTGAGCTGGAATTTTATCAGAACAAGAAATTTCAGCAAATTACGTGGTTGATTCTAGTAATAGTGTTTTTATCAGGAATTATGACTTTTGATTTATTACCAAGCAAATTAAAAGTGGGACAAGTTAGTGAAAAAGATATTAAAGCCCCTAAAACAACCACTTATATTGACCAAGATGAAAAAGCTAGAGCACAAAACAAGGCTGCAGCGAAAGTGCCTAAACAGTATCAAAGAGTAGATAATGTGATAAAACAAACAACTGCTAAAAACGATAGGTTTTTTGAATTAATAACTGAAATCAAAGCTAAAGAAGAAGTGGAATTAAAAGAGAAAATAAAATTAGTACATGAAAGTACTAATTTTGATTTAAGTGATAAAGAAGTGCGTTATTTGTTAGAAAGTGATTCCCAGCAGTTAAAAGAATTAGAGTCTGATGTAAATCAATTATTGGAGCAGCATTTAAATCAGGGGGTCAAAAGTGATCAATTAACTGCTGTTAAAAAAGAGATAGTTTCTGAAGCCCAAGAATTAGATGAAAGTAAGTTATATACTGCAGTAACGGGGTCTTTAGCTAAACAATTAATCAAAGCAAATTTAATTTATGATCATCAGAAAACGGAGAGAAAAAAAGAAGAAGCTAAAAAAAATATAAATTCAGATAAAGTAACGGAAAGAATTCACAAAGGTGAGATTATAATTCGTCATGGTAAAGTTGTGACTGCTGATGATATAGAGAAGTTAGAAGCCTTAGGAATGCGTAATCCTAAAAATAATTATTTAAATATAATTGGGTATATTATAACTGTGCTAATTCTAGCTATATTAGTTGTTATATACTTGCTACAGTACCAAAGAGAAATGATTGAAGATAATGGGATAGTAGCTTTATTAGGGTTATTACCAATCATCATATTATTATTAGCTAATATAGCAAAATATTTACCCCCGCAGCATCCAAGTTTTTTAGTTCCTGTAGCAGCCTGTTCTATTATTATTGCTATTTTGTTAGATTCTGATTTAGCAGTAATATTCACTGTGGTTTTGTCTTTTTTAGTAGCTTTAGTTACAAATGGTGGAGTTGCTGATATAGGAGTGCTTATAATTAGTGGGATAGTAGGTATTTATAGTGTTTCAGAACTAAGTCAGAGAAGTGATTTAGTGCGAGCAGGTTTTATAGTAGGTGGTGTGAGTTCCATAGCTATTCTTGGATTTATGTTAGTAGAAGATTCTTTAGAATGGATGACAATGTTAAAGGTTGTTCCTTTAGGATTGGCTAATGGTATTATTGTGGCTATTGTAACTAATGGGTTTTTACCTTATGTAGAAAATCTTTTTGGGATTACTTCGCCTGTTAAGTTATTAGAGTTATCTAATCCTAATCATCCTTTATTAAAGAGTTTATTAGTAGATGCTCCAGGAACTTATCATCATAGTGTGATAGTTGGTAATTTAGCTGAATCTGCTGCAGATAAAATTGGAGCAGACTCTTTATTAGCTCGAGTAGGTGCTTATTATCATGATATTGGGAAAACAAAGCGAGCTTATTTTTTCACAGAAAATCAAATTGGGGCAGAAAATCCACATGATAAATTGTCTCCTAATTTAAGTACTTTAATCATCACTTCACATGTTAAAGATGGAGTAGAGTTAGCGCAGCAGCATAAACTCCCTTCGGATATAATTGATATTATCAAACAGCATCATGGAACCAGCTTAGTTTCTTTTTTCTATCAAGAAGCAGTGCATGATGAAAAATACAAACAAGTTGATGAAGATGAGTTTAGGTATGATGGGCCTAAGCCGGAGAGTAAGGAAGCAGCATTAATTATGTTAGCTGATGTTGTTGAAGCAGCAGTTAGGTCTAATCCGTCAGCTCAAAGCAATCCCGGCAAATTAGAAAAGTTAGTCCGTGATTTAATTAAGAACAAACTGGATTCTGGTCAATTAGATAAAAGTGATTTGACTTTAAAAGATTTAGATAAGATTGCAGAATCCTTTGTTAATATTCTAAAAGGAATTTTCCATAATCGGATTGAATATCCTGATGATATTGCTCAGCAATTTAATAAAGGGGGCTCAAATAATGGAAATTCTAATTAATGATTTGCAAGAAGAGGTTGATTTTGAATCAGAGACTCTTGATTTGATAGAAAAAATAGCGCAACAGGTATTAGAAGTAGAAGATATAGATAAAGAAGCTAGTATTGCTTTAGTAGGTAAGACAGCAATTGAAGAATTAAATAAAAAATATCGAGGGAAAGATGAAGCTACTGATGTATTGTCTTTTCCTCAAGAAGATGAAGAATTATTAGGAGATGTAATTGTTTGTGTTCCTAGAGCAGTAGAACAAGCCGACGAGTACAACCATTCTTTAAGTCGTGAGCTAGGATTTTTAATTGTTCATGGGATGTTACATTTAAGTGGTTATGAACACCATCAACCCCAGGAAAAGAAAATAATGAGAGCAAAAGAAGAAGAAATTTTAGCTGAGTTTAATTTGAAGAGAGATTAATGAAAGAACTAAAAGATTTAACTAACAGCTTTAATAATGCAATTCTGGGGATAAGTAAAGCAATTAGTAGAGAAAGAAACCTGCAAATTCATGTTATATTTGCCATTGGTGTAATTTTTTTAAGTCTAATATTGGATATAACTAAAGTTGAATTACTAATCTTATTATTAACTATTACTTTAGTAATTGCAGCAGAAATATTTAATACAGCAATTGAAGCACTATGTGATTTGATTACAGAAGATTATCATTATCAGATTAAAATAATTAAAGATATTTCTGCAGGAGCTGTATTAGTTACTGCTGTAAATGCTGTCGTAGTAGGGTATGTAGTTTTTTCTAATAAATTAAATTTAACTCTTAACTTGTTCTTTAAGCTTAAAGAGAGTATAATGCATATAACATTTGTTTCCTTAGCTATGGTGATGCTTAGTGTAGTGTTAATTAAAGTATATTTTAAAAAAGGCACTCCCTTACATGGTGGGATGCCGAGTGGACACACTGCAGCTGCTTTTTGCATTTTAACTATAATTGTAGCTATAGTAGACAATGCTTTAGTTTTAGCATTGAGTTTTATATTAACCTTATTAGTAGCTCAAAGTAGGATAGAAAGTGGTGTTCATAAATTAATAGAAGTGTTCTGGGGTGCTGTTTTAGGGTTAGCAATTGGAACAATTGTACTACAATTGTTATATTTGTGATTGTCAAATTTTAAGGAGGAATTGGAGTATGGGAATAGAAAACTGGTATGAGCCAGTAAGCTTTGTGTTTTTATTAGTGCTATCAGGCTTCTTTTCTGGGTCTGAAACAGCTTTAATGTCAGTTAATAAAGTTGAGATTAGGCACTTGGCTCAGGAGGGGGATAATAAGGCTAAGATTGTAGACAAATTATTAGGAAAACCTGATAACTTGTTAACTACTATTTTAGTAGGGAATAATTTAGTTAATGTTGCTGCTTCTGCAATTGCAACAAAAGTGGCGACTAATTTTTTTAATAATTATGGAGTAGGGATTTCCACAGGAGTTGTTACTTTGTTATTATTAATTTTTGGTGAAATCACTCCTAAATCTTTAGCAACTAGAAAAGCAAAACAATTTTCTATGACAGTTGCTCGTCCCATTGAAATTTGTTATTATTTGTTTTATCCAGTAGTGAAAGGCTTAAGTTTTTTAGTGCAATTAGTTAATAAAGATGGACACGCCCCGGGGACTAAACCTTTTATTAGTGAAGATAAAATCAGAAGATTTTTAGCTGTAGGAGTCCGAGAAGGGGTTATTGAAACTGATGAGCGGCAGATGATTAATAGTATTTTCGAGTTTGATGATATTACTGTTAAAGAAATAATGGTGCCCCGTATAGATATGGTATGTATAGAAATTAATGATTCTTTAGAAGAATTAAGAGATATTGTAATTCAAATGGGGTTGTCTAGGATTCCAGTTTATAATGGGACAATTGATAATATTGTGGGGATAGTTTATGCTAAAGATTTACTGCCTTTATTAAAAGAAGATAAAGATGAAATGACTATTCAAAAGATTATGCGACCAGCCTATTATGTACCTGAAAGTAAAAAGATTGATAATTTGTTTAGTGAATTAAAAAAAGAAAAAATACATATGGCTATTATTTTAGATGAGTATGGTGGGACAGCAGGATTAGTTACAATTGAAGATTTATTAGAAGAAATTGTTGGTGATATTCAAGATGAATATGATGAAGAAGATAAATTAATTGAAATCAATGAACAAAATGAAGCTGTTGTAGATGGTCGAGCTGATATTGATGAAATTAATGATGAATTAAATATTTCTTTACCAGAAGAAGATTATGAAACTATTAGTGGCTTTATTTTAAGCATGTTGGGTTATGTTCCAGAAGAAGGAGAAAAAATCGAGTTTGAAGACCTGATAATTACTGTAGTTCAGATAATCCAACGAAGAATTTCTAAAGTTCAAATTCAGAAAGGAAGTAATGGTGATGATTTTTCTGAATTGAAACAGGAGGAATAATAATGTTGAAACAAATCCGGAACTATTTTATAGCTGGATTAGTTGCTTTACTTCCTCTGTGGGCTACTATATCTATTATTATGGCAGTAGTAAATTTAGTAGAAAAAAGAGTTGGTCCACTAGTTAAAATAACTATCGGTTATGATAGTTATGGACTGTTAAGTTTATTGTTAACTTTTTTTATAATTTTAGCAGTAGGAATAGTAACGCGCAATGTATTAGGAAAGAAGCTAATTCAATGGGCTGAGAAGTTTTTAGATAAGATCCCAATAGTAAGGAAAATTTATTTTACTGTCCAGCAGTTAGTTAGTGGTTTATTCTTAAGAGAGAGAACAGCTTTTGAAGAAGTAGTACTAATTGAATTTCCTAAAGATAAAGTGTATCAAATTGGCTTTTTAACTAATGATAATACAGGCGAGATTAGTCACTGTACTAAATTTGATTTAGTCAATGTATTTGTCCCTACTACTCCTAATCCTACTTCCGGTCGCCTGGCTTTAGTGCCCCGAGATAAAGTGACTAATTTAAATATGACGGTCGAAGAGGGATTAAAATATGTAGTTTCTGCAGGGACTGTAATTCCAAAATTCAGAGGTGAAGACAATGGAAATCAAAATCAAACGGTTGAACAATAATTTTCAAGATATTATTAAAGATATTATTGAGATTGAAGAAGAAGCTTTTGGTGAAGGAGGTCTTAATAATTGGAGTTTGCCGCCCTTTATCTATCATGGTTTAGTATATATTATTCAGGTGGATCGAGAAGTAACTGGCGTAATAGAATATATGAGAGATTTTAATGATATGAATAAGGCTTATTTATATGGATTAGCAATTGATAAAGAATATCAAGAACAGGGATTGGGAAGTAAATTGCTAGAGCACTCATTAAAAGAGTTAAAAAAGCAAAAGATAAATAAAGTAGAATTGACTGTTGAGCCTGATAATGATTCTGCAATTGAGTTATATAAAAAGTTCGGATTTGAAAAGATAGCTTATCGTAAAGCAGAATATGGACCTGGTGAAGATAGAGTGATTATGAAATTAAGCTTATAAGGAGGCATTTGATATATGAATGATTTACAAGTAAAAGAAGGATTCAAATCAGGATTTGTAAGTGTTGTAGGACAACCGAATGTTGGGAAATCGACATTAATTAATAATTTAATTGGACATAAGGTATCAATCACTTCTCGTAAAGCTCAAACAACAAGAAATAAGATCCAATGTATTTTAACTTTAGATGATGCTCAATTGGTGTTTATTGATACTCCAGGAGTTCATCGAGCTAAGGATAAAATGGGGCAGTATTTAAATAATGTTAGTTATGATAGTTTAAAAGAAATAGATTTAGTTTTATTTATGGTAGATGGCAATTATCCTCCTAATGAAGATGACAAAAAAGTAGCAACTGAATTGACTAACTTAGGGGTTCCAATTATCTTAGTGATTAATAAAATTGATAAAATATCACAAGGGTTAGAAGAAAGAATTAACCAGTATCAGCGTTTAGGTTCTTTTGAAGATGTAGCAGCTATTTCTGCTTTAGAAGAGAAAAATTTAGATTATTTGTTGGATTTAATGGTTGATTTATTAGAGGAAGGACCTCAATATTATCCTGATAATATGATAACTGATCAAATTGAACAGTTTATTATTACAGAATTAATTAGAGAACAGGTTCTAAATTATACTCATGAAGAAGTTCCTCATTCAGTGGCGGTAGAAATCATAGATTTCAATGAGCGTGAGGACAAAGATTTAATAGATATTAGAGCTAATATTTATGTGGAACGTAAATCTCAAAAGGGGATTTTGATTGGTAAGCAGGGCAAGATGCTTAAAAAAATTGGTAGTAAAGCGCGAACAGAAATTCAAAGACTATTGAATACAAAGGTTTTCTTAGACCTCTGGGTTAAAGTTAAAAAGAATTGGAGAGATAAAGAAGACGCTTTGAAGATGTTAGGTTACCGGGGGTAATAAAAATGGTTACTGAAGATTTGATTCCAAGAGTGAAAGAAGCAGTTGAGAATAAAAATCGAGTTAGAATTAAAGAGATATTTTCTCAGCTTTATCCAGCAGATATGGTTGAACTAGTTGCTCAATTATCTTCAGAAGAGTTAAAATTCATAATTCCGATTATTTCTTTAGAGAAGTTAGCTTTTTCTTTTTCTGATTTGGATGCAGAAACTAGAAATGTTTTATTAAACTTTTTAACTCCTCAACAAGTGAAAACTGTTTTAAATCAAATGTATTCTGATGATATAGCAGATTTGTTAGGCGAGTTAACAATTGGTCAGAGTAAAGAGTTATTAAAATTAATGAAGAATAAAGATGCCCAGCAAATTCAAAAGTTATTAGGTTATGATGAAGAAAGTGCTGGGGGAATAATGACCACAGAATACCTAGCTGTTAAAGATGATAAAACAGTAGGTGAAGCTTTAAGTAAAATTAGAGATATTGCAACGAGAGCAGAAATGATTTATTATATATACATAATAAATTCGAACAAAGAATTATTAGGCGTTATTTCAATGCGTGAGTTATTAACTGCTGACCCTAGTCAGAAATTAAAAGAGGTTATGCATAGAAAAGTTATTAAAGTTCAAGTAGATGTGGACCAGGAAAAAGTGGCAAATCAAATGTCAAAATATGATTTGTTAGCTATTCCTGTTGTAAATAATCACAATCAATTATTGGGGATTATTACAGTTGATGATGCTCTTGATGTAATAGAAGAAGAAGCTACAGAAGATATTTATAAAATGGCTGCAACCTCTGAATTTGAAATCACAGCAGCTAAAGAAGGAATTATTAGTGGCGTTTTAAAAAGATTGCCTTGGTTACTGATTCTTTTATTTGCTAGTATGTTATCAGGAACTGTAATAGGTTCTTTTTCAAAATCGTTATCTGAGGTAGTAGCTTTAGCATTCTTTATTCCTACTTTAACAGGTACAGGAGGTAATGCAGGGACACAGTCTTTAGCTATAGTTGTACGAGGTTTGGCTACTGGTGATTTAGACCGTGAGAGGATGTTAGCTCACTTATTTAGAGAATTAAGAGTGGGGGCAGTTACCGCTTTAGCTTGTGGAGTGATAATTAGTATAATAGCTTTCTTTTGGCAGGGGACTTATTTTATTGGTTTAGTAGTTGGTTTGGCGATGTTTTTCACTATTGTAACAGCTACTTTAGTAGGGACTACAACCCCTTTTATTATAGATTATTTAGGTGCTGACCCAGCAGTAGCAGCGGGACCTTTTATAACTACTTTGATTGATGTTTCTGGATTGTTTATTTATTTTAGTTTAGCAAAGGTTTTATTACAATATTTAAGTAAATGAGGTGATTTGGATGGCGATAAAACCCAAAGATATGGCAAAAATTGTTGATCATACTATTTTAGACCCCCAAGCTACAGTACATGATGTAAAAAAGAAATGTGATGAAGCTAAAGAATATGATTTAACTGCTGTTTGTGTACAGCCTTGTTATGTTCCTTTAGCAACTGAGTTATTAAAAAACAGTTCAGTTAAGGTAGCAACAGTAGTTGCATTCCCCTTGGGAGCAGAAACTGTAGAAAGTAAAGCTTATGAAACCAAAGATGCTGTTCGTAACGGAGCTCAAGAAATCGAAATGGTGGTAAATATTAGTGCTATTAAAGAAGAAAAGTGGGAATTATTACGGGAAGAAATTAAAGCAGTAATTGATTCTACTAAAATTGCTGGTGTTACTAAAGATATTGTTACTAAATTAATTATTGAGACTTGTTATTTAACTGAAGAAGAAATTAAAAAGATTAGTAACTTAGCTAAAAAACAAGGGATTGGTTTTATTAAAACTTCAACAGGTTTTGGTTCAGCTAATTCTCAACCAGAAGAAGTAAGCCTGATTAGAAAAGAAGTTGGTCGTAATACAGGTGTTGAAACTTTAGGTAATGTAGAAAATTTTGATGATGCAATAGTAATGTTAGATGCCGGTGCTAATAGAATTGGAACAGAATATGGTGTAGCAGTAGTTACTGGAGAAGGGTTAGAAGAAGAATAGATGGCACTTTATGATACGGATGCTATTGTATTGCGACATTATGAGTTAGGTGAAGCAGATAAGATTATTGTATTATTCAGTAGAGAACGAGGTAAAATTAGAGTTGTAGCTAAAGGGGTTAGGAAAACTAAAAGTACTTTAGCAGCAGGTTTAGAACCTTTTACTCACAATCATATTTTGGTTTATCAAGGTAATTCTGATTTAGGGAACTTAAGTCAATGTGACATAGAAACTTCTTTTGCTGATTTAAGAAGTGATTTTGTAAAGACAGCATATGCGTCTTATGCAGCAGAATTAGTTAATGAGTTAACTATCGATAATGATATTAATAAGTTATTATTTGATTTATTATTATTAACTTATCGTTTATTATCCACTTCAGAAAAAAATAATTTAATTATTAGAACTTTTGAATTGAAATTATTAAATATTTTAGGTTATAGACCTCATTTAGATAACTGTGTTAAATGCGGGGCTGAACTAGATAGTAATTTTTATTTTAGTGCTGCAGAAGGAGGGCTTCTCTGCTCTTCTTGTACGGGCAACTGGAATCAGAAGATTAGTTTAGGGACTATTAAATTTATGAATAGATTATTAGATTCTAATTATAAAAGTTTGATGAGATTAAATTTGCCTGCTTATGCTAAAGAGGAGTTAGGGTCCATATTACCAAATTATATTGAGCATATTATTGATAAACCTTTAAAGTCTGTTTCTTTTTTAGAACTAGTGTGAGATTCAATTGACAATTGCTTTTAGTTTTGATATATTAAAGACTAAATTTGAATATTTAAATTGTGTTGAATAAGAGTAGTAAGTAACCTCTATTATTTAGAGCAAGCTAGAGTTGTTGGGAGTCTAGTATAATATTGTTACTGAAGGTGCTTAGGAGCAATTTTGCAAAGCGAATCCTATTAACAGGATTAAGCAGGGTGGAACCGCGGGTAACCTCGTCCCTGATAGTGTAACAACTATTAGGGAGGGGGTTTTTTTAATGGAAAGTAGGCAACCAGCAAAGAGCTCAGCATATAGCTTGTTTACAAATTGAAGCAATGATTGAATTTATGGGTTAGTGGTGTGGTTTTAATTATCCATTGTCAATTGTCAATTATCAATTAATAAAACTCGGGAGGTATGATTATGGAATTTCAAGAAATGATAAATTCTTTAAATCAATTTTGGACAGAACAAGATTGTATTCTTAGACAACCATATGATGTTGAAGTGGGAGCAGGAACATTTAATCCGTCTACTTTTTTAAGGTCTTTAGGACCTGAACCTTGGAATGTGGCTTATGTAGAACCTTGCCGCCGACCAACTGATGGGCGTTATGGAGAAAACCCAAACAGGTTACAGCATTATTATCAATATCAAGTGATAATGAAACCTTCTCCTGATAATATCCAAGAGATTTATTTGAAAAGTTTGGAAGCTTTAGGGATTGACCCAGATAAGCATGATATTAGATTTGTAGAGGATAATTGGGAATCACCAACTTTAGGGGCCTGGGGGCTCGGTTGGGAAGTTTGGTTAGATGGAATGGAAATCACTCAGTTTACATATTTTCAGCAGGTTGGTGGTGTTGAATGTAAGCCTGTTTCTGTAGAAATAACTTATGGGTTAGAAAGAATTGCTATGTACTTACAAGAAGTAAATAGTGTTTATGATATTAATTGGGTAGATGAGATTAATTATGGTAATGTTCATCATCGGGGAGAAGTTGAACATTCTACTTATAATTTTGAAGAAGCTGATATTGATATGTTAGTTACTTTATTTGATTTATATGAAAAGGAAGCTAAGCGAATAGCAGATAAGAATTTGATTTTACCTGCTTATGATTACGTATTAAAATGCTCTCATGTGTTTAATTTATTAGATGCTAGAGGTGCAATTTCTGTAACTGAGAGAACAAGTTATATTAGCCGAGTGCGTGACTTAGCTAAATTATGTGCGCAAGGTTATGTAGAGCAGCGTGAAGAATTGGGACATCCATTGTTAACAGGAGGTGCTGATAATGAGTAAGGATTTATTATTAGAAATTGGGACGGAAGAGATACCAGCTGGATTTATGCTGCCGGCATTTCAACAGATGGAAGACTTGGCCCATGAATTATTTGAAAAGAATAGAATTGAAATTGGTGGAGTGACTGCTACTGGGACTCCTCGGCGTTTAACTTTATATATTGAAGATGTGGCCCAAGAGCAGCAGGATTTAGAAAAAGAAGTAAGAGGACCAGCTAAAAACATTGCCTTTGATGATAATGGAGAAGCTACAAAAGCGGGAAAAGGTTTTGCCCGCGGGCAGGGATTAAAGCCAGAACAGCTAGAAGTAAGAGATACTGATAATGGAGAGTATGTATTTGCCTGTACTCGAGAAGAGGGAGAAAAAACATTAGAGTTACTTCCAGAATTACTAGAAGAAATAATTGTTCAATTGAATTTCCCTAAATCTATGCGGTGGGGTAATCAAGAGATGAGATTTGCCCGACCGATTAAATGGTTACTAAGTTTGCATGGTTCAGAACTAGTGGATTTTTCTATTGCAGGAGTAAAGTCTAGTAATTGGAGTCGAGGACATAGGTTTTTAAGTGAAGGAGCAATTGAAATTAATAATCCTCAAGAGTATCTTGATAAATTAGAAGAAGAAGGAGTAATTGTAAACCATATTCGCCGCCGCAAAATGATAGTAGAGCAGATTAATGAAATTGAAAAAGAAAGAGATGTAGTAGTACCAATTACTGATGATTTATTAGAAGAAGTTAATTTTTTAGTTGAATATCCAACTGCTTTATGTGGTAGTTTTGAAAAACAGTTTTTAGAATTGCCTGAAGAAGTATTGATTACTTCTATGAGAGAACATCAACGTTATTTCCCAGTACGAGATCAAAATGGTCAATTGAAGAATTTGTTTATAACAGTTAGAAACGGTAAAGAAAAGCATTTAGATATTGTTAGAGAAGGAAATGAAAAAGTTTTACAGGCTCGTTTAGCTGACGGCAAATTTTTCTATGAAGAAGATCAAAAAGAAAAGTTAGAAGCAAAAGTAGAGCAGCTAAAAGATATTATTTTCCAAGAAGACTTGGGAACTATTTATGAAAAAGTCGAGCGCATGATTGATTTATCAGCTAAAGTTGCTGCTGAACTTAACTATGCTACTATTGAAATAGAGCAAGCACAGCAGGCAGCTAAATTAGCAAAAGCTGATTTAGTTACTGAAATGGTAAATGAATTTTCTAAGTTACAAGGAGTAATGGGGCGAGAATATGCTCTTATTGATGGAGAAGATTCAGAAGTTGCCGAGGCTATTTTCGAACATTATTTACCACGTTATGCTGAAGATGAACTCCCCTCTACTAAAATTGGGAGAGTAGTTAGTTTAGCTGATAAAATTGATAATATTGTAGGTTGCTTTAGTGTAGGATTAATTCCAACAGGTTCTCAAGACCCCTATGCTTTAAGAAGACAAGGTTTAGCTGTTGTGAGAATAATTAAAGATGCTGCTTTAGAAATCACTTTGGAACAATTAATTGACTCAGCTTTAAAGCTATTAGAGGAAACTGATAAAGCAACACGTTCTATTAATGAGATTAAAGAAGATTTGATGGAATTTTTCTCTTTACGATTAGAGAAAGTATTAGAGGATAATGAAATTAGATATGATGTTATTAATGCTGTATTAGCTACTGATTTTAGTGATATCAATGATACTATTTTAAGAGCTGAAGCAGTAATGGACTTTAGAAATGCAGAAGGATTTGCGGAGTTAATTACTGCTTTTGAGCGAGCTAGTAATCTTGCAGAAAAAGCAAATAATGCACAAGTAGACCCCGAACTATTCAAGGATTCTTCTGAAGAAAAGTTATATCAGGAGTATCAAGGTCTAAAAGAAAAAATAGAAGAATTAATAGAAAAGCAGGACTATGTAGTTGCACTAAAAGAAGTAGCTACATTAAAATCAGCTATTGATAATTTCTTTAATTCGGTAATGGTTATGGCAGAAGATGAAGCTGTTAAAGAAAATAGATTGAGTTTATTAAAAGCAGTGACTAATTTATTAAGTAAAATAGCTGATTTAACTGAAATTGTGATTGATTAGGTTAATATTATCATAAAAAATGATCTTTTTAGCTAGAGCCATTATTTCTAACAAAATAGTGGCTCTTTTTCTATATTGAATTTCCTTAATTTTATTTAATAATTGTCAATTTATAATGATTCACTTTTGTGAATCATTATATAGAAATAGTGTACACTTTTGTTTCAATATGTTGCACTTTTAAAATGATTTAGTTATAATATTATTATGAAAAGGAATATATATATGAAAAAAGAATAATGTGCTGCATATAAAAACATAATATGTTGCATATTATAAATAAAGTTGAGTATATTATTATTAAAAGGGGGAAATATTATGAAAAGCAATTCATTAAAAAAAAGATGTAAGTCTAATCCAGGAGAAAGCAGGTTAATGAGTGCAGTGAAAGAAGGAGCTGGTTTAGAAGTAGTGCAAAGGTTTATTAAAGAATCCGATGATATTAATGAGAGAAATAGAAGTGGTTTTACTGCTTTAATGTTTGCTGCTTTATGTAATAGCAATTTAGATGTGTTAAAAGCCCTGATTGATAATGGAGCAAAAGTTAATGTCAAATCGTCATTAGGACGAACTCCTTTAATGTATGCTGCTAGATATAATACAGTGGAGATAGTAGATCAGCTAATTAAAGAGGGGGCTGATGTTAATGCCCGAGAAGGATTAGGAAGAACGGCTTTGATTTACGCTACTGAAAATTCAGAAAATCCTGAAGTGGTTAATAGATTGATTGAAGCTGGTGCAGAATTAGAGATGACTGATAATCAAGGGAATAACCCTTTGCTGTGGGCTATAAGGCATGATGAGAGTATAGAAATAATTGATTTACTAATTGAGCAGGGGATAGATGTTAATCATACAGATGAAGAAGGGGAAACGCCATTTTCTTTAGCCAAGAAACATTCTAAAAAATCTAAGTTGACGGATTTATTAGCTAATTAAATTCAACTCTAGCTCAGCAATAAAAATTTAAATCTCAAAATGGGGTGATATGATGAAAAGCGGGTTGTTTAAGAACTTAATTAATGTCACTGAGAAAGCAGCTTTGTCTGCTGCAGATTTAATTGGGTCAGAAGACAAAAATGCCATTGACCAGGCAGCAGTAGATGCAATGAGAAAGGCATTTTCTGCAATTAATATTGGTGGGCGAGTTGTAGTAGGAGAAGGAGAAAAAGATAGAGCTCCTAGTTTCTTACAGGAAGAGAAAGTGGGAATGAAGTCAAAGCACGAGATTGATTTAGCTATTGATCCGATTGAAGGAACGGAATTTGTTGCTAAGAATAAGGCTAATTCTGTAGCTGTTTTGGCAGCAGTAGAAAAAAACAAGTTGCAAAAGGTCCCTGATATTTACATGGAAAAGATAATTACTGGACCAGAGGCTAAGGGGAAAATTAGTTTAGCTAAGACTCCTGCTGAAAATTTAAAAGCTGTAGCTAAAGCCAAAAATAAGAAAGTTAATCAACTTAAAGTTGCAGTTTTGGAGAGAGCAAGGCATGAAGAGCTAATTAAGCAAATCAAAGATGCTGGAGCAGAAGTGAAATTAATTCCTGGAATTGATGTAGTGTGGGGTATTGCTGCTGCCCATGGGAACTTAGATATTGATTTGTTAATGGGTTCTGGTGGAGCACCTGAAGGCATTTTAACTGCAGCTGCTGTTAAATGTTTAGGTGGAGATATGGAAACAAAATTATGTCCTCGCAATGAAAGAGAGCATAAAAAGGTCTTGAATGTTGGAATTAATAATAGTAATCGGATTTTTAAATTAGATGAAATGATTAGAGGAGAAGAAATTTTATTTTCTCTAACTGGAGTAACAGATGGTATATTAGTTGATGGCATTCAAAATGGTGTAGCCAATTCTATAGTTATGCAGAAGAACGAAGAACATGAAGCATATGTGCGAGAAATGAAAACAGATTATCTAGGTTTGAAAAATTTAAAGATAGGTTAACAGCAGACCTCCCTTAAAACTTATCTTTCTAAATAGAGCCACTAGTAATCTCATAATATATTTGTGCTAAAGAGATCTTTGGTTTATGTAGTAAGAAGGGAGTGAGAACAATTAACTTAAGTAAAAGACAAGAAAAAATAATTGAAATAGTAAAAAATAATGCACCCATTTCAAGTAAAGATATTGCTAAGCGTTTAGACTTAACTCGAGGAGCCCTAAGATCAGATTTGTCGGTATTAACTATGTCCAACATTTTAGAAGCGAAACCCAAAGTTGGTTACTTTTATTCAGATAATAATGCATATTTAAAAGATTTTGATGACTTATATAGTAAAGGCATTAGTGAAGTTAAATCAGTACCTAATATAATTAAGGAAGAAGAAACTTCAATTTATGATGCAATAATAACGCTTTTTCTAGAAAATGTAGATACCTTATTTGTAATAGATGAACAAGAATTATTAGTAGGAGTTGTATCTCGAAAAGATTTATTGAAGATATCAATTGGAGAAACTGATATCAAAAGCTTACCTGTTAGCATGGCAATGACTAGGATGCCTCATGTAATTACAATTAAAGAAGAAAAATCAATATTTGAAGCTGCTAAAAAATTAGTAGATTATGAAATTGATGTTTTACCAGTAGTTAAAGAAGTGGACCAAGCAGCAGGAAGAGGGAAAAATTATAAAGTGATTGGTAAAATTAATAAAACTAATATAATTCGTACTTTTGTGGACTTTGGATTAGATATTTAGAGAGGAGAGGTATCAAATTGGAAACTGAAAATTTAAATGTATTTGTGATTTCAGATTTTACTGGTAAAACTGCAGAGACGGTAATTGATTCTGTAGTAGTACAATTTGATGTAGATCAGATTGAAATAAAAAGGTTTCCTGATATTTCAAATATAGAGGAATTAGAAAAAATAATAAATGAAGCTAAAAAAGTAGATGCAGTAATAGCTTATACTCTAGTATCTCCTGAATTATGTGATTATTTAGAAAAAGAGGCATCTATATTTGATATAGCTACTATAGATATTTTAGAGCCTTTTTTGACTAGATTTTCTAAAATATTAGATCAGCAGCCTCAATTAGAAGTGGGTTTAAGTTATAAGATTAGTCATGAAGCATTTAAAAAAATGGATTGCATTGATTACTGCTTGCGTTGCGATGATGGGAAAGATTTAAATAGACTAACAGAGGCTGATATTATTTTAATTGGGGTTTCTAGAACTGCAAAGACACCTGTAAGTATGTATTTATCAAATAGTAACTATAAAGTTGCTAATTTGTCTTTATTGCCAGAAGTTGAGGTTCCGCAGGAAATATATGATATCCCAGTAGAAAGAATAGTAGGATTAACAATTGATGCAGAACGCTTACATAAGATTAGAAAACAGCGCTTGCAAATAATGGATTTTCCTTCTGCTAGTAATTATACTAATTTAGGAAGAATAAAAAAAGAACTATCATATGCTCAAAATATAATGAATCAATTAGGTTGTAGAGTAATTGATGTTACTAATACAGCTGTTGAGGAAATAGCAGCTAAGATATTAACAAAAACTTATTAAAAAAATTAATTGAGAAAAAAATAGATTTAAAGTTGATTTTTAAAGAAATCCATATTATAATCTTAAAGGTAGGTTATATTAGTAATTACTTATAATAATTTTAAGTTTTATAGTTATTGAAGCTCAAAGATGAATTTTATTTTAATGCAGGACTTAGAATTATGATAAAGAATTACTCAGTATAGTGCCTATAGTAATCAACTTAAAATATAATCAATTATAGATTAAAAACCGACAAATATTTGTCGGTTTTTTTAATCCTTGAATTAAGTAGGCATTATCTACATATTTTGATTAAATTTAAATTTAATAAAGGATTTTCAGTTACAGTGTTGTAGTTATAATATAGCACTAAAGTTAATTTTTTAGTAGATTTTATGAGGATTAATTTTTTTTCATTTTTAATAGGATTTTGTCATAAAATGTCGAAGAGATTAATGCTCTAGATTATTAAACTAGTGCATAGATGTTATTGTTTTATGGAATGATTATAGAGAAGCTAATATTAAGCAGTAGCTGATTAAAGGGTGAACTATTTTGAGTCAGTTATATAATGATGATTTTATAGAAAAAGTAAGATTTAGTAATGATATTATTGATGTGGTCTCTGAATATACTAACTTAAAGAAGAGTGGGAAAAGCTATAAAGGGTTGTGTCCTTTTCATGATGAAAATACGCCTTCTTTTAATGTTAGTTCTGACCAGCAGTTATACTATTGTTTTGGCTGTGGGGTAGGAGGAAATATATTCAATTTCATAATGGAAGTAGAAGGTTTAACATTTACTGAAGCAATAGAGTTTTTAGCAGATAGAGCGAATATTGATCTCCCCCAACAAACAAATTCTCAGGCTAGGCAGAAGAAAGTTAGCCAAAGAAAAAAGTTGCTTAAAATTCACAAGTTAGCAACTCAGTTTTATAATTATCTATTATTAGAATCTAAGCTTGGACAAGAAGCTTATGATTACTTATTAAGTAGAGGTTTTGATGAGGAAACAATAGAAAAATTCCAATTAGGTTTTGCTCCTGATAGATGGCAGGGTCTGTATAAATTTCTTAATGACAAAGGTTATTCAGACCAGATATTGGTTAAATCAGGGTTAGTTTTACCTAGGAAGAATAAAGATGGCTATTATGATAGATTTCGCAATAGAGTGATGTTTACTATTTTTGACCATCGCCATCAAGCAATTGGATTTGGAGGTAGAGTTCTAAGTAGTGAAGACCAACCTAAATATTTAAATTCGCCCCAAACACAATTGTTTGACAAAAGCAAAAACTTATATGGTTTAAATTGGGCCAAAAAAGCAATGCGCAAATCTGGGGAGGCGATTATTACTGAAGGATATACTGATGTAATAACTGCTGCTCAATATGGGATAAACAATGTGGTAGCATCTTTAGGTACGGCATTAACTAGCCAACAGGCAAAAATTTTAAATCGTTATGTAGATTGCGTTTATATAGCTTATGATTCTGATGTGGCAGGAGCTAAAGCTACTAATCGAGGTTTGGATGTTTTAAAAAATGTAGGCTTAGATGTGAGGGTTATTAGTTTAGAGAATGAACAAGACCCTGACGATTTTATTAAAGAAGTGGGAAAAGATAAATTCTTAACTAAAAAAGATAATGCTACTTCATTAATCCAATTTAAAATAAATCAAACTTTAAAAGATAAGGATTTATCTAATGTAGATGATAGAGTTAATGTAGTTCAGGACTTATTAGGAATTTTAGATTCAATCAATGATCAGGTTGAAAAAGATGAGTACCTTAAGCAAGTTTCAGAAAAACTACAGATTAGAATTGGATTATTAAGGTCTGAATTAGATAAATATCAAAAATTAAAGCCGCAGGATAGAAAAGCTACACAAAGGAATAATAATAATAATTTAAAACAGAATCTTAGTTTTAAAGATTCTAAAAAGAGTGGTTATAAAAATGCAGCTGCTGGCTTACTAAAAATGATACTTAATGAGTCTAATTTGTTAGACAAGATTAAGGATAGATTAGCTGTTGATGATTTTGCAGAAGGAAGGTACAAACAATTGTTTTCGGTGATTTATGATGTATATCAAAGCACAGGGCAGTTAGAAACCAATAATTTGTTAACAAAGATAGAAGATGAAACTGTGCAGCAATTGTTAACTAAATTGGCTGTAGAAGACAATGATTTTGATTTTGGTGGTAGTGAAAATAAAATTTTAGAGGATTATATAAAGAAAATAAAGGGGTATCAATCTGGAATGAAGAAAGAAGATTTAGAAACTAAAATTAAGCAAGCTGAACAAAAGAATGATTATCAAGAGTTAAATCAATTATTACAGCAATATCAAACTTTGCTGGGGAAGGAGGAGGGTTAATATGGCTAAAGTGGCTGTGCAGGATAAAGTCAAAGAGTTATTATCTGCTGGTAGAGAAAAGGGACAAATCACAGAAAGTAAAATTAAAGATACATTATCTGATGTAGATGTTGAAGATAATAGCTTAGATCAAATCTATCAAGTTTTTGATAGTGAAGGGATTGAAGTAGTAGATGAAGAAGATTCCTCTACATCAGCTTCTAAAAAAGAAAGTAATTCTAGTACCACAGATACCACAGAAGAAGATGATGATGTAGATTTAGACGAAAGTGATTTAGATTTAAGCGTGCCTGATGGTGTGGGGATTGATGACCCAGTTAAAATGTATTTAAAAGAGATAGGGAAAGTTCCTTTATTGACAAAAGAAGAAGAACAAGAATTAGGTAAAAGAATGGAAGAAGGAGATGAATCGGCTAAGCAGGAATTAGCCGCTGCTAACTTGAGATTAGTAGTTAGTATTGCTAAAAAGTATGTAGGCCGGGGAATGCTATTTTTAGACTTAATTCAAGAAGGAAATTTAGGTTTGATTAAAGCAGTAGAAAAGTTTGACTATACTAAAGGTTATAAATTCAGTACCTATGCAACTTGGTGGATTAGACAAGCTATTACTAGGTCTATTGCTGACCAGGCTAGAACTATTAGAGTTCCAGTGCATATGGTAGAAACGATTAATAAATTAATTAGAGTAACTAGACATTTAGTGCAAGAGTTAGGTAGAGAACCTACAGTAGATGAAATAGCAGATGAAATGGATATGGATCCTGATAAAGTGAGAGAAGTAAAGAAAATTGCCCAAGAACCTGTTTCTTTAGAAACTCCAATTGGAGAAGAAGAAGATAGTTATTTAGGTGACTTTATTGAGGATGAAGATGCTCCATCTCCATCAGCTGCAGCTTCATTTATGCTATTACAAGACCAACTTGATGATGTTTTAGATAGTTTAACTGATAGAGAAAAAAGAGTACTAGAGTTAAGATTTGGAGTTGAAGATGGTCGTTCTAGAACTTTAGAAGAGGTAGGTAAAGAATTTGGTGTAACAAGAGAAAGAATTAGACAAATTGAGGCCAAGGCTCTTAGGAAATTAAGACATCCAAGTAGAAGCAAGAAACTTAAGGATTATTTGGATTAATTAGAGATTATAATTGGAGTGATTTGTTTTATTTATAACTTGTCTTTATAATTAAATAACACCTAAAACAGATAAGCTCCATCTATTCCAGAGAATAAAGTAGATGGAGTTTTGTTTTTGGATTATTTAATTTTTTTGATCATTTAACTTGAGAAAATATAAGCAATTCTTTTACTAACTAATGGAATGATAGAGTATAAATTATGTCTTATTGTCTCTAGTGGGTTAGAAGGAAAGAATTTTTTTTGTTGCCCTTCATAAAAGGAGCTCAAACTTTGGTTAATATGAGAATCACTGCCGAAGGTAGCATGTTTTTTGTTTTTTATTCTTGTTTTTTTAGCTTGTTTATTTCTTTTTTTAGGTAGAGAATGGTTATAAGTTTCTATAGCATCAACTTCTTTAATGACTTCATTAATATAGTTTTTATTACGCAAATAATTTTTTTGTGCTAAACCAGAAATATGAGGAATAGATATAAATGAGTTATATTTTTTAGCATGTTCTAAAAAATGGTCATAATTTTTTTTAGTTCTAGTAATATCATATTTTTGTTTGAAAGGTTGAACATATTTATTATAAAAATCTTTTAATTCCCTGTGGGTTTTAAAATAAATTAAAAATTCAAATCCATCTTGACACCCTACTTCTATTCCAGGAACAATATTAAGGTCAGATGCGTTAGCCAGCTTAATGTTACTAGTAATAGAATTATGGTCGGTAATTGAAATTAAATGAGGTGTACCCTGTAATAAATTTTCAATAAAATCAGTTTTAATAAACCCATCGGAGGCGCTAGTATGAATGTGGAGGTCAATATAAGTATCGGCTACTTTAGCATTAAAAAAATCTGTGAAAAAAGGAGCTAATTTGCTTTTTTCTAACATGAAGTATTCCTCCTTAGAAGATTAACTTAATTAAATTATATAACAGCAAATTTATATTGCAAGTTAATTATATAATAAAAATGTTAAAAAATTTATAATTCAGGTTAATAAATAGTTAAACTTTTTTATTAATTAAGATAAATGCCTTGATATTAAGGGGTTAAATTATATATAATATATTAGTAGAAACCAAGAAATAGTAATGAGGTAATTTTATGAATTTATCACCAAGATTAAAAAAAATAGTATCTTTTATAGATTTGCCAACTACAGTGGCTGATATTGGAACGGATCATGCCTATATTCCTATTTATTTAGCTAAGTATAGTGACTGTCCCTTAATAATAGCTAGTGACTACAATCAAGACCCGTATCAAGTAGCTAAAAACAATGTCAAACAAGCAGGGGTTGCTAATCAAGTTGAAGTACGATTAGGCTCTGGCTTGACAGTATTGAATGCTAATGAAGTGGATACTGCAATTATAGCTGGTATGGGAGGACAAACTATTAAGAAGATTCTAACTGCTAATTATAAGTTGGCTCAACAGTTAGAAAAAATTATTCTTCAACCCATGGCGGGAGCTAGTTCACTGCGCAAATGGTTAGTAGACCAAGAATTCGCAATTATAGATGAAGGATTAGTGCAGGAGAAGGAAAAGTTGTATCAAATTATAGTTGTTGAACCTGGAAAAATGGAAGTAGAAGATGAGTTTTTGTTAGAGCTTGGTCCTAAGTTAATAACTCAACAAGATGAGCTATTAGATCTTTATTTTGATAAGTTAGAGCGAAATTGGCAGGTTATAATAGATAAAATTGTTGTTAATGCACCTCAGCATTCAAAAATAAAAAAGTTAAAGCAGAAAATTGAGAGATTAAAGGAGGTACAATCATGACTGTTAGCCTACAACAAATTAGTTCTTTAGTAAATCAACTTGCGCCAAAAGATTTAGCAGCGGATTGGGATAATGTTGGTTTGCAGGTTGGTTCTTATGATGCAGAAGTAGATAAAGTATTAGTAGCCTTAGATGTAAACCAAAGTGTGATAAAAGAAGCTAGTGAGCTTGATGTAGATTTGATTATTTCTCATCATCCCATTATCTTTAATGAATTGTCTGCTGTGAAATTTGATACAGCAATTGGGAAAATAATCAAAATGGCTATAAAGAATGATATCGCTATTTATTCTGCTCATACTAATTATGATATTGCAGCAGGTGGATTGAATGATTTGTTGGCCCACAGATTAGGTATTAAAAATGCTACTCCTCTACAGGTAACTAATGTAGAAGAGCTAAGGAAATTAGTAGTGTATATTCCTGAAAAGTATTTAGAACAAGTTAGAGATGCTTTAGGTGAATTAGGTGCCGGATGGCTGGGGAATTATAGTCACTGTGCTTTTTATCAATCAGGAACGGGAACCTTTAAGCCGTTAAAAGGTTCAAATCCTCAGCAAGGAGAACAAAATAAAGTTAATCATGTGTCAGAATATCGCTTAGAAACAATAATTAAAGCAGATGATACTAAAAAAACAATCAATAAATTGAAAGATGTTCATCCTTATGAAGAAGTTGCTTATGATTTATATCCTTTAACTAATCAAGGGGCTGAGTTTGGCTTAGGTCGAATTGGAGAATTGGAATTTAAAGTAGAGCTGACGGATTATATAGACCAGATTAAAGAGGAGTTAGAATTAGAACAGATTAAATTTGTTACTTCTGCTCAAGATAAGGTTAAGAAAGTTGCTTTATGTAGTGGTAGTGGAGCAGATTTTATAAAGGCTGCAGCTTGGCAGGGAGCAGACCTGTTTATTACGGGAGATGTTAAATACCATGAGGCTCAACTAGCTGAAGAACTAGAGTTGAATTTAATTGATGCTGGACATTATGGAACTGAGAAAATTATGAGAGAAGGATTAACAGATTACTTAAAGCAGCAAACTACAGACAATAATCTAGAAGTAGAAATAATAAAATCTATAATTAATACAAATCCGTGGCAAGTAAAGTAGATCAAATACTAATTTTTGGTCTACTTTTTTCTATTTACTAAAGGGGGAGTTTGATGACAACTATAAAACAGTTATATCAATTGCAGAAATTAGATGAACAAAAGAAAAAACTGAATCAACAATTAGAAGAGGGAGATATTATTAATAAGGTTGATAATATTGAAAAAGAGATAGAAATATTGGAAGAAAATATAAAAGAAAAAGAAACTGAGTTAAAAGAATTAGAGGATGAGATAAAAGAGTTAGAGTTTAATAGTGCTCGTTTAGTTCGAGATGAAAAAAATTATCAAGAACAGCTTTATAGTGGAGATAATTCGAACCCTAAAGAATTAGGACAAATTCAAGATAAATTAGATAAAATTCAGCAGCAGAAAGAAGAAGTTGAAGAAGAAACATTAAGCATTATGATTGATTTAGAAAAAAAAGAAGAAGAACTTAGTAAATTAAAAGAAAAAAAAGAAGAAAAGAACAACAAATTAAAAAAATTAAAAGAAGATTTTAAAGAACAGCAGCAAGAAATTAAAGACAAATTAAAACAAATCCCCAAGAAAAGAAAAGAATTAAAAGAAAGTTTAAGTTCTGATGTAATAGAACAATATAATAAATTATATGATTTAAAGCATGGTAAAGCTGTAGCTAAATTAGAAGATAATTATTGTTTGGGTTGTAGAATGACTCTGCCAGTTAACATGATTAAAAAAGTTCAAACTAGTGAACAAATTATTACTTGTGATAATTGTGGTCGGATATTATATTATGAAGAGTAACTAGTAACTTGGAATAAATCATTGACAATCAAAATATAAGCTGTTATAATAGTTTCTGCAATCAAATACGGTCATTAGTAAGTCGGATAATCGCAAGTATTGATTTAATCTTTACTTGAGGAAAGTCCGGGCTCCATAGAGTAGGATGCTGGATAACGTCCAGCCGGAGTAATCCGCGGGCCAGTGCCACAGAAAGGAAACCGCCAGAATTTTCTGGTAAGGGTGAAAGGGTGCGGTAAAAGCGCACCGGAGCTTTGGTGACAAAGCTAGCAAGGTAAACCCCATCTGGAGCAAAGCGAAATAGGGGAAGGGCAAGAGTTGCTCGCTCGACTTCCCGGGTAAAGCTGCTAAAACTAATAAGTAATTATTAGTTTAGATGGATGATTATCACCCGCAAGGGCATACAGAACCCGGCTTATAGACTTACTAATGGTTATAGATAAAGGCATCCTTTTGGGATGTCTTTAATTTATTTCAGAATATTTATATCAGATAGAATTAATAAAAGCAGAATTAAAAAAAGCACAAAGGGGTCATTAATATTGTCTTCTTCCTCTGGTTTATTTTTATCATAGGGGTTGTTTGGTTTTAGCAATTGAGAAAGTTTCATAAGCAGCCCTCCTTTTTAGGTATAATTTGCTTTAATATATATCTTAATATAAGATATGATGTAAAGTGAGGAATTGTTAATCATAAATTGTTTTAGAAAAGGAGTGTCTAGGATGAGCATTGTTGGTTATTTAGGACCTAAAGGAACATTTACTGAGGTAGCAGCTCAACAATATAATGGTTCAGTAAGTGAATATATTCCTTATCAAGATATCAAGACCTTAGTTGAGGCAGTAGTGGATAATGAAATTGATAAAGCGGTAGTACCTATAGAAAATTCTCTCCAAGGAGCAGTAACTTTAACTTTGGATTTACTATTAAAATATGATTTAAAAATATTTGAAGAAGTGATTATCCCAATTACTCATAGTTTATTAGTTAAAGAAGGAGTAGATGATTTAAAAGCTGTAGGAAATATAATCTCTCATCCTCAAGCTGTTGCTCAATGTAGAAACTTTATAGACCACAAATTAAATTGTAAAATACATACTACTGATAGTACTGCTAAAGCAATCAAGAAAGTTTCTAATGTAGGCGGTGATTGGGCAGCTATAGGCAATCATCATGCTGCTGATTATTATGAGTTGAAAGTTTTAGAAGATAATATCCAGGATAACCAAGAAAATTGGACTAGATTTGTTGTTTTAGCAAATCATGATAGTTCAAAGACTGGAAAAGATAAAACATCAATAATTTGTTCTCCTTGTGATGACCATCCAGGTGCGTTATATGAGATTTTAAAAGAGTTTGCTCAACGGGATATTAATTTAACGAGAATAGAATCACGACCAGCTAGGAAAATGATTGGGGACTATATCTTTTTTATTGATTTCGAAGGACATAGAAAAGAGCAAACAATCCAAGATGCGTTATCAAAAATAAAAAAGATAGTGGCTTGGGTTAAATTGCTGGGTTCTTATCCTCAAGCAGAGGTTTAGGATGATTGAAAATATACTAATGATATGATAAAATTCAAGTGTAATTTAATGAATATTTAAATTAGGGAGGAATTAATTATGGCAGGACACTCTAAATGGCATAATATTAAACATAAAAAGAAAAAAGAAGATAGGAAAAGAGCAAAATTATTTACTAAGTTAGTAAAAAAGATTACTGTTGCTGCTCGTGAAGGTGGCGGTGACCCAGAAAAAAATAGTGATTTGGATTTAGCTATTCAAAAAGCTAAAGATGCTAATATGCCTAAAGATAATATTGAACGGGCAATTAAAAGAGGAACTGGTGAATTAGAAGGGGTAGATTATGAAAAGATAGTTTATGAAGGATATGCTCCCGAAGGAGTAGCATTATACTTAGAGTTAATGAGTGATAATAGAAATAGATCAGCCTCTGAAATTAGACATTTATTATCGCAGCATGGTGGTAATTTAGGAGAGGATGGCTGTGTTTCTTGGATGTTCGAAAAAAAAGGGGAATTAATTATTGACCGCGGGGAATTTGAAATTGATGAAGATGCTTTGATGCTCGATGCTATTGAAGCTGGAGCTGAAGATATTAATATTACCGAAGATAATGTTGAAATTTTAACTGCTCCTAGTGATTTACAAGAAGTTAGAAAGAATTTAGAAGAAAGCGGCTATAAATTTGATTCAGGAGATTTGGCGATGATTCCTGATAATGAGATTACCTTAGAGGATCCTCAGGCAGCGCAGAGAGTATTAGAAACAATTGAAGACTTAGAAGACCATGATGATATTCAAGATGTGTATGCCAATTATAATATTCCTGATCAAGTGCGAGATAAAATTGAACTATAAATTTTTAGAACCTCTGTTTTTTATAAAATAAGATTAGTTGGGGTATTCTAAAACAGGGGGAAAATTATTGAAATTAGCGCAGAGAGTATTATGGATTATTTTGATAGTGATTAGTACAGCTCTTATTAGTTATTATGTTTTAAAAGGAACAGCCAATAATAATAATGATAATAGTTATTTGGATTCTAGAATTAAAAATGAATTAACAAAGAAAAATAATTTAGCAGAATTAATAATTAGAGAACGAAATGAGTTAGATGAACAAGAAAATTTGACGCAACAGCAGCTAAAATTGGATTTAATAGAGGAACCTTTATTCTCAATTGGTGATTATGCTCAATCAAATAAAGATGCACCTAATTTATTTGAAATTGATTTAAAGTTAGAAGATATTGAGAAAAAATTAAGTAAGGGCCAAGATTTTGAATTTGAATTAGATTATGATAATGTAATAATTACAACTGAAGAAATAAATCAGGGATTAGATTCTGATGAATTTGAAAAAAATATTATAAACTTTGCTGATTTGTTTTTAGGCATTAAAGATGGATATGTAGCAATTTATCGGGGAGATATTTTAGAAGATGCTGAGTTAGTCAAAGTTTGCAAAGATATTCTCTTGAAGAATTTAGCTCAAGAAGATATAAAAAGATTACAGTTAGGAATTGAAATCGACAGTAAAGAAGAATTATTTAGTATTTTAGAAGGATTTTCGAGTGCTAAAAACTAAATAATAATATAATGTTGCTTATTTTAAACAGTCGCTAGATGACTGTTTTTTCTTTTTTAGTGAATTATTTCAAAGCAGGGAGTGAATAGATGATATGATTTCTTATTTAAATGGTAAGTTAATAAAAAAAGATCTGGAATATATAGTAATTAATGTACAAGGGGTGGGGTATAAAGTCTATACTCCAGGGACTGTTCAGACTAGTTTGCCGCGAAGGGGTAAAGAAGTTGAGCTTCATATTTATACTTATGTTAGAGAAGATGCAATTAAATTATATGGTTTTGCTGCTTTAGAAGAGTTAGAATTGTTTGAAAAATTATTAGGAGTTTCTAAGATTGGCCCTAAGTCAGCTTTAAGTGCTTTATCTACAATGAGTGTTAGAAATTTCAAGCAGGCTTTAGTTAATGGAGAAGAGAAAACTTTACAACAAATTAAAGGTGTGGGGAAAAAGACAGCTAAAAGGTTAATATTAGAGTTGCAAGAAAAAGTGGAGGTTGATAAAATAGTAGATAAGGATTCCAATATTGATGATTCGAAGATGCAAGATGCTATTCAAGGTCTGATGAGTTTAGGATATCAGAAATCTCAAGCACGTAAAGCTGTGGAAAAAGTTGTTAAAGAAAAGCCTGATTTAGAAGTGGAAGATATAATTCGTGAAGGGCTTAGTGTTATTTAAGCGATGTAGCTTATAAAAGAATAATTATTAATTATGATATAATTATTTAGGAGTGGATAAAAATGAGCATGGAGGAAAGAATGGTTTCCCCTAGTCAAAAACAGGAGGATATAGATTATAATTTAAGACCACAAAGATTGAAGCAATATATTGGGCAGCAGAAAATAAAGGAGAACCTCAAAGTTTTTATTGAAGCGGCTAAAGGCCGGGGTGAAGCTTTAGACCATGTCTTGTTATCTGGTCCACCTGGTTTAGGAAAGACTACATTAGCAAATATTATTGCTAATGAAATGCGGGTTGATATAAAAACAACATCTGGTCCTGCTATTGAAAAACCGGGTGATTTAGCTGCTATTTTAACTAAATTAAAACCTAATGATGTTTTATTTGTAGATGAAATTCATCGATTGAATCGAGTAATCGAAGAGACCTTATATCCTGCTATGGAAGATTTTGCTTTAGACATTGTTATTGGTAATGGTCCTAATGCTCGGTCAGTGCGTCTAGATTTACCTAATTTTACTTTAATTGGTGCTACTACTAAAGCAGGGAGTCTAACATCTCCATTGCGGGACAGATTTGGAGTAATTAATCGGCTGCAATTTTATAATAATGATGAGTTGGCAAAGATAGTTAAAAGAGCAGCGCGAGTTTTAGAAGTAGGTATTCAAGAGAATGGAGCTTATGAAATTGCACGCCGTTCTAGAGGAACTCCTCGAGTTGCAAATAGATTTTTGAAACGAGTTCGTGATTTTGCTCAGGTAAAAGGAGAAGGAATTATTACAGAAAAAATAGCTAAGAAATCATTGGCTAAATTAGAAGTTGATGAATTAGGATTGGATAGAATTGATAGAAAAATATTAAAAACAATTATTAAGAATTTTTCTGGTGGTCCTGTTGGTTTATCAACTATTGCTGCTGCTATTAATGAAGAGCAGGATACTATTGCTGATGTTTATGAGCCTTATTTGTTACAGATTGGTTATTTAGATAGAACTCCTCGTGGTAGGGAGGCAACTAAGTTAGCCTATCAACATTTAGGAATAGAGGTGGCAGAATAATGCAAAATCCAACTGGATTCAGAGGAACTTTTATTTTAAAGAGACAGGTGTTAGTTTTAGCTTTGTTAATTTTAATTCTATTGTATGCCTCTGCTTTAATTCAAGCTCAAGAACAGCTTATAAAAGTAGGTTTGATTAATGAAACTAATAGTGTGAAATTGCTTTCACCTTCCGGAATCAAACTAGAAACTAGTGATGGCTACACTTTAAATTTGGACTCAAAGACTAGTTTTTATTTTGAAAAAGAAGATGAATCTATTCGAATTAATAATTATTATTTTGATTCTGATTATATTTTAGTATCACCTTTAGATGAAGGGGAATTTTTAAATCTTGAATCTAGAGATTATAATGGTATTATTAAATTACTTAATAATGGAGAGACTATGACTGTAATTAATAAAGTGAGTTTAACCGATTATTTAGCTAGTGTAATTGGTAGTGAAATTGATCCTAACTGGTCATTGGAAGCTTTGAAAGCTCAAGCAGTAGTAGCTAGAACTTATGCTTTGAGAAATTTAGATGCTAATGTTAGTAAAGGGTATCACTTGTGTAATACAATTTATTCTCAATCTTATAAAGGTCACCATGTTACTACTTCTAAAATTTATCAGGCAGTAGAAGAAACTAAAGGAGAAGTATTAACTTATAATCAAAAGTTGATTCATGCTGTATATCACTCTAATGCAGGAGGAGAAACAGCTCAAGGGTCTATTATCTGGGGTGGAGATACTCCGTATTTACAAAGTGTAGATTCTAATGATTATGTTGCTCCTAATTATGAGTGGCAGAAAAAATATAGCAGTTCAAAATTGAAAGAAATATTAGCGGAAAAAGAGGTAAAATTAACAGAAATAAGAGAAATCAAACTAAAAGACCTTGGCCCTTCTGGGCGGCCCGGTAAAGTAGTAATTGAAGGAGCTCAGCAGCAGATTAGTATTGATAGCTCTAAATTTAGATTTTGGTTAAATTTGCGCAGCACTAAGTTTACAGTAACTAAATTAAAGACAGAGTTTCTTTTTAAAGGGAAAGGTTGGGGGCATGGTGTAGGAATGAGCCAATGGGGAGCTTATCAAATGGCAAAAGAAGGTTATAATTATCGAGAGATTTTAGAACATTATTATCAAAATACTAAATTAGTTAAAAATCATGTTGGAGGAATTGAAGATGAAAGTTGAAGAATTTGATTTTGATTTACCAGAAGAGTTAATTGCTCAAAAACCAATGGAGCCTAGAGATGAATCTAATTTATTAGTAGTAAATCGAACTGAAAATAACCTTGAAGATAAAATATTCAAAGAAATAGTAGATTATTTTGATTCGGGTGATACTTTAGTTCGTAATAATACCAAAGTAATTCCTGCTCGGTTATTTGGCCAAAAGAAAGAAACTGGTGGGAAAGTAGAAGTCTTATTGCTAACTAAGACTGAACTAGACACATGGGAGGTATTAGTTAAAGCAAATGGCAAAGTGAAAGTAGGGACTACAATTGTTTTTGGAGATGGTGAACTAGAAGCTGAAATCAAAAGTATAACTGATTTTGGAGGGCGAATAGCTAAGTTCGACTATCAGGGTGTTTTTGAGGAGATATTAGATCAATTGGGTAATATGCCTCTGCCTCCTTATATTACTAAGGAGTTAGAAGAACCTGATAAATATCAAACTGTATATGCTGAGAAAAGAGGTGCAGCAGCAGCCCCTACTGCAGGGTTACATTTCACTGCTGATTTATTAGCAAAATTGGAAGCTAAAGGGGTTAATATTGTTGATATTACTTTGCATGTTGGTTTAGGGACTTTTCGTCCTGTTAAAGTAGAAAAAATTGAAGAACATGACATGCATGCTGAGTATTATGAAATTTCAGCTAAAACAGCAGAAATTATTAATCAAACTAAAAAAGAAGGGAATAAGGTTTTTGCTGTAGGAACAACGACAACTAGGACTCTAGAAACAGTAGCAACTGAAGATGGGCTTGTTAAGCCGGAAAAAGGCTGGACTGATATTTTCATTTATCCCGGTTATCAGTTTAAAAATATTGATGCGTTAATTACTAATTTTCATTTACCAGAGTCTACTTTAATAATGTTAGTAAGTGCTTTTGCTGGGAAAGAGTTAACGATGAAGGCTTATCAACATGCTGTAGATGAAGAATATAGATTTTATAGTTTTGGAGATGGAATGCTTATATTATAAGATTCAGTAATGAGTCATCAGTAATCAGTAATCAGTAAGTACTAAAGAATAACTAGGCATAGGGGAAATAAGTAGTTAGTGACAAAACGGGCAATAAGAAATAAGATAAAAAATAGGAAACTTAAAAAGCTTAAAATTTGGAGGAGATAAAGTGTCATTTGAATATACACTGCATAAAAAATGTAAAGATACAAAAGCTAGATTAGGAGAATTCACTACCCCTCATGG
>JBNJFD010000003.1:0-4832 GCA_051746525.1 Bacillota bacterium | reverse complement strand
CTTAAAATTTGGAGGAGATAAAGTGTCATTTGAATATACACTGCATAAAAAATGTAAAGATACAAAAGCTAGATTAGGAGAATTCACTACCCCTCATGGGAAAATTAATACCCCGGTTTTTATGCCAGTAGGAACTAAGGCAACTGTGAAAACTATGAGTCCTGAGGAGTTAAAGGAGATCGATTCAGAAATAATTTTAAGCAATACTTATCATTTATATCTACGACCGGGCCATGAGTTGATTGAAGAAGCAGGTGGGTTACATCAATTCATGAATTGGGATCGTCCTATTTTAACTGATAGTGGCGGTTTTCAAGTTTATAGTTTAAGTGATAGTAATGAAATAACAGAGGAAGGAGTAACCTTTCAATCTCATTTAGATGGTTCTAAACATTTTATTAGTCCTGAAAAATCAGTTGAAATTCAAAATAGTTTAGGGGCCGATATTATTATGGCTTTTGATGAATGTGCTCCTTATCCTGCTGATAAAAAATATGTAGATGAATCTTTGGAAAGAACAACAAGATGGTTAAAGAGATCAATTGAAGCCCATAATAGAGATGACCAAGCTTTGTTTGCTATTATGCAGGGAGGAATGCATCGAGATTTAAGAGAAAAAAGTGCTCAACAAATTACTGATTTTGATTTGCCAGGTTATGCAATTGGTGGTTTGAGTGTAGGTGAAGAAAAAGAAAAGATGCTAGAAGTATTAGATTATGCACCAGATTTACTACCGGAAGAAAAACCACGGTATCTAATGGGAGTTGGGACACCTATAGATTTGTTTGAAGGAATTATGAGAGGGGTGGATATGTTTGATTGTGTATTTCCTACCCGAGTAGCTCGCAATGGTGCTATCTTTACAAGTCAAGGTAGAATTACAGTTAGAAACGCAACTTATAAAAGAGATTTTACTCCTTTAGATCATGATTGTGATTGTTATGTATGTAATAATTATAGTCGTGCTTATATTCGGCATTTGATTAAGAGGAATGAAATTTTAGGACTAAGGTTAACAACTTATCATAATTTGTATTTTATGATTAAAATCATTAAAAACATTAGAACAGCCATTTCTGAAGATAGATTTTTAGATTACCGTAATCAATTTTATAAGCAGTATGGTGTTCAAAAGTAGTTAAGCAAAGTTAAGAATAAAAAATTAATTATAAAGGACTTTTATCTTTTGTATTGAATTTATTAAAAGGCATTATTAATAAATTAAAACAATAGGAGGAATAAAAAATGGCAGGTATTTTAGGGTCGGTATTACCGATAGCAGTTGTTTTTGGTATTTTTTGGTTTTTGGTTATTAGACCGCAGAAAAAACGACAGGAAGAACGAGAGGATATGTTATCAGGATTAAAGGTAGGAGATGAAATTGTAACTATTGGGGGTATTAAAGGAGAAATTAAAGCTATTAATGATGATAGCTTGAAGTTAAAGGTAGCTTCAGATGTAAAAATTGAAGTTACTAAACAATCAATTGGAAGAGTTCAAAATAGTGAAAAAAATAATGAACCGAGTAAAACAGAAGAATAATTAGGGGGAGCATAATTTTGAGTAAGGGAGATAATGGTTTTTTTGGATTATTTACTAAAGAATTTGCTAAGGAATTTATTGAGTCGCTATTAATTGCTGGGGTTTTAGCTTTTTTTATTATTACTTTTATAGTTCAGTCCTTTGTAGTTTCAGGTTCTTCAATGGAACCTACTTTGGATAGTGGTGAAAGATTGTTTGTTAATAAATTTCTTTATTACTTTCAATCGCCACAGCGAGGGGATATTGTAGTTTTAAATCCCAGTGCAGATTCAAGAGATTATATTAAACGAGTGATTGGTTTACCAGGTGAAGAAATTGAGATAATTAACGGGACTCTTTATATTGATGGTCATTTAATAAAAGAAGATTATATAAAAGATGATTATATTAACACCCACGAATATGAATATTATAGTCCAGAAGAAGATACTTATAAAACTCATAATACTGCAGGACCTTATCAGGTTCCTGAGGGTCATGTGTTAGTTTTAGGAGACAATCGGAATCACAGTTCTGACAGTAGGAGAATCGAAGTAGTAGGTTATGTATCTTATGACCAGATTAAAGGCAAGGCATTTTGGGTTTATTGGCCCTTGACTAAAATGAGAGTGTTAGACCAACCAAGTTATCCCCAATTGAGTTCTAAGCCGTAGAAAAATAAATTAATGTATTGTCAGATTGAGTCACCCTAGCGGGTGACTTTTTTCAATCTAGCACTTTGTTGGAGAGATTTATAAAAATTATTGACAATAAAATATTTATGTGGTAATATAGCAATTGTAAAATTCAAATCAAGTTAGTGTTCCCTGATAGCTCAGTTGGTAGAGCGAGTGGCTGTTAACCACTTTGTCGCAGGTTCAAGTCCTGCTCAGGGAGCCATTTTTTATTTTTGGCAGTATAAATTGAATTAATTGTTCTAGATTAAAGGAAAATAACTTTCTGTCTTGAAGTTTAAATAATGGTATAAAGTGTTAATTACCAGGGGTAATAATTGACAAGATGATAAAGAAAACGTATAATAAAAACGTTAAACAACATTATTAAAGGAATTAGAGAAAGGAGACAAGTTATGACTTGGAAGCAAAAAAGAATTTTGAAGTTAGTTAGTATTACAGTATTATTATTAACAGCAGTATATTTTTTATATCCCTTAAATGAGAGTATTAATTTGGGACTTGATTTACAGGGAGGAACTCATGTAGTATTAGAAGCTCAAGATACTGAAGATGTCAAGGTTGACGAAGATGCTATGGATAGAGTCAGAAGTGTAATCAAACAGAGAGTTAATGGGATGGGTTTAACTGAGCCTGTTATTCAACTGCAGGGAGATAAACGAATTATAGTTGAATTACCTGGTGTTGAAGACCCTAATGAGGCGATTAAAACCATTGGTAGGACTGCTCAATTGAAATTTAAAAATGAAGCGGAAGATACATTGATGACTGGTGATAAAGTTAAAGATGCTGAAGCAGGATTTGGGTCTGAATATAATCGACCAGTTGTTGTGATGGAGTTAACAGATGAAGGGAAAGCAAAGTTTGCTGAGATAACAAGAAATAATATTGGTAGACGAGTAGGAATTTATTTAGATGATCAATTGCTAACTAATCCTCAAGTAGAAGAAGAAATCAATCGAGCTAAGGCTCGAATTACTGGGTTTGAAGATGTTGAAGAAGCTCAAAAAGTTGCTCTGCAAATTAGGTCTGGTGCTTTGCCTGTACCTGTAGAAGTAGTTGAAAATAGAACTGTAGGGCCAATTTTAGGGCAGATGTCAATTGATAAAAGTGTTAAAGCAGGAATTATTGGTTTAATTTTAATTGTTATTTTTATGACGTTAGTATATCGCCTGCCAGGTGTTTTAGCTGCAGTGGCATTAGCTTTTTATTCTGTAATTGTATTGGGAGTTTTATCTGGTTTAAATGCTACTTTGACTTTACCTGGAATTGGTGGGTTGATTTTATCCATTGGTATGGCTGTTGATGCTAATGTTATTATTTTTGAAAGAATTAAATATGAGTATCAGCAGGGAAAAACTATTAAAGCGGCAGTAGAATCAGGTTTTAAAAGGGCTTTTAGAGCTATTTTAGACTCTAATGTAACTACATTAATTACAGTGGTAGTTTTAGCCTACTTTGGTACTGGAACTGTCAAAGGATTCGCAATCACTTTGGGAATTGGTATTTTAGCAAGTATGTTTACGGCAATTATAGTAACTAGGATGTTAATCGACACTGCTTTAGATACAAATATGTTGAAGGAAAATTCTTTGCTCGGCTGGTCAAGGAGGTAATGTCTGTGAATATAATGGGAAAAAGGAAAGTATGGTTTGCAATATCGGCAATTTTAATTATAGTAGGAATTTTTGCAATAGCTACTCAAGGTCTTAATTTAGGAATTGATTTTACTGGTGGAACAATTATGCAATTTACTTTTGATCAACAAGTCTCTAATTCTGAAATAAGATCTATTTTATCTGAATCTGGAATTAATAAAGAAAGTGTTGTCCAGCAGACAGAAAATAATGGAGTGCAATTTAAAACTGCTAAGTTGAGTCAAGACGAGGTATTAACAATTCAAAATAAGATTGAAGACAAATATCCTTCAGCAGAAATGATGAGAACTTCGGCTGTAGGACCTACTATTGGTCAAGAGTTGAAAGCTAATGCGTTAACAGCATTACTTATTGCAGCGATAGCAATAGTGATTTATATTAGTATTCGTTTTGAATTTAGATTTGCTATGGCAGCTATTTTAGCTTTACTGCATGATGTTTTAATTGTGTTAGGGATGTTTGCTATTTTAGGGCGAGAGATCAATAGTCCTTTTGTGGCTGCTCTATTAACAATTGTAGGTTATTCAATTAATGATACTATTGTAATTTTTGATCGAATTCGAGAAAAGATGAGGTATTCTAAGAAAGACACTTTTGAAGGATTAACTAATCAAGCTTTATTAGATACTTTACCGCGGTCAATTAATACATCAGTAACTACCCTACTGCCGATTCTAGCAATTTTGATATTAGGCGGTACAACTATACAAACATTTATGGTTGCTTTATTAATTGGAATGCTATCAGGAACATATTCATCTATTTGTATAGCTAGTCCTATTTTAGTAGAATGGAATGAAAAAAAAGAAATTAAGGTAAAATAGATTAAAAGGCAGTGAAACAGTAATCAGTAATCAGTAATCAGTAATCAGTAAGCAGTGAAGAGTGAAGAGTGAAGAGTGAAGAGTGAAGAGTGAAGAGTGAAGAGTAGTGACGAGACATTACTCGTCACTTTCTT
>JBNJFD010000002.1:17456-46610 GCA_051746525.1 Bacillota bacterium | reverse complement strand
CTTCTTCTAAAACACGTATTGCATATGCATATGACTTAAGAATTTTCTTTAGTTATATATCTGAGTATGTACTAAAAAATAAGGATATTATAAATATTATTTTAAAAGATATAGAAGGTTTAAAACCTGAGGATATTGAAAGATACTCAGAATATCTTAACCTTTATAAAGCAGTACTGCAAGGCAAATCTGAAGATAAAATATTAGAGATTGCTAAATTTTATGATTATCTAGAAGTTCAGCCTTTGGGTAATGCGAAATTTTTATTAGAAAAAGGTGAAGTTGAATCTATAAATGATTTAAAAGAGATTAATCAAACAATCTATCAAGTAGGTCAAAAGTTAGGGAAGCCAGTGATTGCTGCTGGAGATGTTCATTTTCTAGATCCTCAAGATAGTATTTACCGTCAAATTTTAATGGAGGGCCAAGGTTATGATGATGCTGACCAACAGGCACCTTTATATTTTAGGACTACTGAGGAAATGTTAGCAGAATTTGATTACTTTTCAGAAGATGTGGCTCGTGAATTAGTAATAGAAAATCCGCAACAGATTGCTGAGCTGGTAGAAGAGGTTAAACCTGTTCCAGAAGGTTTATTTACTCCAACTATTGAAGGTGCTGCCGAAGATATGCGAGAAATGGCCTATGAAAAAGCTAAAAATTGGTATGGAGACCCTCTGCCAGAATTAGTAGAGCAAAGATTAGAAAGTGAATTAGAATCAATTATTGGTAATGGTTATGCTGTAATTTATTTAATTTCACAAAAGCTAGTTAAAAAATCATTAGAAGACGGTTATTTGGTAGGTTCTCGTGGTTCAGTTGGTTCATCATTTGCAGCAACAATGACAGATATTACAGAGGTTAATCCTCTGCCTCCACATTATAGGTGCCCTGAGTGCCAACATTCAGAGTTCTTTACTGATGGTTCTATTGGAGTAGGGATTGATTTAGAAGATAAGGATTGTCCTGAATGTGGAGCGGGACTCATTAAAGATGGTTTTGATATTCCTTTTGAAGTGTTTTTAGGTTTTGAAGGTGATAAAGTACCTGATATAGATTTGAACTTTTCTGGTGAATATCAGCCTAAAGTACACCGTTATACAGAAGAATTATTTGGTGAAGAATATGTTTATCGGGCAGGAACTATTTCTACTATTGCAGATCGCACTGCATATGGCTTTGTCAAAGGACATATGGAAGATAATAATGAGGTGCTGCGGGGCGCAGAAGTTAATCGCTTAGTAGATGGGTGCACTGGGGCCAGGAAAACTACTGGTCAGCATCCTGGTGGTTTGATGGTTGTTCCTCAGGATAAAGAAATTTATGATTTCACTCCCATTCAAAAGCCTGCTAATGACATGGATAGTGATACATTAACTACTCATTTTGATTATCATTCGATTAGTGGTCGAATTTTAAAATTAGATATTTTAGGTCATGATGATCCTACAAGTATTAGGATGCTGCAGGATATTACTGGAGTTGACCCGCAAGAAATAAAATTAGATGATCCAAAAACAATGAAAATATTTTCTAGTATTGAGCCTTTAGGGGTTACTGAAGAAGAAGTGGGAGTCAAATTAGGAACTTTGGGTATTCCTGAGTTTGGAACTAGTTTTGTGCGGGGTATGTTAAGAGAAACTCTACCTACTACTTTTGCAGAGTTAGTTAGGATTAGTGGTTTGTCTCATGGTGCTGATGTGTGGTTAAATAATGCTCAAGATTTAATTCGCTCTGGGACGGCTAAGTTAGCAGAAGTTATTTCAGTGCGGGATGATATTATGAACTATTTATTACAAAAGGGAGTTAAACCTTCTAAAGCATTTTGGATTATGGAGCATGTTAGAAAAGGTAAAGGATTAACTGCTGAAGAAGAACAGGAGATGCGGGAAAATAATGTGCCAGATTGGTATATTAAATCATGTAAGAAAATTAATTATATGTTTCCTAAAGCTCATGCTGCTGCTTATGTAATGATGGCTTATCGGATTGCTTATTTTAAAGTTCATTATCCGCAAGCTTTTTATAATACTTACTTTACAATTAAAGCAGATGATTTTAATGCTCAAATAGTATTAAAAGGCAAAAGTTTTATCGAACAAAAGATTAAAGAGATTAATAATAAAGGTAATGATGCTACAGCGAAAGATAAAAATACTTTGCGGGTGCTCAGGATAGTTATTGAAGCCTTGGCCCGGGGGATTTCTTTTTGTCCCGTTGACATTTATGATTCTAAAGCTCAAGAATTTCAAATTAAAGAAGAAGGACTAAGACCTCCTTTAATTAGTTTAGATGGTTTAGGTAAAAAAGCAGCACAGAATTTAGTAGAAGTTAGGTCAGAAGAAGAGTTTACTTCAATTGAAGATTTAAGTAATAAAGCTAGTTTAAGTAAAACAGTAATTGAAGTAATGCGTGAACACGGTTGTTTAGATGACTTGCCAGAAACTAATCAATTATCTTTATTTGGTTAAATTTTGTTGGTAGTAACTTACTGTGAATTAGATGTATGACTTGCAAATCAGTTATTAGTATGCTATAATATTCCTGCGATATATTGCTGAGTTTGGAGTTAATACTGTTGACTAGTCAGAGTGGGTTTTAGCCCACTCTTTAACTATATAATAAAGGGATAATATAGTTTGAATTCGGGAATAAATAGCAATGATAAATAACTGGGAAGGAGGAAAAAAATGGGCCAAAGCATAGCACAGCAAGTTATGGAAATAGTAAAACCAATTGCCGAATCTAGAGATTTGGAATTAGTTGATGTAGAGTATAATAAAGAAGGCGAAAATTGGATTTTAAGAGTTTTTATCGATAAGGATGGCGGAATTTCAATAGAAGATTGTCAAGAGGTAAGCCGGGATTTAGAAGGGCAACTTGATATAGAAAATCCAATTGAACAATCTTATTTGCTAGAGGTTTCTTCTCCAGGACTTGACCGACCTTTAAAAGATGCAGATGATTTTGAAAGGTTTACGGGTAGATTAGTTGATATTTCGACATATGCTCCAGTAGATGGTGCTAAAGAGTTTACGGGTAAGTTGTTGGGATTAGAAAATAAAGAAATACGAATAGAGGTTAAAGGTGAAGTGGTTATTATCCCGTTAGATAAAGTTGCGAAGACTAAATTAGCAGTTGAGTTTTAAGCTTCCTAAAGGAGGATTATAAATGAATATTGAATTGATTCAGGCATTAGAAGAAATTGAGAAGGATAAAGGAATCCCTAAAGATATGTTATTAGAGGCAATTAAAGCTGCTTTGAAATCTGCTTATGGTAAAAGCGGTTTTGGGTCTAAGGGGAATGTAGAGATTGAAATTAATGAAGATAGTGGAGAAGTGCATGTTTATTCTATAAAAGAAGTAGTTGAAGAAGTAGAAGATGAAGAATTGGAAATATCTCTTGAAGAAGCGAAAGATAAAGGTTATGATTGTGAGTTAGGGCAGAAACTAAAATTAGAGGTAACACCGGCTAATTTTGGTAGAATTGCTGCTCAAACGGCCCGCCAAGTTGTAATCCAAAGAATTAGAGAAGCAGAAAGAGATATTCTCTATCAAGAATTTGTGACTAGAGAAGGAGAAATTTTAACTGGGATTGTACAGCGCTATCATAATGATAATGTAATAATAGATTTAGGTCGTACAGAAGCGTTATTAATTCCGCGAGAACAGATTGCTAATGAGACTTATGAATCTGGAGAACGGATTAAAATTTATATTGTTGAAGTTGAGCAGACAACTAAGGGACCTAATATTTTAGTTTCTAGAACACATCCTGGATTATTAAAAGAGCTATTCAAACTTGAAGTTCCAGAGATTGGAGATGGAACAGTAGAAATAAAGTCAGTAGCTCGGGAAGCAGGATTTAGGTCTAAAATAGCTGTTAAATCTAATGAGGAAGATGTAGATGCTGTAGGGGCTTGCGTTGGTCCTAATGGGCAGCGAGTGCGTGCTATTGTAAGTGAGTTAAATGGTGAAAAAATAGATATTGTGGAGTGGAATGAAGATGTTGAAACTTTTATTTCTAATGCTTTAAGTCCAGCTGAAGTAGTTGAAGTTAAAGCTGATGAAAAGGAAGAAGTAGCAGAGGTAATTGTTCCTGATTATCAACTTTCATTAGCAATTGGCAAGGAAGGTCAAAATGCTAGATTGGCTGCTAAATTAACGGGTTGGAAGATAGATATCAAAAGTGAATCAGAAGTAGAAGGAATAGAAATAGAAGAAGAAGAGGAAGAGTAAGATATTTCTTGTTCTAATGTTTGATAGGTTTATTGTTTTGATTTTGAGGAAATCATGTTTGAACATAGTGAGTTTTGATTTCCTAATGATTTTTTGCTTACTTTTGTGTCTAAGACAAAAGTAAGAAGTGTTATTTAAAATGTAATATCGGGAGGGGTATTATGGGGATTAGGATTTATCAATTAGCAGATGAACTTAGTTTAGAGAATAAAGAATTAATTGAATTACTGCAGGAATTAGATATAGAGGTAACGAGCCATATGAGTACAATAGAACAAGATACTGCAGAATTAGTGAAGGACATGTTAGATGAAAATGAGCCTGAAGAGGTTCCAGCAGAAAAAATGGGAGAAGAAACTACAGAAAATGTAATTGAAGTGGAAGATAATTTAACTGTAAAAGAGTTGGCTGAAGAAATAGAGGTTAAGCCTAATAAATTAATTACAGAGTTAATTAATATGGGGACAATGGCTACTATTAATCAAGATCTAGATATGGGAACAATGGAAGAATTAGCTGATAAATACGGTTATCAGATTAAAGAGGTTACTTCGGAAGAGGAAGAAGATATTTATGGTTTAGTCAATGATTATGAAGACAATCAAGAAGACTTAGAACTTCGTCCTCCTGTAGTAACTGTAATGGGTCATGTTGACCATGGGAAAACTACTTTATTAGATGCTATTAGAAAGACTAATGTAACTGGAGGAGAAGCTGGAGGTATTACTCAGCATATTGGTGCTTATCAGGTTGATGTTGAAGGGCAAAAAGTTACTTTTTTAGATACACCAGGTCATGAAGCCTTTACTTCTATGCGAGCTAGAGGAGCTCAAGCAACAGACATCGCTGTTATAATTGTAGCTGCTGATGATGGTGTAATGCCGCAGACAGTTGAAGCAATTAACCATGCTAAAGCAGCTGATGTGCCAATTATAGTAGCAGTTAATAAGATAGATAAACCAAATGCTCAACCAGAACGAGTTAAACAAGAATTAACGGAACATGGTTTAGTAGTTGAAGAATGGGGTGGCGACATCATTGCAGTTCCTATTTCAGCCTTAAAACAGCAGAATTTGGATGAATTATTAGAAATGATTTTGCTGACAGCAGAAATGGAAGAATTAAAAGCCAATCCTAATCGAGCAGCAAATGGTATTATTGTAGAAGCAGAATTAGATAGAGGACGTGGACCAGTAGCAACAGCATTGGTTAATAATGGAACACTTCGAGTTGGAGATTATATTGTAGTGGGGTCTGCTCATGGACGAGTACGAGCCATGATTAATGACCATGGTGAGCGGGTAGAAGAAGCAGGACCATCAACTCCCGTTGAAGTTTTAGGATTGTCTGAAGTTCCAAGTGCTGGAGATGTATTAGAAGTTTTAGAAGATAGCAGTCAAGTAAGAGATATAGCTGAAGAACGTCAAGATGAAAAACGAGCTAGAGAACTAGTTGACCATAAAACTGCTGTTAATTTAGATGATTTATTTGAACAGATTCAGCAGGGTGAGATTAAAGATTTAAATATTGTTATTAAAGCTGATGTACAGGGTTCTATTGAAGCATTAAAAGAGTCCTTATTAGACCTTAGTACAGATGAAGTGCAGGTTAATGTTGTTCATGGTGGAGTAGGAGGAATAACTGAAACTGATGTTATGTTAGCTTCAGCCTCTAATGCAATTATTATTGGATTTAATGTCCGTCCTGGAACGAATGCTCGTAAAATAGCAGAAAAAGAAAATATTGAGATTAGAACTTATCGAGTTATTTATCGAGCTATTGAAGATGTTAAAAAAGCAATGGAAGGATTATTAGACCCTGATTATAAAGAAATTGTAATTGGAGAAGTAGAAGTGAGAGATACTTTTAAAGTGCCTGATATTGGAGTTATTGCTGGAGCCTATGTAAAAAATGGAAAAGTAAAAAGAGATGCTGAATTGAGATTATTAAGAGATGGTAAGATTATTCATGAAGGAGAAATTTCATCTCTGAAGAGATTTAAAGATGATGTAAAAGAAGTAAAAGAAGGATATGAATGTGGGGTTGGAATTGAAAATTATAATGATTTAAAAGTTGGAGATATTATGGAAGTTTATGAATATGAAGAAATTAAAAGGACCTTATAGATTCCTTGGGGGTGAGCAAAATGGGCGATTATCGACCGCAAAAGGTTGCTGAATTAATTAGAGAAGAAGTTAGCAAATTATTACGTAGAGAAGTTAAAGATCCCCGAATTGGTGACTTTGTTTCAGTTACAGATGTAGAGGTTTCAGGTGATTTACGACATGCTAAAGTTTTCGTGAGTACTCTTGACGATAATCAAGAAGAATTAATGGAAGGTCTAGAAGCAACTCAGGGATTTATTAGAAAGAAGATTGGGGAGCGAATCAGATTGTACCACACCCCAGAAATAATTTTTAGATATGATGATTCTATTGAACGTGGAGCTCGTATTTTTGAGATTATTGAAGAGATAAGCGGAGATGAGAATAATGAGTCATAAAGATGATTTTAAGGACATTGTAAAACTATTAAAAGAGTATGATGAATTTTTAGTTACTAGCCATGTTAATCCTGATGGAGATAATATTGGTTCTAGTTTGGCATTTAAGATCTTTTTAGAGCAGTTAGGTAAGGAAGTTGAAGTTGTAATTGATGATAAAGTTCCTGACTGCTTTTCTTTTTTACCTCAAGTTCATGAAATTAAAAGGTATAATCCAGATTTGGATTTAGAGTTTGATGCTTTAATTGTTTTAGATTCTGGGGATAAAGGTCGAATTAATAATGTTGCTAATTTAGTAGAGCAGCAAAAAATTATTAATATTGATCATCATGCCGATAATACTTTATTTGGAGACTATAATTTGGTTAGGGATGTAGCAGCTACAGGAGAATTAGTGTATCAATTAATTAATAATATTGCTGAAGCATCTTTCAATCAAGCTGTAGCTACTGCTATAGCTACAGCTTTGATTACTGATACAGGATCTTTTAGATATTCTAATACCACTGCTCAAACTCATCAAATAATGGCTGAATTATTAAGCTATGATATAGATGTTAATTATATAATGAGACAGATATTTGAAAATAATAGTTATCAAAGTATATTATTAAGAGCTAAAGTTTTAGAAGATTTAAAATTAGACAAAACAGGGAAGATATCTTGGGTTAAAATTTCTCAAGAAATTTTAGAAAAAACAAATGCTACTTGGGAAGATGCCGAAGGAATTGTTTCTTATCCTCGTAGTATTAAGGGAGTTGAAGTAGCAGTTTTATTTAAAGAACATGCTGCTGATAAAGTTAAAGTTAGTTTAAGGTCTAATGAATATTTTCCAGTAGATGAAATAGCTCATCAATTTGATGGTGGGGGGCATTCCAAAGCTGCTGGCTGTTTAATAGAAACTGATTTAGTGACAGCAGAAGAAAGAGTTATAACAGCAGTAAGTGAAAAAATGATGGAATTGAAAACAGATTAAAATTTATAATTGTTGGATTTGAAGGGAGAGGTTTAATGCAAATTATATATAATCGACCTCATAATTCAGAATTAGTATTAACGATAGGATCTTTTGACGGTATTCATTTAGGGCATCGTCAAATAATGAAAAAAACTATTCAAGAAGCTCAAAATTTAAATTGTGATAGTGCTTTATTAACTTTTCACCCTCATCCTTTAAAAGTTGTTGCACCTGCAGCTGCTCCCAAACTATTAACTAGCTATCGGCAGAAGGTAAATATCATTAAAAATTTTGGAATTAACCGCATAATTTTTAAAAGATTTACTAAAGAATTTGCTCAATTGCCGTATCAAGATTTTATAAAAAAATATTTAGTAGAGAGATTTCCAGTAAAAAAGATTATAGTTGGTGAAGATTTTAGATGTGGTTATCGAAGCCAAGGAACTCCAGCTAAAATCAAGGAGTTAGGAGCAGAATATGGAATTGAAGTAGAAGCTATACCAGATATTAAACTAGATGGTCAAGAAATTAGTAGTACATATATCAGAAGATTAATTGAAGAAGGCGCTGTTTCTAAAGTAAGAAAGCAATTAGGGAGAAATTTGAAATTAGAGTGTGAAGTTATTTCAGGAGATGGGCGAGGTAAAAAGTTAGGTTATCCTACTGCTAATTTACATCCTGTAGCTGATTATATATTGCCTCCGGCTGGTGTTTATGCTTGTCGTATAAAGATAAATGGGGAAATGTATAATGGAGTTGCTAATTTAGGTTATCGACCTACTTTTAATAAAGATGATTTTTCAATTGAAGTGTATATTTTTGATTTTTCTGATATTATTTATGGGCAGCAAGTAGAATTAGAATTTGTCAAACATATTAGAGAAGAATTATATTTTTCTACTAAAGAAGAATTGATTTCTCAAATTGAGCAGGATGTGGAGGAAGCGAAAGAAGCTTTATCTATAAATGGATAATGGATAATAAAAAACTAAAACACAAAACCTCTAAACCTTTATAATGCTCTTGTTTTTAGGCTTTGATTTTGAATTTAATTGACAATTCTCAATTGTCAATTCTCAATTTATAATGATTCACTTTTGTGAATCATTATATAGATTACTATTTACTTTTAAGTAGCCCTATGTTAAAATTAGGGATAGTCATGCAACCATTTTCTAGGTTAATTGTTTTCTCCGACGTTTAACTTGGGAGATGGGGGTTGATAATTAAAAGGAGGTGAAGGTTATGTTATCTGAAGAAAAGAAGCAGGAACTTATTGACGAATATGCTATTCATGAAAATGATACTGGTTCTGCTCAAATACAGATTGCATTGTTAAGTGAGAAAATTAAGCAACTTACTGAACATTTGAAAGAGCACAAACATGATTTCAGTTCTAGACGAGGTCTAGAAAAGATGGTAGGGAAAAGAAAAAGTTTATTAAATTACCTAAAGAATAATGATATTGAATCTTATAGAGAATTAATTTCTAAGTTAAATATTAGAGGCTAGATATAAAAATTAAGAGCGGGTTAACCCGCTCTTAATTTTAATTAGATTGCTACTAGAATAGATATTAATTCAATGAGGAAATATAATAAATATTAATTAGAAAGGAGCTAAAAGTATGGGAAATAGTTGGTCTACTAATTTTGGAGGAAGAGAATTGATTATTGAAACTGGAGAATTAGCTCAACAGGCAAATGGTTCGGTTCTTGTTAGATATGGAGATACTGTTGTTTTAGTAACTGCTACTATGTCAGGTCCGAGGCAGGGTATGAGTTATTTTCCGTTAATGATTAATTATGAAGAAAGATTATATTCTGCAGGTAAAATTCCAGGAGGGTTTATTAAACGAGAAGGGAAACCTAGTGATGCGGCTACTTTAGCAGCTAGATTAATTGACCGCCCCTTACGACCTTTATTCCCTAAAGGTATTAGGCATGATGTACAGGTTGTAGCTACGGTATTATCAGTTGATAATAGCAATGCACCAGATATTGCTGCTATGGTTGGAGCTTCAGCTGCCTTATCAATTTCTGACATACCATTTGAAGGTCCTATTGCTGGAGTAAGAATAGGGTTAGTTGAAGATGAATATGTTGTTAACCCGACTATTGAAGAAATGGGAGAAAGTGATTTAGACTTAACAGTAGCAGGAACTGAAGATGCTGTAATGATGGTAGAAGCAGGTGCTGATGAGGTTACAGAAAAGGTAGTATTAAAAGGAATTGAATTTGCGCAAAACTCGATTACTAAAATTGTTGAATTACAACAAGAAATTGTTGCAGAGATTGGCAAAGAAAAAGCTGATTTAGAATTAGCAGTTGTAGAAGATGAAGAGCTAGAACAAGATGTCAAAGATTATGTGGGAGATAAAATTAAAGAAGCTTTACAGACAGAAGATAGAGAAGAAAGAGGAGAAAAGGTTGAGGCAGTTAGAGAGGAAGTAAGGGAACATTTTGAAGCAAAGTTTGCTGAAGAAGAAGTAGATGACAAATTAAAAGTGGTTAATGATACATTAGACCAGATTAAAAAACAAGCAATTAAGCAATTAGCAGTAGAAGATAATAAACGAATTGACGGTCGAGATTTAGATGAGGTTCGTCCTATTTCTAGTAAAGTTGGCTTGCTGCCTAGAACACATGGTTCAGCTGTATTTACTAGAGGCGCAACTCAAGCTATGTCTGTAGTTACTTTAGGTGCTGTAGGAGATGAACAGGTATTAGATGGTTTAGAAGATGAAGATTCTAAAAGATATATGCACCATTATAATTTCCCACCTTATAGTGTTGGTGAAACTAATCCAATGCGTTCTCCAGGAAGAAGAGAAATTGGTCATGGTGCTTTAGGAGAAAGAGCATTAAAACCAATGATTCCAGCTGAAAATGAATTCCCTTATACAATCAGAGTTGTTTCAGAAGTATTATCTTCTAATGGCTCTACATCTCAGGCGAGTATTTGTGGAAGTACTTTGTCATTAATGGATGCTGGAGTTCCAATTAAGAAACCTGTAGCTGGTATTGCAATGGGGTTAATGAAGCAGGGAGAGGATTATTCTGTTTTAACTGATATTCAAGGGACAGAAGACCATAATGGTGATATGGACTTTAAAGTAGCAGGAACAAAAGATGGAATAACTGCTTTACAAATGGATATTAAAGTTAAAGGAATTTCTTCTGATATTTTATCTGAAGCTTTAGAACAGGCTAAAACAGGTAGACTTCATATTTTAAGTAAAATGATGGAGACTATTGCAGAACCTCGTGAAGAATTATCAGAGCATGCTCCAAGTATGATTACTTTAAATATTGACCCAGAAAAAATTAGAGATGTAATTGGTAAAGGTGGAGAAACAATTAAAGGAATCGTAGATGAAACTGGAGTTAAAATAGATATTGAAGAGGATGGAACAGTTTTTGTTGCTGCTGAAGACCAAGAGAGTGGTGAAGAAGCTAAAAGAATAATTGAGAAATTAACTGAAGAAGTTGAAGTAGGAAATATGTATATGGGTGAAGTTAAAAAGACATTAGATTTTGGAGCTTTTGTAGAAATTTTGCCTGGAAAAGAAGGTTTAGTTCATATTTCTGAATTGGCTGACCATCATGTTAAAAATACAGAAGATATTTTAGAACAGGGCGATGAAGTTTTAGTTAAAGTAATTGATATTAATGATCGCGGAATTAGTTTATCCCGCAAAGAAGCTGTGGCAGAAAAAGAAGAAAATAATTAAAAAATGCAGGAAAACAAAAAAAAATGTTGAATATATATAAATGGTGGCTCTATCTCAATATCAGGGATAGAGTTTTTGTTTTTTTAACATATTAGACAAGGTTTCAATTAGGAAGGTGATAATATTCGATTTGGAGTACATACATCTATATCTGGAGGAATTGATAAAGCAGTAGTTAGAGCAGCTGAATTAGGTTGTGAAACTATTCAAATCTTTTCTTCTAATCCTCGTGGTTGGAAGACGAGAGAATTAGAAGAAGCAGAAATAGATAGATTTAAAGCTAATTTAGAGCAGTATAAAATTAAACCAGTGGTAATTCATGCCCCTTATTTATTAAATCTTGCTTCTCCTAAAGAAGATTTATATCTTAAGTCAATTGAAGCTTTAAAAGAGCAAATAAAGCGCGGTAATAAAATTGGGGCTCAATATTTGGTATTACATCCTGGAAGTCATACCGGTTTAGGATTGGAAAAAGGAATTGAAAAAATCATTAAAGGTTTAAATCAAGTTTTAACTGAAGTTACACCTAAATTTGAGTTATTGCTGGAAAATGTTGCTGGGGCAGGAACTGCAATAGGTGCTACTATAGGGCAATTAGAAACTATTTATAATAATATAGAGGATAATAGTCAGGTAGGGATTTGTTTTGACACTTGTCACGGTTTCTCAGCTGGTTATGATTTAGTTGATAAAAAAGAAGTAGAGCAACTATTATTAGAAATTGATGATTCTTTTGGTTTAAATAAACTAGGGGTGATCCATGCTAATGATTGTAAAGGAGAATTAGGAAGTAATAAAGACCGTCATCAGCATATAGGACAAGGTGAAATTGGGGCTAAGGGTTTTAAAAATTTAGTTCAGCATCCTCAATTGCAGGATAAAGCTTTTATTTTAGAAACCCCTATTGATGATGATGGAAATGATGAAAGTAATTTAAAAGCTATTAGAAAATTAGCTAATGATTAAATTTTGTTCAAATGAGGAGGAACTGACTTGAAACAAAGCTTAGTTGTATTGTTGTGTTTGATTTCTGTAGTAGTAATTGCAAGTATAGCTCATGCGGCGCCCACGTTCCAAATTGATTTAATTTATGAAGTTCAACAGGGAGATACTTTATTTGATTTAGCTCGTAAATTCAATCTCAAAGTGAGTCAAATTAGGGAAGTAAATAATTTAGCAGAAGATGAAGTGATTAGAGTAGAAGATAAAATAATCATTCCTGAGGTAAATAGTTCAAAGTTTAATCAAAAAGCAGAGGGAAAAGAAAAGATAGCACTTTATCAACCGCGTAACAAAACAGAGGAATATAGTTTAAATCACAAACAACAATATAAGATTAAACTTAAGAAAGAATCTTCTAGAACTGCTACTGATATTAATAATTTAAGAACATTAAATTATTATGTTAGAGCTGGAGACAATATTTATGATTTAGCTCGAGAATTCAAAACCAGTATAAAGGTTTTAAAGGAAATAAACAATCTTGATAAATCTAGTATGATTAGACGAGGCGATAAAATAAAGTTACCAATTAATAATTTAACAGACAAAGAAGTGCTACAACATACAATTAGCGATCAAGAATTAGAATTATTAGCCAGATTAATTCATGGAGAAGCAAGAGGAGAAAGTTATCTGGGGCAAGTGGCAGTAGGTGCAGTTATTTTAAATCGTGTGCTCAGTTCTTATTTTCCTGATAATATCAAAGCTGTAATTTATCAGCCTGGTCAATTTAGTCCTGTAGCTGATGGGCAGATCAACTTACACCCGAATAGAATGTCTTATCGCGCTGCTAGGGCAGCTTTGCAGGGGGAAGACCCTACCAGAGGGGCGTGCTATTTTTATAATCCCCAGACGGCAAACCATATGTGGTGGTTTGAAAGTAGAGAAGTAGTAGTTGAAATTGGAAATCATGTATTTGCTAAATAATCAAGCCTTAGCTAAGGCTTGATTATTTTCTTTTTTGTACTAAGATTAACAAAAGATAACTTTGCTAAATAGCTAGTTGTTAAGATATAATTATCAATGATTGATTTAAAGGAGGTGAAAAAATGAAAAAGAAAAAAATGAGATTGATTTCTTTAGTAGTTAGTATATTTGTGGTATTGACTTTCACTGCTAATGTTTATGCTGTTGATTTGGGATATAGGCTATTAAAATTTGGGCATATAGGTTCTGATGTAAAACAGTTACAGAGCAAACTTCAACTTTCAGATTATTATTATCAACATTTAGACGGTATTTATGGGCATGGTACTGAAAGTGCAGTAATTAATTTTCAACGTGATAATAAATTAAGTATTGATGGTATTGCAGGAGATAATACTATTACTAAGTTGAAACAGTTAACAAAAAAAGATGGTGTTTATTATGTTAGACCTGGAGATACTTTATCAAAGATTGCTCAACAGTTTAATGTGAATATAAATCAATTAAGAAAATGGAATAATACAAATTATAATTATATTTATCCTGGCCAAGAAATTAAGTTAAAAGAGACGCAAATTAAGATTAATAATTACAATTTAACAGAGAATGATTTAGATTTATTAGCTAGAGCTGTTTATTCTGAAGCAAGAGGAGAGACAATAGAAGGTCAAGTAGCTGTTGCAGCAGTAATTTTAAATCGATTAAGACATGATGAATTTCCAGATACAATTAAAGGAGTTGTGTTTCAACCGTGGGCTTTTACAGCGGTACATGATGGCCAGTTTTGGTTAACTCCAAATGACGAGGCAAGAGATGCTGTAGAATTAGCTTTAAAAGGCTGGGATCCAACTTATGGAGCCGCTTTTTATTATAATCCAGCGAAAGTTACTTCTTATTGGATTTATTCTCGAAAAGTTATTACGAAGATAGGAAAACATTATTTTGCTAGTTAAACAAGAAGCCAGCACTGGCTTCTTGTTTTTTTTATTTTTGTTGGATAACAGCTGAATTTTTGATAAACTTAATAATAATAGGAGGAAATAAAATGATGCAAAGACTAAAACAAGGCTTAATCCAGGTGTATACAGGAACTGGCAAAGGAAAAACTACTGCTGCTTTAGGTCTAGGTTTTAGAGCTAGCGGTCATGGTTTTAAAGTGAAAATGATTCAATTTTTAAAAGGAACTGGTTATACTGGAGAATTAGAAGCAGTAAAAAATATAGATGATTTTACAATTACACAATATGGAAAAACTTGCCCCCATGTCCAAAAAATTAAAGCAGGAGAGATGGACTGTATTGCCTGTGGGAAATGTTTTGTTGATAATAATCAGCAAGAGCATAAAGAATTTATTATTGCTGCTTATCAACATAGTAAAAAAATTTTACAACAAGGGGAAATAGATATTGTTATTTTAGATGAAATAAATAATGCTCTACGATATAACTTTTTAACTATAACAGAAGTTATAGAGTTAATAGAGTTAAAAAGTTCTAAAACAGAATTGATTTTAACAGGGCGCGGGCTTCCTGAAGCAATATTAGACAAAGCAGATTTAGTTACTGAAATGAAAGCGCTAAAACATCCATTTGAAAAAAATATTTCTAGTAGAAGAGGTATAGAATATTAAATAATTTATTTTAGGGGGATTTAGAAATGGGAACAAAATTAATTTTAGCACGGCATGGTGAAACTAATTGGAATAAGGAATCTAGATTTCAAGGAAATAAAAATATAAAATTAAATCAGACCGGAATAGCACAGGCTAAAAAGTTAGCTACAAGATTAGCAGATATAGAGATAGATGCTATTTATAGTAGTACTCTTGATAGGTCAAATAAGACAGCACAAATAGTAGCTAAGAAACATGATTTAGAGGTTGATGTTAAAGCCGATTTGCAAGAAATAAATTTTGGTGTATGGGAAGGGTTAACTTTTAAGCAGATAGAAAGCAAATATCAAGATGAATTTAAGTTATGGAAAAGTAATCCAGCAAAAAACAAACCAGCTGAAGGGGAAAGTCTAACTGATGTACAAGACAGAGTTTTTAATACTATAGATGAATTACTAGTGAAGCATCAAGGTCAAACTATATTAATTGTTGCCCATGGAGGAGTTAATCGAGTTTTAATTAGTAATTTTTTAGGAATGCCTTTAGATAAATGTTGGAGATTAAATCAAAATAATACTGCTATTAATATTTTGAATATTTATCAGTCAGAAATAATATTAGAATTATTTAATTCAGCATACCATTTAGAGTCAAATTAAATAATATTATAAAAGGTAAAAAAACATTAATCGAGAAAAACATAGTTAGATAAGAATATTAAGCAGGGGGTGTCTCGTAGTTGAAATCACATTTGGAAGTAGGACAAAAAGTTAAATTAAGTAAATTGGATAGTTTTAATGCATCTCACCAAGAATTATTGACCAAAGTAGAAGCAGAAGTAGTTGCTGTAGCTGATGATTTTGCAGAAGTGAAATTGCTTAATTTAGATAAAAGTTTTGATGAGATTAAATTTATTAGAATTGGAATAATTTTAAACTTATGTTTTGCTGGAGATGATGCCCTATATAAAGTTGGAGTAGAAGTAAATCAAATAAGAGATGTTAGTAACTTAGTTTTAGTACAGCGAAGTTTGATTCAGAGGATTCAAAGGCGGCGATCTTTTAGAATTCCAGTAGAAGAAGAAATCAAATATATTTTTGCTGATAAAGATTTAGATTCTGATAAAGATAAAACTAATTCAGCGATGATGCTTGATATTAGTGCCGTAGGATTGAAAATGAAAGTTGAATCTTTAGCTAATATAGAACAAGGTGATATTTTAGGTATAACTCTTAACCTTGATTTTTTAGAAAATGAATTTATTAAGGGTAGAGTTGTTAGAACTGAAGAAAAAAGAAAAATTATTGGTATAGATTTTATTAAATTACCAGAGAGTACTAGACAAAAGCTTACTCGTTGGGTTTTTGAAAAAGAAGAAAAAGTTATTAAGCAAAGTAAAAAAGATTTATCTAAATAAAATCTTTCTTATATAAGAAAGATTTTATTTAGTCTTTTTTTGGGGGTCGAAAATAATTATGATTAAGATAGATAGTAATAACTATCATAATTAGCAAATATATAATGAAGATAGAGAAACCTACTCGTAGACCTAATAACTCATTAACTGCTCCTGCTAATTTATTAGCAAATACTATATTACCTAAACTACCTGCAGTTAAGGTTAATCCTACGATAGCTGATAAATTGCTAGTAAAAGTCTCAAACATAACTGCTTGAATTGTAGCGAAATGAGGTGCAAGAAATAAACCAGTTAGGGAAAAGAAAAAAGCAAAAGATTTAGGTCCTAATAACCCTAATATAATTGTCAAAATTGCAAGCAGAGCTGAAATTATGATAGTTCTAATATATCCGACTTTTTCTACAATAAAACTGGCTAATAATCTGCCAGAAGTAAATAGAATAAAAAAACCAAACATATATGCCCCTATCTCTTCAGGAGTCCTGTCTTGAATATTTGCTAAATAAACTCCTAACCAACTACTCATACCTAATTCTGCTCCTACATAAAATGAAAACATAAGTATAAATAACCAAACCCTTTTATCTTTTAAAATAGTGGTCATTTTAGTATTAGAACTACGATGTTTGTTTTCTTCTTTAGGGAATTCAGGGAGAAAACTAAATAAGAATAAAATAATTAATAATATTATACAATAAGAATAGCTAGCTTCCCATTGCAGCTCATAATTAATCACAAATGGAACATAAATTTGTGCTAAAGCGGAGCCCATTCCGAAAAAGAAGTGAAACAAATTCATCATTTTACCTTTGTTTTTAGTGAAAATACGTGACGCTAAAGAATTACCAGAAACATTTGTTGTTCCCATACCTAAGCCGATAATAAAAACTACAAGCATTAGGAATTGATAAGTAGTAGTAAAATAAATAGCTAATAATCCACAAGCACCAATAACCAATCCGCTTCTAAATATGATTTTCAGGCTAAAAGTTTCAATTAAAAACCCGCTAGATATACTAGCTAAGCTAGCCCCTATAGAAAAAAACATTAAAATAGTTCCTAATTGAGAATAGTTTATTCCATAGTCTTCTTGCAGCAAAGGGTTTGTTAATCCTCTAATATTCATAATTAAACCAAATGATAGAACAATACTAAAAGCTAAAATTATTAATAATTGACGATTGTTTAATTTTTTCATAATGACCCCCTCCTATTTTTTAAGTATATAGTATCTTTATTAATTGCTCAAATATAAAGTCAAATTATCTTTATTTAGCGCGATGTTAATGTATATATTCTCTCTTTAAAGTACATAATGTTAAGGAAAGATATAATTATGAAAACTTGTAGGGGGGGAATAAATGCGCAAAAAGGTTGAATTATCAGGTGTAAACACATCTGAATTACCTGTTTTATCTAATAAAGAAATGAGAAAATTGTTTAAAAAAATGTATAATGGTAATATAAAAGCTAGAAATAAAATAGTTGGAGGCAATTTAAGATTAGTTTTAAGTGTATTACAGCGATTTAATAATAGAGGAGAACCGATTGATGATTTGTTTCAAGTTGGTTGTATTGGACTAATGAAAGCAATTGATAATTTTGATTTAAGTAAAAATGTTAAATTTTCTACCTATGCAGTTCCGATGATCATTGGTGAAATTAAACGTCATTTAAGAGACAATAATCCAATTAGAGTAAGTAGATCTTTAAGAGATACTGCCTATAAAGCGCTGCAGATGAAAGAAGAAATTGAGAGCAAAAACTCTTCAGAGGTAAATTTAACAGAAGTAGCTAAAGAAATTGGAATACCTAGAGAAGAAATTGTACATGCGCTAGATGCGATACAAGACCCTATATCTTTATTTGAACCTATTTATAACGATGGAGGAGATCCCATTTATGTATTAGATCAAATTAGTGATAATAATAAAGAAAATGAAAGCTGGTTAGAAGGGATAGCAGTTAGAGAAGCTTTAAGAAAATTAGAACAAAGAAAAAAATTAATTTTGGCATTAAGGTTTTATGAAGGAAAAACACAGATGGAAGTAGCAGAAAACATAGGTATTTCACAAGCTCAAGTTTCACGTTTAGAAAAAGCAGCATTAAAAGATTTGAAAAAGCATGTTAGAGAGAGCTAAATCATAAAACTTAAAAAAATAAGTAGCGCTACTATACAATTAATAAATTTCGTGGTTAATCAGGTAGACAATATTTTAATTTCAAAATAAATATAAGTTATTATTTATGTAACAAACTTATGTATTATACATATAATTAATATATATTAATATGCAATATTAATTAAAAAAAGGGGGGTGGAGGCGATGATGAGAACATCAGAATTAACGACTAAGGATGTTGTTGATATTAGTAATGGGCAGCGTTTAGGAGAAATCATTGATATAGATATTGATTTGGCAGAAGGTAAAATCAAAGGGATAGTAATCCCGAAACAAGCGGGTTTGTTTAATTTTTTGTCTAAACCAGAAAATACATATGTTTCTTGGGATGATATCCATAAGATAGGAGAAGATGTGATATTAGTTAAGTTAATAATGTCAGAGAGAGAATTATTAGATTGATTTTCGATTGAATATTTTTAGATTAACTTTGCAGGAGTTTAAAAATCTATCTAGAAACACCTTCAATGACTACAAAATATAATTATATAAAGGGGGAAGACCTCATCTGAGGTGTTTAAAATATGAAATGTCCGTATTGTACCAATTTAGAAAGTAAAGTAATAGATTCTAGGGGGACCGAGGATAATACAACTATTAGAAGGCGGAGGGAATGTATTAAATGTGGTAAAAGGTTTACTACCTATGAAAGGATAGATGACCTTCCAGTGATGGTAATAAAAAAAGATGGGAATCGAGAAAGATTTAATCGTAACAAAATTTTAAATGGGTTATTAAAAGCTTGTGAAAAAAGACCTATTTCTAGAGAAAAAATAGAAAGTTTGGTTAATTCTATAGAGCAAAAAGTTAAAAATCAAATGGAAAATGAAGTAGAAAGCACTATAATAGGAGAGTTAGTAATGGAACACTTAAGGAAAATTGATGAAATAGCTTATGTTAGATTTGCTTCAGTGTATCGACAATTTAAAGATATTGAAACTTTCAGACAAGAATTAGATAAATTATTAGGTAATTAAATGGAGGAATGTGATGTTTATCAAAGAAGAAACGAAAAAATATTTTAATAAATATCAAGTAGAAGATGTTGCTAATTCTAACTTAGATTATTTGTTTATTTTAGAATCACCTCATAAAGCTGAAATAGAGAATGGTTATCCAGTAGCAGGTAGTTCAGGAGTAGAAATGACTAAATTTATTTACTCTAGAGACTGTGAGGATGCTTTTGGCAAATTAGTTAGTGATGCTAATAATTATAAAGGTGTTTATAATGGTTTAGAGCAATTTGGAATTGTGAATATTTCTCCTGCTCCAATGCAGAAGAGTGCTTTGCAAAACACTAAATTATCAGCAGCAGAAGAAAAAGTCATATCTATTTTAGAAAAATTACGTGTTAATTATCAGGCTAAAACTCATCAAGATGAAGAATGGAATCAAGTTAAAAAACTTATAATTGAAAATTTGGGGGCTAGATTAGGTTATATTTTAGAGAGTTGTGAACCTGAATATTTAATTCCTTGTGGGAAAATAGCACAGAATTATTTAGAATTAGTTACTATTCAAAATGACTTAAAAATAAAAGGGCAAATCATTTCTGGAATTCCTCATCCGTCTCGTAATCAATGGCGGCATTATGATACTATGGATAACTTAAAATCTATATTGGCTGCAGATATATATTTAAAATAATATAAAAAAGGGTGATTAATATGAAAAAAACTAAATGTGTTGTAAGTATATTGATAAGTTTATTAGTTTTATTTAATGGACTAGTTATAGCCTCCGAACAAAGTAATTTCGAATTAGGGGTAGAAAAATTCCAAAATGGGAATTATCAAGATGCAGTTGAACATTTAGTAGAAGCAGTAGCAGATAATCCTGATGCTATGCGACCTCATTATTTATTAGGATTAAGTTATTATCGTTTAGAAAAGTATGACTTTTCTCAAACCCAGTTAGAAAAAGCATCTGAAATTGAACCTAATAATTATAAAGTATTGGTAAATTTAGGTAGAACTTATTATCAACAAAATAAATTAGATAAAGCGATGGAAATAGCTGAGAGAGTTTTAGAGGAGAACCCTAAAAAAGCAGATCCGTATGCTTTGATGGGGAGGTTATATAATGAGCAAGGTGAATTAGGATTGGCAGTAGATAATTTTAAAAAAGCAGTTGAAATCAAAGAAGATTATTATTATTTGAATTACCTAGGATATTTATATTTAAAAAGAGGAGAATATAAAAAAGGAATACCACATTTAGAAAAAGCTGCTGAGTTAAACCCTGATGCTGCATACACATTTAATAATTTAGGGATTTGTTATGAAAATATTGGAGAAACAGAAAAAGCTAAGCAAGCTTATAAAAAAGCTCTCAAGGCTAACCCTGACTATAATAATGCTCAAATCAATTTGAATAGAATTAAAAACAAAGATTAAATTTCAACATTAAATGTAACGCTTTTAGAAAAACCCAATATAATAGCTTGACAATTTAGAAAAGCTCTGTTAAGATTAATTACAACATTTAAATATTGTTTAAAAACTAAGAAGGAGATTAGTAAATTAAAAATTTCTTTTACAGAGAAAAGATGTCATCGGCTGAAAACATCTTAAAAAGAATTTTAATTGAAGTTTCACTCTGGAGTTGTATAACTGAACTTGATTTAGTAAGTTATACCGGCAGTGATGTCGTTAATTAAACTAGTGGGCTATTGAAGATTAATAGTCAATTTAGGGTGGTAACACGAAATTAACCTACTTTATTTCGTCCTAAGGGATGAGATAAAGTAGGTTTTTTATATTTATATAGCTTGTAAATTTGATATAAAAATTATAATAATTTATAATCGAGGAGGGAATAATATGTTAGAAGAATTAAGTTTAGAAAAACAAAAGTCAGTTGTTGAAGTAGGAGAGGTAAAAATAGGTGGAGATGAATTAACTGTAATGGCGGGACCTTGTGCAGTAGAAAGCAGAGAACAATTAATGAAGGCTGCAGAGCAGGTTAAGAAATCAGGGGGACAAATTTTAAGAGGAGGAGCATTTAAACCACGAACTTCACCTCATAGTTTTCAGGGGTTAAAAGAACAAGGATTAAAATATTTAGCTGAAGCTAGAGAAAAAACAGGATTAAAGATTGTTACGGAATTACTTGATTCTACAGATATTGAGTTAGTTAACCAATATACTGATATATTACAAATTGGGTCTCGAAATATGCAAAATTATGGATTATTAAAAAAATTAGGCGAGTTAGATACTCCAGTAATGTTAAAAAGAGGTTATGCTGCAACAATTAAAGAATGGCTATTAGCTGCAGAATATATTATTACTCATGGTAACCCTAATGTAATTTTGTGTGAAAGAGGGATTAGAACATTTGAAACTGCTACTAGATATACTATGGATTTAAATGCTATTGCTTTAATTAAAGAGAAAACAAAGTTGCCAGTTATTATTGACCCTAGTCATGGCACTGGAAAGAGAAGTTTAGTAGGTCCGTTAGCTAAAGCAGGGATTAGTGTTGGAGCAGATGGAGTGATGGTAGAAGTTCATCCAAATCCTGAAGAAGCTTTATGTGATGGGCAGCAGTCATTAACTTTAGAAGGTTATGATAAATTAATGAAAGAGTTGTCTGCTGTAGCTGAAATATCTAATAAATCTTTAGCAGTCTAGAAATAGAAATTTAATTTCACAAATAAACCCTGGAAGTCAACTTCCAGGGTTTATTTATTAATATTGGAATATATATTTTTTTTTGATATAATAAAACAATGTGTGTATAATAACTAATAAACTGATACTAAAGGAGAAAAAAATGAGCTATCAAAATAAAGAAGAAAATAAAGATTTGGAGGCTAAAGCAGCTGCTCAAAACAATATAAAAAGTTATTTGTTATATTTTTTAGTATTTGTTGTTTTATCTGTGCTATCATTATATTTTATTTATAAGTTTTTTGGTGCTGATTCTAATTTTTATATCTTTAAGTCATATTCTGGTTCAACATTTGCAATGTTATTTTTACTACTAATTTTATATTTTACTTTTGATGGTTTAAGGCTTTATTATGTATTAAAAACTCTAGATACTGAAATTGATTTTAAACATATTGTGAAATTGGTTTTTATTAATTTGTTTATTTCTAATGTAACTCCTTTTGCTACAGGTGGTGGGTTTGTTCAAATTTATTTTTTAAACAAGCGGGGTATTTCTTTAGGGAATGCGACTGCTGCGACTACGATTAGAACAGTTTTAGCTACAGTATTTTTCTTTATTACTACTCCAATAATTATTTTAACACAACAAAGTTTAAGTAATCTTCTGCCTAAAGAAACTGTTTTGTTTTATGTTTTGTTATTTTCTGTTCTTTATTTCTTGTTTTTTCATATAGTTATATTTAAAAATAGATTATTAAAAAAAGTTGTCTATAATTTTTTACATTTTCTTAAACATAAAGGGCTTATTTCTAAAAATAAATTTAGAGAGTTGTGCCAAAATTTATTTGAAGAGATTGATATTTTTAGTGATAATTTAAATTATTTTTTAAAAGGTGAAAAAAGAAATATAGCAGCTGCAATAATATTTACTTTATTGTTTTTAATATCTGAATTTTCTTTTTCAGCAATTTTAATTATTGGTTTAGGTTATGAAGTTTCAGCTTTATCTATTATTTTAATGCAGGTAATAGTTGTTTTTTCTATGTATTTTGCTCCAACTCCTGGAGCAACAGGAGTTGCTGAAGGAAGTTATTCATTATTGTTTAGTAGATTTGTTAATTCCAGTGATATTGTCCCATTAATATTTGCTTGGAGATTTTTAACTAAATATATTGGAATGGCTATTGGAATGCTTCTTTTCTTTAGTGGTTTGATTAACGGGGGTGATGAAGATGAATAATAAGACAAAAGTTATTTTAGCAAGCAGCATTTTGATTTTAGCAATTATTATCTCTTATAGAATTTATGCTCCGAGGTCAATTCAAGAATTCAATGCTGTTAATTTGAAAAACATTGAAGAAGTAAAAGAGAATTTAAAAGACCAAGAGTCTTTTTCTTTTGCAGTAGTAGGGAATATAAAAAACTCGATTACGACTTTTGATAAAAAGATTTTACCCAGCTTAGAAAAAAATGATGTTGATTTTGTGATATCTACTGGAAATAATGTAGTGGATAGCGGTGAGGGGAAATACAGAGTTTTATATCGTACTTTATCTAATATGAAAGTTCCTTTTATTACAGGAGTTGGGGATAATGAAGTTAAAGAAGAAGGATATAAAAATTATTATAAATACTTTGGTCCTTTTTATTTTTCTTTTCATATTAGAGACAACTATTTTATTTTTCTTGATACAACAGGGCATAGTCCTAAGCCGTGGCAAAAGACTTGGTTAGAAAATGAATTACAAGAATCTAAAAAATATGATAATTGTTTTGTGATTATGAATAAACCTCCAATGGAAATCAATCTTGATTATTTGTTAGATGAGAAAAACAAATATATTGCTAGTAAAGAGGACCGTAAATATTATAAAAAAATATTTTCTAAATACAATGTAACTAGTGTTTTTTCTTCTAACTTAGAGATTTATGAAAAGGAAATTTTCAATAATGTCCCTTATTTTGTCTCTGGTGGTGCAGGTGGGGCTATGATTTTGGACGATGCTCAAAGTTTTTATCATTATTTAAAAGTAGAGATTACGCCTCAAAAAGTAGACTATGATGTAGTTCAAATACATAATAAATTTGGATTTTTGAGCCCTAAGATAGCTAAATTTGTAGAAAATGTTTGGATATTTTTACAATCTTTTATGTACACTAATTATACTACAGTATTATTAATTTTAGTTATTATTTTTATGGTTGGGTTTATGTTTCATTTAGAATTACGCAGAGAAGTTAATTATTATCGTGAGTTTACTTCAGCAGATAATGAATTAAAAAATAAAAAATTAAAGATAGCGATATTTACTAATAATTATTTTCCTTTTATTGGAGGGGTGCCAATTTCTATAGCAAGATTAACTAAAGGGCTGAGAAAATTAGGTCATCAAGTATATATTTTTGCCCCCCAGTACCCAGAAGACAGTAAGCAAGAGGATAAACATGTAATTAGATGTAAAACAATTTGGCATAGTGAAAAAAAAGGCATGAAATTACCAATTGTTAATATCTTTTCAAGTGAAATAGAAGATGAATTTAAGGAATTAGATTTTGATTTAGTACATGCTCATCATCCAATTTGGTTGGGTTCAAAGGGATTGTCTTTAGCTGAAAAACATCAAATTCCAAGTGTACTAACCTATCATACAAGATTAGAAAAGTATTCACATTATTTGCCTGGATTTATGATTTTAAAAAGACTTTTTGAAAATAGAATTTCGCATTATATTATTAAAAAAGCTGCTAATAGGTCTGATGCAGTATTTGCTCCTACTGAAACTGCAAAAGAGTATTTGCATAATATTGGAGTTAGTAAACATATTAAAGTGTTAGCTACAGGTGTAGACTTTGATAATTATAATGTAGGAGAGGAACAGGTTAAAAGGCTGGAAAAAGAATATAGAGAAGACAAGGAGTTAATTTTATTATCTGTTTCTCGTTTGTCTAAAGAAAAAAACTTATATTTTCTAGTGGAAGCATTAAAATATATTAGGGATAATAGTAATATTAAATTTAAATGTTTAATAGTGGGAGACGGTTCAGAAAAAGATAATTTGGAAAATTATTTAGCAGAACATGATTTAACTGAATATATACAATTAGTAGGTACCGTTGATTATCAAGAAATTAGTAAGTACTATAAGATGGCAGACTTATTTGTTTTTGCTTCTAAATCTGAAACTCAGGGAATGGTATTATTAGAAGCTATGGCGGGGAGAACACCTGTTGTAGCTGTTAGATCCAGTGGTATCGAAGATGTGATAGAAAATGGATATAATGGTTATAAGGTTCCAGAAAACAAAGAAAAGTGGTCTGAAAAAGTGATTAAATTAATGAGTAATAAAGAGCTATTAAATGAGATGTCTAATAATGCTTATCAATATGCAGCAGATAATTCTATTAAAGAAATGGCAAAAGAAGCAGTGGAGGTTTATAATAAAGTGATTAATTATGATAGATAGAGAGATAGTAACTTTACTTAAAAGAAGATTAAACACTAAGCGTTTATAGAGGAATATAGAAGAGATAATTGCTAATAAGAGTTGATTTTTAAGTAATAATCTAATAAAATAAAATATCCAATTAGTTAGATTTGCTTTATTAAATTTAATAAAAAAGTGGAGGAATAAGTTATGAAATTAAAATATGGTTCTGAAAAAGTTGAAGTTGATTTAAATGAATTATCAGACCCTCAAATATTGCATCCCAATGAAAGAGAAGGAGTATCTAATCCTCAACAGGAAGTTAAAGTCAATTTAGAGAATCCTATTGCTGCTGCTCCTTTAGAAAATTTAGTTAAAGATAAAACTCCTAAAAGTGTAGTGATTATTGTTAATGATGTAAGCAGAGCAACACCTTATAAGATCATGTTACCACCATTATTAGAAAAATTGCATCAAGCAGGAGTTAACAAGGAAGATATTTCTTTAATAATAGCTACGGGGATTCATGATCCTAACACAGAGGCTCAGAATAGAGATGTTTTTGGAGATGACATAGTAGATAATTATAGAATAGTTTCTCATGACCCTGACCATAATTTAGTTGATTTAGGAGAATTAAGCTCAGGTAATAGATTGTATCTTAATCGTGAGGTTGTAGAGGCTGATTTATTAATTACTACGGGAGTAATTGCTCCTCATTATTTTGCTGGCTTTTCTGGAGGGCGTAAATCTATTTTACCTGGAGTAGCTGGCAGAGAATCCATCCAATTTAATCATTCTAGGATGGTTAAATTGATTGGAGACCTGCCTCCAATTGAAAAAAATCCAATTAGCCAAGAGATGATTGAAGCAGCTAAATTAGTAGGGGTAGATTTTATTATAAATGTAGTAACTAATAGCAAAAAAGAAATTGTAGATGTAGTAGCAGGAGATTTAGAAGCAGCATGGTTAAGTGGTGTTGATACTTCAGCAGAGATGTATCATGTGGAATTAGATGAAAAAGTTGATGTAGCTGTTGTGAGTGCTGGAGGATATCCTAAGGATATAAATATATATCAAGCTCAAAAAGCTTTGGATAATGCTGACGGTGCAGTTAAAGAAGGTGGAACAATTGTTCTTTTAGCAGAATGTAGAGCAGGATTAGGAGAAGAGATTTTTGAAGATTGGTTAAGTGATTCTGAAAAGCCTGAAGATAATGTAGAAAGAATTAAAGAAAAATTTATCATTGGTGGTCATAAAGCTTTTGCAATTAGTAAGGTTGTTTTAGAAAAAGAATTTATTTTAATATCTGAATTAAATCAAGATATAACAGAAATGATGTTTGCTACTAAAGTGGAAACTTTGAATGAAGCATTAAAAGTGATTAATCAGAAACATGAAGATTATAAAACAATAGTACTGCCGCAAGGTGGTCTGACCGTTCCTGTTGTTCGTTAAAATCAAAACCTATAAAATAAAATTTGCTCCCTGATTAATCAGGGAGCAAATTCATGTCATGTTTAAGCTTGTTTGTTTAGTTAATATCAATAGTTTTTCTATTGCTTTTTTCTTCTTCTAATTTCGGAAGATTAACTTCTAAAATACCATCATTATATTCTGCTGTAATATCATTTTGGTCTACATTGTTTAATTTGAAACGCCGTTGATATCTACCAGTTCTTCTTTCTTTGCGAATATAATCTTCTTTTTCTTCTTCAATGACTTCTTGATTATTAGCGGAAATAGTCAAATAATTATTATCTAGTTCTAAATTGATATCTTCCTTATCCATACCTGGTAGTTCTGCTTCAAGAATATACGCTTCATCTGTCTCTTTAATGTCAGTTTTAAAGTTCACTAAATTGTTCATATCCATAAAATCTTCTAAAACGCTAGAAAACAAATCGCTAGGTTGACGATTAGCAACTTCATTTTGATCCTCAGATTTCATTAAATCAAACATAAAATCACCTCCAATAAGTAATTTTAGTTTAATTTTAATTACTATCTTCAATTATAATTATAAAAAAATAGGTACTCATTATCAAACTGCTACAATTTGAAATAAGGGTTAATAATGTTGAATATTTTAATTTAGATGGGATAAAGTTAATTTTTCTCAATCAAATTTTAGTTATGACATCTATTTGTTAATTAAAATAACTGGAAATAATTTATTTAAAAAAAGGTAAAATAGATATTATAAAGAATTAACTATATAATATAATATTTAAAATTTATTTTAATATAGAGGGGATAACTATGAGTAAATCTAAAGAAAAAATAAAAATAACATTTCCAAATGGAGAAACAATTGAATGTGATAATATTATTGCCCTGTTACAAATGGATAATTTAGTAGAAAAATTTGAACAATTATTAATAGGTAATTGGAGTTTAAATGAATTAGTAGAAACTAAGTTTTTTTTAGATCAAATGTATGATGAAAAGATAAAAGAAAGATTATCAGTTAAAGATAAATCTATTTTTGAAAATATACAAAACAAGAAACGGCAGTATAAAAAGCGATTACAAAAGTCGTTAAAAATAGAAGAAAGAGAACTATATAATTTTTTAGAACCAGAACCAGAAATTATAATGTCTGAAGACTTACCAGAGGATATAGATGAGCAAGATATAGAAAACTTCTTTGATGAAATTTTTAACACTTTAGATGAATTAGAAGGAGATAAAGCAAAAGAAAAGAAAATTGATAGAAGTTCTGACCAAAAAGTTGTAGATATTGAAAAGTATAGAAATAATTAATTAAAATTTTAAGGGGCTATAGCTCAGTTGGATAGAGCGGTGGACTCCTAATCCGCAGGCCGCAGGTTCAAATCCTGCTAGTCCCACCAAATTGATTAAACGGCAGGGATTATAGAGGTTTTGGTATTTGGAAAATTGAATTTTAGAAGGACAGATTTTTAGGTGTTTTTTGAAGAATCTGTCTGGCTATTTTGACACCTACCTAATACTAAAAGGTAGGTGTTTTTTATGAAAAATGTAATTCAGATGAATAAGGGATTAGCTTTAGACTTAGCTAAAGAAAAAAATAATTTAACTGATGCTTCTTCCCAGTCAGAGCTTACTATCACAACATAGAAATTATTATTTTGCAGTAAAAAAAGAAATCAAAGATAGAAGTATTAAAGAGAAGTTAGATATATTCAGTTGATATAATTCATTATTTTTTTTCTTTTTTATCATAATTTTATCACAGAACAATTTTATACTATATTTATAAAAGTTAATAGCAATTAAAAGACTGATCTCTATTATAGTAAATAACTTTTAGTGTATTTAGCTAAAAAGTTATCTAAATTAGGAAAGGAGGTTTGACTACATTGAAAAATAAGAAAGGAATTGTTTTAGCAGTTCTTGTAGCTTTAAGTTTAACTTTTGTTGGTTGTGGTGGTGTTCCTGAAAATCCAACTCCTCCAGAAGAACAAGAGATGCAAGAACAAGAACAAGAGATGCAAGAGCAGGAAGAAGAGATGCAAGAGCAGGAAGAAGAGATGCAAGAGCAGGAAGAAGA
>JBNJFD010000002.1:12865-17356 GCA_051746525.1 Bacillota bacterium | reverse complement strand
AAGAGATGCAAGAGCAGGAAGAAGAGATGCAAGAGCAGGAAGAAGAGATGCAAGAGCAGGAAGAAGAACAAGAAAAGCAGCAAGAAGAACAAATACAGCCTAAAGAATCAAACCCTGAAGAATCAGACATGTAAGTACAGGTGATTAAACTTAGCCACCTAAATTTTAGGCAACTACCTAGCTAATATATTAAATAGAGCGGTGGACTCCAAATTCGTAGGCCGGAGATTCAAATCCTGCTAGTCTCACCAGATTGATTGAATTGGCGGGGTTTATTGAGTTTTATGTATTGCTAAAATCAAATTTAGAAGGACAGATTTTTGGCTGTTGTGACACCTGCCTAATATTACAAGGCAGGTGTTTTTTGTTTGTTTTGGGTATTTAATTACACTAAGTCCTTAAGTTAGGGATATAATAAGAATTGACAGATGCAAACACCTTATAATATAATGTTAAATAAGTTTAGTTTTAATTCATTAGGAGGATTAGTATTGTATATTTTAAATAATTTAACAAAGAATGAAAAGTACTTTGCTATTACTTTTTTAGTCGGATTTTTAGTCAAATATAATTATCTTCTTTTGCGTATATTTTATGTTCCTTCAATTGTTGGATTGATTTTAAAAAATTTGTTCTTGGGTTTTATTATTATTTGTTTTTTATTTCCTGCAGTTAAAGAAAAAAAGGGTAAACATTTATTATTAACAATATTAATCTTATTTTCTTTATTATTTATAGCAAATGTTTGGTATAATAAATATTTTGGTAATTATTTAAGCTTTAATGATATTACTATGGGGCAGGGAGTTAGACCTTTTAAGGTTCTTTTTAGGCAAATTATTAGTATTTGGGAGATTATTTTTGTTTTAGATTTGGCTTTATTGACATATTTTTTAAACAAAGTAAAACATGAAAAAAATGATTTTAAAAACAATTTATTTCAATCATTTAAAAGGAATAAAAAGCGGTTTAAGATTATTGTTTTTATAATTATTATTTTACTGCCAATGCAGGTTTTTATTCCTAATATTTTATTAGGAAATGATAGCCCGGCAAAGCTTTATAATAGAAGTACAGCAGGATTTGTAAATGTATATGGACTAATGCCACTTTATTTTTATGAGTCTTATTTGTCTGCAGCTTCAAACAATTCAAATACAATTAAAGCAGACTTAGAGGCATCAGAGTCAGAGAACAAGAATGATATTAAAAAAATATCAAAAAAAGAGATGAATATAATTGCCATCCAAGTAGAGTCTTTAGATGGGAAGTTGATTGATTATGAATATAATAATCAGCAGGTGACCCCTTTTTTAAATCAATTAAAGGATGAATCACTATATTTTAATAACTTTTATTCTCAGCATGTTAATGGAAGTTTTGATGCTGATTTCTCCTTTTTAACATCACTTTATCCAGTAAATAAAAATTATGTCTTTGAAAAAAATGATATGACAAGATTTAATTCTTTGCCTAAGGTTTTAAATGATGCTGGATATGAGACATTAGCTTTTCATGGGAATGACAAAGAGTTTTTTCATCGTCATAAAGCATTTCCTGACCTTGGTTTTAATAAGTTTTATAGCAAAGATGATTTTTCTACTGCAGGAAAGCTAAAGGATGTGGAAGAATCATATTTAGGAATAAATGATTATGATTTCTTTAATCAGTCCTTGGATTATCTAGAGGAGGCAGAGAATCCATTTTTTGCTTTTATGATTACAGTAACAAGCCATACTCCCTTTGACTTTTATCCATCTGATGAAGCTAAAGAGGAATTTAAGGAGATGGAAAGCCCATTAGTAGCTGATTACTTCCAATCCATCTCCTTTGTAGATAAGTCTTTAGAGATGTTTTTTGCTGAGTTAGAAAAAAGAGGACTAGCCGAAGATACTTTAGTTGTTATATATGGAGACCATGAAGCAGGAATTGATAAAGAGGAGTATTCTTCTGGTAAAAATTTTTCAACTAATAAAAATATAAAAGAGCCTGAGAATGTTCCTCTGTTAATTAAACCTCCTAATAACAAGTCTGATACTATTGAAAAGACAGGCACAATAACTGATATTGCTCCAACTATTTTAGATCTTCTGGGAATAGAAGAGCAGCCAGAAGAATTTGCTGGTTTTTCTTTATTAGATGGTGAAGAAGTTCCTGTTCCTTTTATTCATGAAATCCCTCAAGTTTTATATAAAGATAATCTTTTTGTAAGGCAGTTTGATACATCTGGAGAGACAGACGTATCAAAACAGTTTATTCATCTTGAAAATAAAGAGGAAGATGTAAAGTTGCCTAAAAAAAAGGAAGAAAAAGTTTTGCAAACTATTAATCGTATGAGAGAAATCATATTTAAAAGACCTACTAAGGATTAGAAAAAACTAATTTTAATGGGGGGAGTTCTATGAAATTAGTTATCATAGCAATGATTCTGCTTGCCATTTTTATTTTTTTTTACGGCGGTTATTATATAATAAATCCATCTTTGCAAGGTAAAGACATAGCCTCTAGACTTGGTATTCCTTATCCTGCTGTGATTGCTCATAGAGGTTCTTCTATAATAGCACCTGAATCTACTGCTCCTGCTTATATTAAAGCTCGAGAGGATGGCGTAGATTATTTAGAAGCTGATTTGCAAAGAACGAAAGATGGAGAAATAGTTGTTTTTCATGATCAAACTCTACAAAGAACTTCTAATGTGGGAGAAGTATTTCCAGAGCGAAAGAATGATGAACTAGGAAGTTTCACTTATGATCAATTAAAAAAGCTGGATTTTGGGAACTGGTTTAATGAGACTTATCCTGAATATGCGAAAGAAGAATATGAAAACCTTGATATTATCAGGTTGGAAGATTTAATAGATATTGCTGGAACTGGGGAGAATAGACCTGGCTTAGTTTTAGAGCTAAAATATCCTAACAAGTATCCAGGGATTGAAAAAGAGATAATTGATATACTAAATAGTAAAGACTACTTAGATTCAGCCAAAATAATATTTTTTGCTTTTAATTTGGAAAGTTTGGAAAGATTAAAAGAATTAGCTCCACAACTTCCTCGTGTGTTATTAATTACAGATAATATGATTACTAAAAAAAGTTGGAGTCAGTGGTTAGATAAGGCAGAAGAAACAGTTCATGGTTTGGGAACTAAAGGCTTTATGAATTGGCCATTATATATTGCTTCCGCTCATGATAAAGGATTATTTGTTTTTCCTTATACTATCAATAACCTCTGGCATATAAAGGTGTTGGCTTATTTTCAATCCAGTGGTTATGTAACTGATAGACCGGAAGTAGTGTTAGATTTTTTGGATACGATTCCTGAATTTTCACAAATTAGTGATGAATCAAAATAGTGTTGATATAAAAATCCTTAAGTTTCCATTTGCAATTTGGGAATTTAGGGATTTTTTAATCTAGGTCATATTTGTAGGAATATTACAATAATTTTCTTTTTTTAGAGGATTTATAAATGCTTTATAGAATTAAACAGTAAAAGCATTGTATGCGATTTATGGCTGAGTCAATATAATCAAGATAGGATAAGAAAATTTAGAAAAGAACTCAAATTACCAAAAGGAGGTTTAAATTTATGAGTGGAGTTAACAGGAGAATATTATTATCAATGCTATTTACTGTAATATTAATGTCTCTTTTTATGAATCCGGTTTTGGCATTTCCTGAGAATGTTGATACTGAAGATGTTCCAGGAAGTGAAGACCACCCTGCTATTTCTCGTTTCCCTGGATCCTATATCAGGTATTATAATGAAAAGAATTACGGTGAGTTCACTCTGCCTTTTAGCGAACTACAAGAGGTAGATGATGAAAAGTTGCCCCAAGAAGATAAAAATATTGAGGGTGAAATAACTAGGAACTTTTATGTTATTCCTGATGGTCATAGTGCTTTAGAAGTTTTTAGGAATTACGAAACGGCATTAGAGGAAGCAGGTTTTGATATTTTACGCAAACAGGAAAAAGATTTTGGTTATGGTTTTTCTAGTAACAGGTATAGTATTAACTGGAGTGCCAGTGAAGGCAGTAATATTAAAGGTATCGGTGTAGGTGAGAATAATAGACAGTTTTATCTAGCAGCCCGCCTTGAACGTGCTGAAGGTGATGTCTATATCTCTCTTTATATAGCCGAGACTGATTTTGGTCGGGGAGAAAGATGGGGCAAACAGCGTCCGACAGTTCTGCAGACAGTTGTGGAAGAACAAGAGTTGGAAACTGATTTAATAACTGCTAAAAGTGATTTTGAACAGGATGAGTCGGAAGATGAGTCGGAAGAAGCTGTTTTTCCAGAAGGAGTAGAAACGAAGGATGTTCCTGGTAGTAGGGACCACCCTGCTATTTCTCGTTTCCCTGGATCCTATATCAGGTATTATAATGAAAAAAATTACGGTGAGTTCACTCTGCCTTTTAGCGAACTACAAGAGGTAGATGATGAAAAGTTGCCCCAAGAAGATAAAAATATTGAGGGTGAAATAACTAGG
>JBNJFD010000002.1:0-12765 GCA_051746525.1 Bacillota bacterium | reverse complement strand
CCCGCCTTGAACGTGCTGAAGGTGATGTCTATATCTCTCTTTATATAGCCGAGACTGATTTTGGTCGGGGAGAAAGATGGGGCAAACAGCGTCCGACAGCTTTGCAGACAGTTGTGGAAGAACAAGATCTGGAGACCGGTTTAATTAGCACTGAAAGTATTATGCAGGATATAGAAAGTAAAGGAAAGGTCAGTATTTATGGAGTATATTTTGATACTGATAGTGCTAAAATAAAATCGGATTCTGAGCCAACTGTAGAAAAAATAGCAAAGGTGCTTAAAGAAAATCCAGAGCTAAATATTCACATCGTGGGACACACAGATAATACTGGTGAATTTGATTATAATTTAGAACTTTCTAAAAAACGAGCCTCTGCTTTGGCAGGTAAACTGGTTAATGAATATGATATTAATAAAGAACGTCTTGAAGCTAAAGGTGTTGGCCCTTTAGCCCCTAAAGAAACTAATGAGACGGAAGATGGTAGAGCTAAAAATCGTCGAGTTGAATTAGTGAAAAAATAAATTAGAATAAATTAATTTTCAGTTAGCCCTATTGTATGTAAATGATATGTCTTCATTTCACATGCAGTAGGGTTTAGCTCTTTATTATTAATTAAAAAGAAACCTGCTGCGAGGTATTAATAATATTATTTTCAAAGATTACAGTAGCCGTGATCAGTCCTCAAAATTATTTTTTTCTTGCAGACTAGTTTGATGACGAGAGAGCCATCGTTTTTTGCTAAACAGAGTTTAAAATTTGCTCCTGTATCGTTAATATTTTTTGGAAAAAATATAGTAAAAACTTAAAAGACTATTGATTTTTGATAAAAATTATGTTAATTTTATATTGCTTTAATTAATTAAAGCAATATAAAAAGGAAGGTGTTATTGATGAATCCAGTACTTATATCAGTATCTACAATGATTGTTTTAAGTTTAGCAAACTTAAATGCTATTTTAGCGCTGTTAGTAGCTGCTATTGTTGGTGGTTTAACAGGAGGTTTAGGTTTGGCTAAAACTATGGACACTTTAATTAGTGGAATGGGGGGCAATGCAGAAACAGCTTTAAGTTATATATTATTAGGTGCTTTAGCTGTAGCTGTTCAGAAAACAGGGATTGTTCATTTGTTAAGCAATAAATTAGGAGAAGTGATAAAGGATAAGAAAAAAATGTTTGTTTTAATAATTGCCGGATTTTCTTGTTTATCACAAAATTTAATTCCTGTTCATATAGCTTTCATACCTATTTTAATTCCACCATTATTAGAATTGTTTAATAAGCTAAAAATTGACCGTAGAGCAGTAGCTTCTGCGTTGACTTTTGGGCTGCAGGCTCCTTACATGGCAATTCCAGCTGGTTTTGGATTAATTTTTCACAAAATTATTCGTGACGAAATGAGTGCTAACGGCATGGATGTTAGTTTAGGACAAATTTCTAGTGTAATTTGGATTCCTGTTTTAGGAATGTTTTTAGGGTTATTAGTAGCTATTTTTATTAGTTATAATAGTGAAAGAGAATATGATTTAGAATTATCGAAGGAAAAAGTAGATAAATCAACAGAAGATGTTAGTTGGAATTATGAACATGTGTTTTCGTTAGTGGCTTTATTTGCTGCTTTGGCTATTCAGTTGACTCTAGATTCTCTACCTCTAGGAGCTTTAGTAGGATTAGCAATTATGGTTATAACTGGTAGTGTAGATTGGCACAAATTACATGATTTGATTGATGACGGAGTTAAGATGATGGGAGTAATTTCTTTTGTAATGCTAATTGCTGCGGGTTATGGTGATGTAATTAGAGCTACTGGTGGTGTAGAAACAATGGTACAATCTGTAACTGCCTTAATAGGAGGGAGTCAACTATTAGGTGGAATACTAATGTTAATCGTAGGACTATTGGTAACAATGGGAATTGGAACTTCTTTTGGTACTATTCCAATTATTGCGGCTATTTATGTTCCTTTAGCTCAGGCATTAGGTTTTAGTCCTTTAGCAGCAATAATTTTAATTGGAACTGCTGGTGCGTTAGGTGATGCAGGTTCTCCTGCTTCTGATAGTACTTTAGGGCCAACTGCTGGACTAAATGCTGATGGGCAGCATAATCACATTTGGGATACTTGTGTACCAACTTTTTTACATTATAATATTCCTTTAATTTTATTTGCTTGGATAGGAGCATTAGTTTTATAATTTAGAATATTAACTGATCCTGTAGATTTAATCTACAGGATTTTTTATTGAATATTAAATAATAGATTTACTATACTAATAGAAGAGAAGAGATTTTAATATTGTTGTTGTTTTTAATTCTGTATGTTTTAAGCAGGAATTAATTTCTTTATCTACAATTTAAACAATAAAGATTGATTTTTTACTAAAAAAGGAGGTGAAAACCTAGTTATTAGGCTATAAAAAGAATTAAATAGCTTTTATAACTAGGCATTAATGGGCACAAAAAAAAGAAATACATTAGAGATTCCGGAAGAACATATGAGATTACATTATATTCAAGAGGATAATAAAAATTATTTAGAATGGAGCTTATATGTTTGGGGTCCTGGCTATAAAGGGGAGAAGTTAAAATGGGGCTCTGGTTTAGAAATAAGTGGTGTAGATGAATATGGAATATATTGGGATATACCTGGAGAAAAAGATAAAGAAATTAATTTTATAGTGCACAATGATTATACTAGAAATTCCAATATAGTTGCTAATAATTATACATTTAATAGCCAGAATGAATTATGGGCTGTAAAAGGGACACAACAAATTTATAATGATTTAGAAACTGCTTTAGATAAAACAAACCTGGAAAAGATTCCTGCTCCTTCAGATAATTATGCCCGCTTGCATTATCATCGTCCTGATGGGGATTATAATGGAGTTAGTCTGAAATTTTGGCAAGAGCAAGAGCCGGGGAATGAGAGTATTAAGGGTGAAATTAAACTTAATAGTTATGATACTTGTGGTGTGTTTTGGGATATTCCCTATCACCCTCAATATGGACAGTTAAAATTTATTATATATAAAGATGGTCAAGAAGAATTTGATGGGGTACAGCAGTATCCAAATTTTGAAACCAGACAAGAAATTTGGATGAAAACAAATGATACTACTAAATATTATAATGGGTTACAGTTATTTGAAGAAAATAAAATTGAAGAGGCTATGGTTTTTTCTGATAATAAGATTGTGGTTCGTTTCAAATATGCTGTTGAAAATAAGATTTGGGTAATGTATGGTTCAAAAGTTATCCCAATTGAAGAAGTAGATGATTCTAAAGCACCCGAGTATTATTTGACTTTGGAAAATAGTATAGATTTTGATCATCCTTATACCATTAAATCTGGAAGATTAACTGCTAAAACTATTTTAAGCCCAGAAATTATTGATAGAAATTATACTTATCAAGATCAGCTAGGAGTTAATTATACTCCTCAAAGAAGTATTTTTAAATTATGGGCCCCTTCAGCAGGACGAGTAGATTTACAACTATTTGATGACCCTAGAGAAGAAGCTACTGAAGTTTATCCACTTAAAAAAACAGAAACTGGAGTTTGGGAGAAAAAAATTGCAGAAGATTTAAGTGGTAAATATTATAATTATATTGTCAATAATTCTGGGAGCAGTGAAGAAATATTAGATCCTTATGCTAAATCTATGTCGGGATTTGATAGTAATAAAGATAAATTAGGTAAAGGGGCAATTGTTGATTTAGAGCATACTAATCCTGTTGCTTGGGGAAAAGATGAATATATTAATTTAGATTCTGATTGCAATGTAATAATTTATGAAATGTCAGTTCGAGATTTCACAATTTCTGATAGTTCTGGTGTTGCAGATAAGAAAAAAGGTACATATTTAGGATTTATTGAAAAGATTCCTTATTTAAAAGAGTTGGGGATTACTCATGTACAGTTAATGCCTGTCTTGAATTTTTATTTTGGTAATGAGGATAAAAAAGAGTTTGAAGATATAAGAGAAGTAGAAACAGAAGAAAATTTAAATTATAATTGGGGTTATGACCCTCATAATTATTTTACTCCTGAAGGGTGGTATTCTTCTGACCCTGGGAATCCAGAATTAAGGATTAAAGAATTGAAAGAATTAATTAAAGCGCTTCATGAAGCAGATATAGGTGTGATTCTTGATGTGGTTTATAATCATACTGCTGTAACAGATGTTTTTGAGCCAATAGTTCCGGCTTATTATTATCGCCGTCATGCTAATAATAATTTAACTAACGGTTCAGGTTGCGGTAATGATACTGCTTCTGAAAGAAAAATGATGAGGAAACTGATTATTGATTCAACCACCTATTGGACAGAGGAATATCATGTAGATGGATTTCGTTTTGATTTAATGGGGCTGCATGATGAGCAGACCATCAAAAGAATGGCAGAAGAAGTAAGAGACATAAATCCGAATGCTGTTTTATTAGGAGAGGGTTGGAATTTAGGAACTCTGCCTGCTGAACAAAAATATGTTAAGGCCGCAGGGGAGAAAAGAAGTTTATTAAGGGTTGATAGCGGACCAGCAGTATTTAATGATGGAATTAGAGATGCTTTAAAGCAAAATAGTTTTGGAGGTAATTTAGAGGATGGTGGATTTATTCAAGGGTTTGTTAATAATAAAGCACTAATTAGAGCTGGAATTATAGCAGGAATGGTTGAGTATAATGATAATGTAGAGATTGAAACAGATCCTTATCATCGTTTTGCGGACCAGCCAGAAGAGGTTATCAATTATGTTAGTTGTCATGATGGATACACTCTTTGGGATAAAGTAGTAGGTTCTACACCTAATGCTACTGAAGGAGAAAGAATTAAAATGGCTAAATTAGGGGCTAGTATTATTCTCACCTCACAAGGGCGAGCTTTTATTCATGGTGGAGAAGAAATGTTGAGGACAAAACCTAATCCTAATAAATATCAAGGTTTAGACCATAATAGTTATACTGCAGGAGACTACACTAATCAGATTGATTGGACTAGAAAAGAGACGTATTCTGAGGTAGTAGAATATTATCAAGGCTTAATTGAACTCAGAAAGCAGCATCCTGCTTTTCGAATGGAAGAGATGGAAGAAATACAAAATGGATTAAGTTTTTTAGCGTCAGGAATAGATTTTGTAATTGCTTTTGAATTGAATTATCAGCAAGATGAATGGGAGAAGATTATTGTTGTTTATAATGCTAATCGAACTGAAAAAACAATTCAAGTACAGCAGGTAACAGAAGATTGGGAAGTTGTAGTAGATGCTAATGAGGCAGGAGTTGAACCTTTAACTAGTAGTGCAGAAATAATTGCTGAAGGAGAGATTACTCTTCCTCCTATTTCCACTGTGGTACTTCATAATTAATGCTTTGATTTTAACTAAAAAGATGTTATAATGGGAGAAAATTAGTATATAAGAAGTAGTGAGGAGTGAATAGAATGCCAATTAAGGTACCTGATAATCTCCCTGCTGTAAAGACCTTAGAAGAAGAAAATATATTTGTGATGAAAGAAAGTAGGGCTTATCATCAGGATATTAGAGCACTTAAAATTTTAATTTTGAATTTAATGCCGTTAAAAGAAATCACAGAAACTCAGCTTTTACGATTGTTGGGAAACACACCATTACAGGTGGATGTTGTTTTATTACAGCCTGATAGTTATACTCCCCAAAATATTTCTCAAGAACATTTAAGTTCTTTTTATAAAACAATTGATGAAGTCCAAGACAAAAATTTTGATGGGATGATTATTACTGGGGCTCCAGTAGAGCATTTGCCATTTAAAGAAGTAAAATATTGGAATGAGCTGCAGAATATTATGGATTGGGCTGACCATCATGTGACGTCTACTCTTCATTTATGTTGGGCAGCTCAAGCAGGATTGTATCATCATTTTGGAGTTCCTAAATATGATTTATCTGAAAAGATGTTTGGCGTGTTTGCTCATCAGGTAAAAAAGGAAAAATCTAAATTAACGCGTGGTTTTAATGATCAACATTTCATACCCCATTCTAGATATACTGAAGTAAGAAAAGAAGACATAGAAAAAATAGATGATTTAGAAATTTTATCTGAATCAAAAGAGGCAGGAGTAAATATAGTATCTACTAAAGATGGGAAGCATATTTTTGTTGCGGGTCATCCTGAATATGACCAAAACATGTTAAAAAAAGAGTATGAAAGAGATGTTGATAAAGGGATTGATATTGATAAACCTAAAAATTATTTCCCGAATAACAACCCCAATAAAGAACCACAAGTCAACTGGAGGTCTTGTAGTTATTTATTATTTTCTAATTGGCTTAACTATTATGTATATCAAGTAACACCATATAGATTAAACAAAATTAAATAAAACAGCTTAATTTTGTAGGTACTTTAATTGATTTTAAAGTACCTTTTTCTTTTATCATCAAAAATAATTAAAAACTTATATTTTTAATTAGCAGGAAATAAAATTTAGTTCTAGAATATAAAATTAATAGTACAGAAAATGTTAGAAAGGAGTAAAGGATGGGCAATAATTTTTTTAAATTAATAATAGCATGTTTTTTAATTATAATTTTGTCTACTCAAGTTTTGGCAGCAGAAAACCTTTCTCAAATAAAATTAGCTAAAGAAAGTTATTTAGTTGAATCTAATACTAGATTTAAAAACCTTAAAACTCCTACTGTGGCCTTAGCATTAGGAGGAGGAGGAGCGAGAGCTTTTGTTAATATAGGAGTTATTAAAGCATTAGAGGAGGAAAATATTCCTTTTGATTTCGTTGTAGGAACTAGTATGGGTTCAATTATTGGAACAATGTATGGTAGTGGAATTGCTCCTGAAGAAATGGAAAAAATATTAAATCAAGTGCCTTTTGAAGAACTGTTTGATTTCAGTTCTCCTTGGAATAGGTCATTATTGCAAACTGCAAAAGTTAATAAGTTTATTGAAGATATTGCTCCTGTTAAAAAGTTAGAAAATTTTCCTACTCCTACAGCATTATTGAGTTTTGATTTAAGTAGTGGTCATAAATATATTAGTAGTACAGGGAAAATATCTAATGTATTACAAAGTTCTTATGCTATTCCTTTTTATTTTCCCATTGTAAAGTCTAAAAACAGGTATTTAATGGATCCTGGAATTTTAGAGATGAGTCCTGCTAAAGCAGCAAAAGTCTTGGGGGCAGATTTTATAATTGCAACCACAGCTTTTGATGTGCTACCTTATAAAGAATATAATACATCACTTAAATCAACAGTTAGATTTTTAACTCTAGTACAAAAAAGAAATGCTATGAATATACTTAATAAATATGCAGATGTTATAATTAATACTCAAGTTGGAGATTTTTCATTTATGGATTTTGGGATGTCAGATAGATTAATTGAAGTAGGTTATAAAAAGACTAAAGCAAAAATAGCTGTGATAAAAAGAAAACTTAAGAAAGAAAATATAGAATTAGGTTCAAGAAATCAAACTAAAAAAATTGATTATTCTGATGCTTTGAATGATTTAAAATATAATCGCCAAGTACTAGATGATTTAACATTTAATCCATTATTATATTATGGACAAGATTATTCAATTTTTAAACCTAATTTGCTGCGCAGCTCTTTAAATGAATTTCAATATGGTTTTGAATTAGAGAAGAATAAATTAGAATTAATTGTTTTAGGACATAATGATTCAGAGGAAAAATGGGGAATCAAGACTCGCTGGAAAAAGTTTAATAAAAATTGGGATGTAATTGCTAAAAGTAAGATGGAAGAAGAGCAGATTAGTGATTGGAAGTTAGGGTTAAAATATTATGATGACAATTATACTTTAGGATTTGGTCGCAGCAGTTTAGCAGATCAGGAATGGGTTTATATTGATAACAGTTTAGATTTAGAAGCTGACAAAGTAAATTGGCAGTCTGAAAATGAAATTTTAATTTCTTCTTCATCTGATCTAGAATTATTAACAGCACAGAAATTAAGGTTTAAATTAAGTAGTATTTGGACAATTATACCACAATTAGTTTATAATAGTTCAGATAAAACTGAGACACCAGTAATTTATCGGGGGTTAAATGGAGATGATAATGCTGATTTTCAGGGGATAGTTGATTTTGCTTATACCCATCAATTTATGCCCTCTATAGAAGTAGCTCAGATATTCCAACTTGCTAATTTAGGGTGGTATTCTTTTGTTGATTATCAATCTTCAACTGAATCAAACTGGGCAACAGGAATTGGATTCAAAGCAGATTTTAATTTATTAGGTCTAAAACCAATGAATTTGCGGGCTTATTCGGCTTATAGCTTAGAAGAAAACAAATTCAAACAAGAAATTAATATTAACTATAATTTCTAAAGGGGGAATTATAATGAATACAATATTAATTGTTGACCAGTCTAATATTATGAGATTGAAAATTAGAAGTATAATTAGTTCTCCAGAGATTAATATTTTAGAATCTAATAATGTAGAAGATGTAAAGAATAATGACTTTGCTGACGATTATTTATTAGAAGATATTGATTTGTTAATATTAGATATTCAATTTGGTGATAAACAAGATTTTAGTTTGTTGAGTTATTTAAAAAAAGAAGATTTTCAATTCCCGGTTATCATTTTAACATCTAATGATAGAAGAGGGTCTGTTTTGAAAGCTTATCGTTTTGGTGTATCAGATTATTTATTAAAACCTTTCGATAGACAGATATTAGAATCTAAAATAAATTATTATTTAAAAGAAGAGGAACAGAAACAACTAGTCAAATATGGGGATGAAAACAATGATATAGAGTATTTTAAATTAGATTTATTGCAGGAATTAAGTCGTGCTTCTCGAGGTGGAGAAGAATTCTCGATTTTAAGGATTGAAGTTCAACAAGATGAAGCTTTAATAAATATTAAAGAATTATTATTAAGTTTAATGCGGGGGATTGATAAAATTTATGAAATAGCAGAAAAAGATTTAATATTATTAGCACCTTTAACTAATCAAGTAGGAGCTGAAAAATTATTCGAAAGGTTGAATAGTTATTTATCAGAGCATTTAGAAGAAATAAGAGTTAATTTAAAATCAGTAATCTCTTTTCCTAAAGATATTACTGAAACAGTAGAACGTGATCAGGTAGTTGAGTATCAGCATCAAATTTTAAAAGAAATATTTAAAGAGAAATAAAATTAGTAAAAGGTGGTTGATGATAATTATTAAAAAATTTTTTAAATTAATTACTAGTTTGTTCATTTGTCAAGGAGCAGGATTAGTAGGTTCATTATTAACAACGCCTAAAATAGAAACTTGGTATAGTTCGTTAAACAAACCATTTTTCAACCCTCCTGCTTGGGTTTTTTCTCCAGTCTGGATTGTTTTATATTTTTTAATAGGTATCTCGCTGTATTTGATTTGGATAAAACAAGAAAAGAGTTATAGAACTAAAGCGGCCTGGCAAGTTTTTGTAATTCAATTATTATTGAATATTGCTTGGTCAGCAGCATTTTTTACCTTTGAATCTCCTTTAGCAGGTTTATTAGTGATTTTGTTATTATGGGTAGTAATTTTGGGTATGATTTATATTTTTTATCAAGTTTCAAGATGGAGTAGTTACTTATTAATTCCCTATTTTTTATGGGTTTCTTTTGCTGTTGTACTCAACTGGTCAATTTTAATATTAAATTAATACATAAATATTAAAGCAGGTATTATTTTAAAATTCAAGAGAATTACTTTGGCTCTTGAGTTAGAACATTAAGTAAGTTATAATAAACTTAACGAAACCGGTTTCGGAAAGAATAGTTATCTTAAATTCAGTTGGGAGTTTAGCAGATGTATTTTAAAGTGTTCAATTTTGTGTTTTATATGGGGATGGCGGTATTTACTTATTATAATTTATATTTTAAAAGTATAGGTATTACTTCTTCTCAAATTGGAACTATTAATTCCATAGCTAAAGCTGTAGCGTTATTAAGTTTGCCTTTTTGGGGGATGGCTTCTGATTATTATAGGGCTAATAAAAAATTATTAATGGTTACTGTATCAGGAGCTTTAGTAAGTAGTCTTTTATTTTTAACTACGGAAAACTTATGGTTAATTACTGGGATTATGGTAATGTTTTTAACTTTCTTTTTATCAACAGTTCCTTTGGCAGACGCACAATTATTAGGTTATTTAGGTGAAGGAAGTAAACAGTATGGGAAATACAGGATTTGGGGTTCAATTGGTTATACTGTAGTAGTAGCTTTAGTAGGATATTTTATTGAAAAGACTGCTGCTGTTAATATTTTTTATTTAAGTGCTGGAATTTATGGGCTGACATTATTTATTATCCCTAAACTTCCTGATGAAGATGTAAAAATGCAAATTGCCAGTTTAGAGAAATTCAAAGTTCTATTTCAAAAAGAGAACTTGCTTATATTTGTTGTTTTTACTTTTTTCATTAATTTAACTTTTGAAACTAACAATATTTATTTTCCTCTGTATGTAATAGACCAGGGAGGTAAAGAGTTTTTAATTGGGATTTCTTTAATGATTGCTGCTACAAGTGAAATGATTGTGTTTTATTTTTCAGAGGAAATTATGGAGCATTTTAAAATAAAATATATTTTTCTAGTATCTTCATTAGCATTTGCTTTTAGATGGTTTTTATTAGCTAAATTTCCGATATTAGTTGTGTTTTTATTATCTCAAACTCTCCATAGTTTAACTTTTGGTCTGTTTCATGTAACATCTGTTAATTATATTAATGAACTTTGTGGAGTGCAATTTAAGGCTACAGGTCAAAACTTATATGCCACCTCAAGAGGTGTTAGTGGTATTATTGGTAGTTTTATAGGGGGCTTTATTTATCAAAATTTAGGTGGAGGCACACTTTACTCTTACTTGAGTTTAATTGCTTTATTAGCAGGGGTTATTTACTTTATAATTTTAAAGAATAATAGCAGTGTTAGTTATGTAGGAAGCTAGTATTAAATTTTAATATTAGTTAAATACTAAAGGAGGAGGTATAATTAATGGAAGAGATTTTTACACGCAGAAGTATTAGAAATTATACTAATCAAGAAATAGAGGAAGAAAAAATCAAGCTGCTTTTAAAAGCAGCAATGGCAGCTCCTTCAGCAGGGAATGAACAACCTTGGCAGTTTATTGTAGTAGATGACAAGCAAATAATGGAAGAAATTATGGAGTTTCATGATTATGCTACTATGTTAAAGGAGGCTCCAGCGGCAATAGTAGTTTGTGGCGATAAAAGCTTAGAGAAATATGAAAACTATTGGGTTCAAGATTGTGCAGCAGCTACTCAAAATATATTATTAGAAGCTGAAAGTGAAGGTTTAGGGGCAGTTTGGCTTGGAGTTCATCCTGTAGAAAAGAGGGTTAATGGTGTTAGAGAACTATTTGAATTGCCTGAGCAGATAATGCCTTTTTCAATTATAGCGTTGGGTTATCCGCAGCAGCAAAAAGAAAAAAATGATCGTTATTTAGAAGAAAGAGTGCATTATAATAGTTGGAGTTAAAAAATATAGGAGGGGTTAGTTAATATGTCTAGCAAAGTTTATTTTGCTGATATTAGAGCCAGAAGTAATGATCAGAGTAAAGCTGCTAAAGTAAAAAAATTATTTGATAAAGCAGGTTTTGCTGATTTAATTGCAGAAGATGATTTGACAGCAGTTAAATTGCATATGGGTGAATTAGGTAATGATTCTCATATTAGTCCAGTTTTTGTGCGGCAGATTATAGATAAAATCAAGGATAATTTAGCTAAACCCTTTGTCAGCGATACTAATACTCTGTATTCAGGAGAACGTCATAATGCAGTAGATCATCTTAACGTCGCTAATCAACATGGTTTTACTTATGCTGTTTTAAATGCTCCAGTTATCATAGCTGGAGGGTTAAAAAGCCAAGACATTGTGGAAGTAGAAATTAATCAAAAACGGTTTAATAAAGTTAAAATAGCTTCTGATTTCGTATCTGCTGATGGGATGATAGTAATGTCTCATTTTAAAGCCCATGAACTATCTGGTTTCGGGGGGGCAATTAAAAATATAGCTATGGGTTGTGCTCCTGCTGCAGGTAAAAAAGAGCAGCATAATGTTAATTTTTTTGCAGATGAAGAACAATGTATTTCATGCGGTAATTGTGCAGATGTTTGTCCTGAAGCAGCTATTACAATTGAAAAAAGTGCTGTAATTAGTGAAGAAAAATGTATTGGTTGTGGTGAGTGTATGACTGTCTGCCCTACTGATGCTATTGCAACAGATTGGGAAGCAGAAATTGCACCATTTATGGAGCGAATGACAGAATATGCTTATGGTGCTACAAAGGATAAAGAAAATAAAATGGGTTATATTAATTTTGTTTTAAATATCACTCCTGATTGCGATTGCGTACCGTGGAGTGATGCTCCAATTGTTCGTGATATTGGTATCTTAGCTTCTAAAGATCCAATAGCTATTGATAAAGCTAGTTATGATTTGGTTAATCAACAACAGGGATTTAAAAATTCATTATTAGAAGCGAACTTTGAACCTGGAGAAGATAAATTCAAAGGGATTAGAGAACATACAGAGGGATATATTCAAATTGATTATGGAACGCAGATTGGTTTAGGTTCTAGTGACTATGAGTTGATTGAATTATAAAGGCAGTGCAACTTAATGTGACCCCTTTTTAGGGGTCTTTTTTTTATGTGTTCTATTACCTAAAATCTGCTTGTTGAAATAGGTAGAGAAAATGACAAACAACATTTTTTGTCAATAATAAGTATTATTTTGATAAAAAATAGCAATAAT
>JBNJFD010000001.1:7595-46826 GCA_051746525.1 Bacillota bacterium | reverse complement strand
CTTACTTAAAAAAGCAGAGTCACAGATAAGATTAGATTCAAATAGAGAGAAAAAGTTATCACATTTTATCTTCTTTATTTTTAATAGAATGAGTTTGCAAATGTTTATTTAATACTTTCTTATTGAATAAATTTGCCAATATGATATCCTCCCTCTTGTAAGTTCGACAAAATATTACATTCCTCAACATAGCAAATATAACATAATTTACGTAATCTATAAAAAAATAAAGCAGAAGATTCTGCTTTATTAGTTTCCTATCTAGTTTTTCTTCCTGCATTAGACCTACTCCTTAATTATTAATTAAAAAAGAACTCTCTTGCTTTGATTATATAAGCAGTTATTAATTTTGGCAACTCTATGTCTCAAAAAATAATTAAAATTATTATGATTTTAAGTAGTTCTTTTAGATTATTATGGCAAAGATAAATGTCTAATATACTAGAAAAAGAGCAGGGAATTGTATTGATTTGTAGAATAATAAGCCTATAAGCTGAGAAACATATAATATTTTAGATTGCTAAAAAGGGGGTGGTAGTGATGAGTACAGAGAATAAAGAAATAGAAATTTTATTAGATACTATAGATATCCAAGTGTGGTATTTAAAAAGCCCAGTAAAATATGGTAAGGCTAATAAAGCTCATGCAGAGTTTCTAGGTTTGGCTAAAGAAGAAATTGAAGATAAAAAAGTATCAGATTTTTTATCTGCTAAAGAGACTGAAATTTGTAAAAAAGGTAATGCTAAAGTTTTTAGAGAAAAAAAGAAAATAATAACAGAAGAGTTAGTTGAAAATAGTACTGGTGAAGCAAGATTGTTATCTATAACTAAAAATCCAAAATTAAATGCAAAGGGAGAAGTAGAATATGTAGTTTGTTCAGCTGAAGATATAACTGAAAATAGAGAAAAACAAAAAGAAATTGAAGAAACTAAGGATTTGTTAATTAACTTATCCAATCAAGTCCCGGGAACTATTTATCAGTATCAACTATTTCCTGATGGCAGTTCAGTTTTTCCTTATGCTTCCGAGGGCATTTCTGAAATATATGAGGTTACACCTCAAGAGGTAATGGAAGATGCTTCTAAAGTGTTGGAACGTCTTCATCCTGATGACTATCAAGAGGTTGTTGATTCTATTCAACAATCTGCCCAAGAATTAACAATGTGGCACAAAGAATATCGGGTGTTGTTACCTGAAAAGGGAGAAAGATGGGTAGAGGGGCGGGCTAAACCGCAGCAGTTGGAGGATGGTAGTGTATTATGGCATGGCAACATAATGGATATCACGGAAAGAAAGAAGATAGAACATTCGTTGCGTCAGTACTCTAAGATGCAACAAATTCTGATGAGCATTGCCACAACTTATATTAATATTAAATTAGATGTAGTTGAAGAAACTATTCAAGATTCTTTGCAGGAGATTGGGGAATTTGTAGGAGCAGATAGGGCATATATTTTCAACTATAATTTAGACAAGCAAACAACTTCTAACACCTATGAATGGTGTGCTGAAGGAATTAGCCCTGAGATTGATAATTTGCAAAATGTGCCTATAGATGCTATACCACAGTGGATAGCTAAACATTCGCAAGGAGAAAAGTTTTATGTTCCTGATGTATCTTCTTTACCTCAAGAAGCAGCGGGAGGATTATATGATATATTAGCACCACAAGGGATTAAAAGTCTAATCACAGTTCCGATGGTTAATAATAATCAGTTAATTGGTTTTATCGGTTTTGATTCTGTGAGAGAGCACCATTATTATGGAGATAAAGAAATTTCTCTCCTAAAAGTTTTTGCTCAAATGCTTGTTAATATTAAAAATAGAATTAATATTGAAGAAAAGCTCTACTTAGCTAAAGAAGAAGCAGAAGCAGCTAATCAAGCTAAATCTGAGTTTTTAGCTAATATGAGTCATGAAATCCGGACGCCTTTAAATGCAGTAATTGGTTTTAGTGAATTGCTATCCGATAAAATTAATGGTGGTCAAGAACAGAGTTATTTAAATTCGATTAAGACGGCGGGTAATAATTTGTTGACTTTAATCAATGATATTTTGGATTTGTCCAAAATTGAAGCGGGGAAGTTGGAGATAGATTATAATTATTTTAATTTAGTATATTTATTAGAAGATATGGAGCAGATATTTATCCAAAAGATTAATCAGAAAGGTTTGAGCTTGATGATTAATCTGGAAGATGGACTGCCTTATTTGATTAAACTAGATGAAATCAGAATTCGCCAGATACTGCTTAATTTAATTGGGAATGCTGTTAAGTTTACCGAGCAAGGTCAGATTGAGGTAGTAGTAAAAGTAATTAAGCAACAGCAAAATAAAATTGATTTATTATTGCAGGTAGTTGACACAGGAGTTGGGATTCCCCCTGAAGAGCAAGAGAACATTTTTGAATCTTTCCAACAACAAGATATTACAAAAGCTCAAGGCACGGGTTTAGGATTGGCAATTACTAAGAAATTGACAGAAATGATGGGGGGCGAAATCAGTTTAGATAGTGAAGTAGGAGTAGGTAGTAAGTTTACGCTGCAGTTTAAAGGGCTTGAGTATCAGCGAGAGGAAGAATCTAAGTCTACAACTGAAGCAGTAGTTGAGAATGTAGAATTTAAAGCAGCTCGGGTTTTAGTTGTTGATGATATTGAGTCTAATCGAAAGTTATTGGCATTTATTTTAGAAGCAGAGAATTTAGAGGTGGAAACTGCTGGGAATGGCGAGCAAGCAATAGAATTAGCTAAAAAACAGAAATTTGATTTAATCTTAATGGATTTAAAAATGCCAGAGCTTGATGGTTATCAAACTTTAACGCAGATTAAAGAACAGGGTTTAAATCAGTCTACTGTAATGGTGGCTTTCACTGCTTCAGCAACGGAGCAAGAAATTAAAAAAGTTAAACAAGCTGGTTTTGATGATTTTTTATCTAAGCCTGTGCAAAAGGACATTTTGTTGAAACGACTAAGTAATTATTTAGCTCATGAAGTAATTCAGGAAGATTCATCAGATTTAGAAGTGGATTCTGTTGAATTAGAGGATGCTGAGTTAGAAGAGCTAATAAAGCAATTAGAAACGAAACTAGTACCACAGTATGAAGAATTAAGAGATACTTTTATAATTAACCAAGCAGAGGACTTTGCTGAGCAGTTGTATAGCTTAGCAACAGAGTATCAGGTAGGTTTTCTAATAAATTATGCTAGTGAGTTGTTAAAGCAAGTAACAGGTTTTGAAGTAGTAAAGGCTGAAGAGCAACTTAAGCAATTTGAGAATATAGTGGCTAAATTAAAAGCTAGAAGCAGGTAAATTAGCTAATGGAGAAGAAATTAAAATCTTAGAACTCTAGAGCAAGAATATGGTATGGATATGGAAAAAGTGAGAGAATATATTGCCCAACAACAATAGTAAATTATTAATAGCCCAGGCTAAATGCCTGGGCTATTAATAATTTTGACTGAAATAAGAAGGGTTATTTTGTCGAATTATAGAATAAATATAAATGAGAAGTATTTTAGAAGGAAGGGGCAGTTTAAATGACTAATTTTATTATTGCTGCTTTATTATTAACAACTATAGTTGCTGTAATCAAATTTAAGAAATTTAAACAAAAGTTTGAACAACAAAAGAAAGAACAAGATATTTTATTAGATAATTTAGAATACCAAGTCTGGTATTTAGAAGATGAAAAAACCTATGGAACAGTTAATCAAGCTCATGCTGATTTTTTAGGAGTGAGCAAAGAGGAGCTTGCTTATCGATCTTTTGATGTTATTTATCCTGCTGAACAAGTAGAGGAATATATTAAAACTAGCCAAGAAGTTTTTGCCCGCAAAGAAGAAGTCCAAGTACAAGAATGGCTGAAAAATAGTGCAGGGGAAGAGAGATTATTGGAGATTACTAAAACTCCTAAGTTAGACGACACGGGAGAAATTGAGTATATTACTTGTACTGCGCGAGATATTACAGAACAGGTTCGCAATCGTCAGTTATTAAAAGAACAGGAAGAAAAATTCAAAACTATTTTCGCCGAAGATAAAACAATTAAATTAATTATTGATCCTAGTAACGGACAAATTATTGATGCTAATCAAGCAGCGCAAGATTTTTATGGTTATTCTTATCAAGAATTGACTACAAAAGAAATCCAGGAGATAAATCAATTAGATCAAAATGAGGTTAAAGCAGAAATGAAACGAGCTAAAAAGAAAGAAAAAGATTTTTTTAATTTTCAGCATCAAATTGCTACAGGTGAGATTAGAAATGTAGAAGTTTATTCTAATCCGATTACAGTGCATGGCAGCGAATTGTTAATTTCTTCTATTCATGATATAACTGAACGCATTGAATCACAGCATAAGCTGCAAAAGTCAGAAGAAAAGTTCCGCCAGTTAGCTGAAAACATTGAAGAAGTATTCTGGCTAAGAACTGAAGAAGAAATGATTTATATTAGTCCTGCTTTTGAGGAAGTGTGGGGCAGGAGTTGCGAGGAATTATATCAAAACCCTAATTTATTTTTGAATACTGTTCATCCGCAAGATTTAGATGAAGTGATGGAAGAATTTGAAAACAATAGAAAAAACTTTAATTTAGAGTACAGAATAATTCAGCCTAATGGTGAAGTGAGATGGGTTTGGGCAAGATCTTTTGTTATTGCAGAAGGAGGTCAGCAATATCGGAGAGCAGGAATAGCAGAAGATATAACAGAGCGAAAAAAGATAGAAGAAGATTTAAGAAAAACTAAGGAATTATATAATAATGTAATTAATACGCAGCAGGAAATGATTTGCCGCTTTAAACCAGATACGACCTTAACTTTTGTTAATCAAGCCTATTGTGATTATTTTGAGCAAAACCGAGAAGATTTAATTGGAAGTAAATATTTAAAACTGATTCCTGAAGAAGAACACGAAGCTGTGTTAAAAAAGTTAGATGAAGTAGCTGCTGGTAGAGAACCCGTAACTTATGAGTATCAAGCTAAATCTTCTGATGGAAGTTTAACCTGGCAGCAGTGGACTGACTATCCTATTTTCTCTGATGATGAGCAGTTAGTTGCTTTCCAATCGATAGGGATTGATATTACTGCAAGAAAAAAACGAGAAAAAGAATTGAAGCAGGCTAAACTAGAAGCAGAAGCAGCTAATCAAGCAAAATCAGAATTTTTAGCTAATATGAGTCATGAAATTAGAACACCATTAAATGCTGTCATTGGCTTCAGTGATCTATTAGCAGATATGTTTAATGATAATGCAGAACAGCAGAGATATGCAGCATCAATTAAAAAAGCAGGAGAGAACTTATTAACTTTAATTAATGATATTTTAGATTTGTCAAAAATAGAAGCAGGGAAATTGAAAATGGATTATCAATTTTTTGATGCTGCAGAATTAGTAAGAGAGATAAAAGATATCTTTGCTCTTAAACTGCAAGAAAAAGATTTGGTTTGCAAATTAAATATTCAACAAGGGTTGCCGGTAATTAAATTAGATAAAACTAGATTGCGTCAAATATTACTAAATTTAGTAGGTAATGCAGTTAAATTTACTACAGCAGGCTATCTAAAAATAAAGCTAGATTTTGAAAAAACAGAAGAAAAAGAGCTTGATTTATATCTGGAGCTAGAAGATACAGGTGTTGGGATTGCAAAAGAAGCACAAGAGAAAGTTTTTTCTTCTTTTCAGCAGCAGGATAATAGTGCTACCAAACAACAGCAAGGTACCGGTTTAGGATTAGCAATTACTAAGCGTTTAACGGAAATGATGGGTGGAGAAATTAGTTTGGAAAGTGAAATGAATGAGGGTAGTACATTTAAGTTAAAATTTGATAATGTGGAATGGCAAGCACAGCAGTATTCACAGCAACAAAAGTCAACAATTGCTGAAGAAGAACTAAGTTTTGCACCGGCTAAGATTTTAATTGTAGATGATGTTGCTTCTAATCGAGAAGTGCTAGAGAAAATGTTAAAAGTGACAAGCATAGAAATAAAAACTGCTGTTAATGGAACTCAAGCAGTAGAGTTGGCTCAAAAAGAAAAATTTGATTTAATTTTAATGGATCTTAAAATGCCTCAGCTTGATGGCTATCAAAGTCTAGAAACAATTAAAGCTCAACAATTAAATCATAATACGCCAATAATTGCTGTAACTGCTTTTGCTACTAATGAAGAAGAAGATAAAGTACAACAAGCAGGCTTTGCTGCGTTTATTACTAAACCAATTCAAAAAAACAAACTGTTCAAATTATTACAAAAATATCTTGATTGTGAGAACGAAAATAAAGCAGTTAAGAATTCTTTAAAAGAAGAAAATTTAGAGTTAGAGCTAGAACAAGAGCAATTGCTAGAATTAATAGTAGAATTAGAACAGAAGTTTAGACCGTGGGCTCAAGATTTACAAGAAACAGTGATAATTAATGAGATTGAAAACTTTGTCGAGGAATTAATTGCTCTAGCTCAAAACTATGAAGTTTCTTTTTTAAGCGATTATGCTAAAGGGCTACAGGAAGATGCATTTAATTTTGAAATGGATCAAATAAAAGAAAAGTTGAGCAAATTTGCTGGAGAAATAGAGAAGTTAAAAAAGTAAAAGCAATTTCTAAAATAAAAAAATAAGTAGAGTAGAAAGTTTTTTTAATTAAAGCACGAGTTCATTTTGATAAATTTCCACAATTTATTAATAATAGCTGAGCTTAAAGGGGGTTGAGAGATGACCAAAATTTTAATTGTAGAAGATTCAAAAGTTGCCCAACAGAGATTAAAAGATGATTTAGAAAAGTTAGATTTTAAAATAATTGGTATTTTGGCTAAAGGTGAGCGAGCCATTAAGTTTGTTCAAAAAAGAAAGCCGGATTTAATAATTATGGATATCATATTAGCAGGGAAGCTAGATGGTCTGGCTACAGCAAAAGAAATAACAGCTGACTTTGATATTCCTATTATTTATTTAACAGAAAGAAATGATGAGTATTTGGAATTGCCTTCCGCTTCTGTATATTTAGCAAAGCCATTTACTAAAATTGAGCTAAAAAATAATATTAATATTGTTTTAGAAAAGCATGAAATAGAAAGTAATTTAAGAGAAAATCAGCAATTTTTAGAGAATGTATTTAATAGTATTAAAGCAGGAATTACTGTATTAGATACCAAGCTGAATATTGTAAGGACTAATCCTTGGATTAGAGGTTTATATGATGCTGATGGTTCATTAAAAGGGGAAAAATGCTATCAAGTATATAATCATCGCAATAAACCTTGTGATGATTGTCCGGTAATCAACACCTTAAAGACTGGAGAATCTCATAGTGGAGAAATTATTACTGAAGACGGAAAATGTATAGAATTGTTTGCTTATCCTTTAAAAAATGAAGCTGGGGAACTGCAGGGCGTGATTGAGTATGCTAATGATATTACAGAGCGTAAAGAAATTGAAACAGAATTAAGTCATGTTAATGATATTATTGAAAGTAGCCCTGCCGTGGTATTTAAGTGGAAAAATGAAGTGAATTGGAAAGTTGAATTCGTTTCGCAAAATATAGAACAATTTGGTTATTCTAAAGAGGATTTTTTAACTGGTGAATTGGATTTTAGTGATATAGTTTATGAGGCAGATTTAGCAGAAGTGGAACAAGAAGTACAAGATAATTTAGAACAAGGTATTAATAAATTCAAACAGCAGTATCGGATAGTAAAGGCTGATGGGGAAGTTAGGTGGATTGATGATTGGACAATTATCATTAGAGATGAAACCGGAACAGCAACTCATTTTCACGGAATTATTATTGATATAACAGATAGAAAGAAAGCAGAACAAAAGATAAGAGATAATGAACGAAGATGGAAATTTGCTTTAGAGAGCAGTCAATATGGAATTTGGGATTGGAATTTAAAAACAGATGAGGTTTATTATTCTCCGATTTGGAAAGAAATGCTAGGGTATCAGGCTGATGAATTATCTGCTGATGTTCAAGAATGGCTAACTAGAGTGCATCCTGATGACTTGGATCAAGCAAAAAAAGATGTGCAGCAGCACTTAGCAGGGGCAACGGAATATTATCACAATGAGCATCGGATGAAACATAAAAATGGTGATTATATTTGGGTTAAAGATCGAGGTAAAGTGGTGGAATGGGATCAAGCTGGTGAACCGCTGCGTTTTATTGGAACTCATGAAGATATAACTGAAAAAAAAGCCATGGAAAAGAAATTAAAGCTAAGAGAAGAAAGGTTAAACTTGGCTATGGATGCTGCTGAACATGGTTTTTGGGATTGGGATTTGGATAATGATGAAATTTATTTTAGTCCTCGTTATTATACAATGTTGGGGTATGAGCCTAATGAACTAGAAATGAATTTTGAAACGTGGTTAGATTTGTTACATCCTAGAGATAAAAAGAATATTGTTCCTAAGCTAAAGGATAAGATAAAACAAGGGATTCCTTTTGAACAAGAGTTTAGATTAAAAACAAAAGCAGGAGCTTGGAAATGGATTTTAGGACGGGGAAAGTCTTTTGAATTAGATCAAAGAGGGAAACCTCATCGAGCAGTAGGAACTCATACTGATATTACGGAAAGAAAAAAAATCGAAGAAAAATTAAAAGAAAGCGAGAGGAGATATCGAGGCTTAGTTGAAAGCCAGAAAGATTTAATTTTTAGAGTTGATACTAATAATAAGTTTACTTATGTTAATGATGTTTATTGTGAAGCTTTTGGAAAGAGTAAAGAAGAATTAATTGGCAATTATTTTACTCCTCTAGCTCAGGGAGATAATATTGAAGAAATATTAGAAGCTATGAAAGATTTAAAAGAGGAACCTTATCGTACTTATAATGAACAAAGAGCAAAAACTGTTAATGGGTGGAGATGGATTGCCTGGGAAAACTATGCGATTAGAAATGAAGAGGGAGCGATAACAGAAATTCAAAGTGTAGGCAGAGATATAACAGAATTAAAAGAAGCACAACAGAAGGCGGAAACTGCTAATCGGGCTAAATCAGAATTTTTGGCTAATATGAGTCATGAGATTAGAACGCCATTAAGTGCAGTAATTGGGTTTAGTGAATTATTAGAAAACATGACTGAAGATGAAAGACAATTGAGTTATTTAGATTCTATTAAAACAGCAGGTGATGCGTTATTAACATTAATTAATGATATTTTAGATTTATCTAAAATAGAAGCAGGACAGTTAGATATAAATTATCAAAAGTTTAATTTAAGAGATTTATTATTAGAGATAAAACAGATTTTTATTAAAAAAGCTAGAGGGAAGGATTTAGATTTTGAGATAAAGCTACCGGCTAAAGCAATTAATATTAAATTAGATGAGACGCGGTTAAGACAAATCTTATTAAATTTAGTAGGTAATGCAGTTAAGTTTACTAAACAAGGGTATGTCAGATTAGAAGCAAATTATGATTTACAAGCAGAGCAACAATTAGGTCTACAATTAACTGTTGTAGATAGCGGGATAGGAATTGCAGAGAAAGAACAAAAAAATATTTTTAAAGCTTTTAAACAGCAAGATGGGCAGAGTACTAGAGAATATGGCGGAACAGGATTAGGGTTAGCAATTACAAAAAGGTTAACAGAGATGATGGACGGCGATTTAACTTTAGAAAGTGAAGAAGGTACAGGGAGTACTTTTACTATTGAATTTTCTGATGTTGAGTACAGTAGAGAAGAACAAGGAAAAAAGGATGAAGAATTTATTAAAGTTAAATTTGCTGGAGGGAATATTTTAGTAGTTGACGATACTAAATCAAACCGTAATTTATTTGCAGCTCTATTGGATGATTTCAATGTAGATGTATCTCTAGTAGACAATGGAGAAAAAGCTATTGAATTGGCAGCTTTAAAAGACTTTGATTTAATTTTAATGGATATAAAAATGCCTAAAATTGATGGGTACCAAACTTTAAAGGTAATTAGAACAAAAGCTTTGAATCAGAACACCCCAGTGGTGGCAGTGACTGCTGATGTAACTACTACAGAAAAAGAGAAGGTAGAAGAAGCAGGATTTGCTGATTTTGTAGCAAAACCTGTTAATAAAAATAGATTGTTGAAAGTATTGACCACTTATTTAGGGCATGAGAAAATAAAAGAGGATAATTTAGAATCTAAACCTACAGTTGAAGATGTGATTAAAATCAATGGTGATTTATCAAAATTAATAGCAGAGTTAGAACAGGAATATCTCCCGCAGTATCAAGAAATAAATGACACTTTTGTAATTAATGAGGTTGAAGAATTTGCTAATGATTTATATCAGTTAGGAGAACAATATAGTGTTAATTATTTGCTTGATTATGCCGATAAATTAAAAAGTTATGCAGCTAGTTTTAATTTAAAAAAAGCAAAACAAGAATTTAATAATTTCGAAGAAATTATTTCTAATTTAAAGGCTGATTTAAAGTGAAAAAGAAATTAATAATAATATGATTATTTTAAGATTTATAAGGTGGTGTAGTAAATGATAGCGGATTCTTTAATTTTAATAGTAGACGATACTACTCAAAACTTACAAGTTTTAGGAAGTATGCTTAAAAAAGAGGGGTATAAGGTTGCCGCAATAACTAGTGGGGAAGGGGCATTAGATTTTGTAACTAAAAGAATGCCCGATTTAATTTTACTAGATATTATGATGCCTGGTTTAAGTGGTTATCAAGTTTGTGAGAAGTTATATACTTGGGAGGAGTATAAGAGGATACCGGTAATTTTTATTAGTGCTTTAAATAAAACAGAGGATAAGTTAGAAGGATTTGAAGCAGGAGGAGTAGATTTTATTACTAAGCCTTTTCAGAAGCAAGAAGTTTTGGCCCGAGTAAAAACCCATTTGAAATTAAAAGAGAGTAGAGAAAAAATAGCAGATTATGCTAAGCGTTTAGAAAAAAGAAATGCTGAATTAGAGCGGTTACAAGCAGAGCTAAATCAAGAATGGATCAAAGGAAAAAAATTACACCAAAAGTTTTTACCTGAGGAATTGATTAACAATAAACAATTAGAAACTGCTGTTTATTATCAGGCAGCTCAAAAGATAGGCGGCGATTTTTATAATTTTATTGAATTTAATGGGAAGTTGATTGCTTATGTAGTTGATATTACAGGACATGGTTTAGATGGTGCGTTATTGAATATTTTTGTGCGCGAAGCTATAAATAGTTTTTTAGACCATAAGGATTATAATAAAAAAGCAATCGAATTAGAAGGGCTTTTAGAGTATATTTATCAAAAGTACGCTACAGAAAAATTTTCTGATGACTATTTTATCTGTATTGGGCTGTTTTTATTAGATAAGGAGACAATGGAACTTACTTATGCTAATTCTGGCTTGCAATTTTCTCCTTTATTAATTAGTGATACAGAAGTAACTGAAATTGATGTTAAAGAGCTACCTATTTCCACAGCTATTGCATTAGAAAATTATGATTTTGAGCAGAGTGTGGTTAAGTTAAATCCTGGTGACAAAATTATAAGTATGACTGATGGAATTATAGAAGAAAATAATAATGATGGATTTTATGGAGCAGAACGAATTAAGCAGGTGATAAAAGAAAATATATTTTTGCCAGTAAGAAGTGTAATAGAAGAAGTTAAAAAAGATTTTAATGAGTTTATGGAGGGTGAATCTTACCAAGATGATGTTACTTTATTAGGTTTAGAGTATAAGCCGGAGATTATTAGTAGAGAAAAAATTGAAATCACTAGCAATTTCAAAGAATTAGATAGAATTAGAAATTTAATTAAAGATATTGTAGGTGATAACTGTGTAGAAGCAGATAAGTTATTAATGGCTGTGCATGAATTATTAGCTAATGCAATAGAACATGGGAATTCAAGACAAGAGGAAGAGGTAGTCACAATAATTACCGAAGAAACCCAATATTATTGGAAAGTAATTATAGAAGATCAAGGGCAGGGTTTCAATTGGGAGCAGGTATTAAGTACGGAAGAGATTTATGATGATTGGAGAGATTCAGGGCGAGGATTGAGGATAGCTGCTTTAGCTTGTGATAATTTATATTATAATAAAAAAGGGAATAAAGTGTTTTTAATTAAATCAAAGACACTTTGTCAATATAGATAAAAAGCCCCTCTTAAGAGGGGCTTTTTTTACTCATATTTTTCTTTAATAATACCTTTTTTATAAGCTTCTAATAGCTGCATTAAATTGTCAATATCTCCTTTTAGCTTTTCTCCAATGTCTGTATCAGCAATTTTTTGTTTACCTTTTAATTTAACAACTCTCATAGATGAGATAATGTCATTGCCATCTCTGATTGCATCTTTTTTAGACACAAATGGTTCGTGTGAAATTAGTCTCATTTCAGCTGAATTGTAAATTAAGGTGTATCCTCCAATTCCAGTTTTCTTTTGGTAAGCAGCTGAGATGCCGCCATCAATAACTAATAGTTTACCATTGCCTTTAATTGGGACTTCACCTTTCTTTTCTTTGACAGGGGTGTGCCCATTAATGATATGACCTCTTTCTGGATCTAAATCAAACTCTTTTAGAATTTTATTACAAATTTCTTCTTCTTCTCGAGCTTGATAATAAGGGTTTTTATTTTCTACATATAATTCTTTATCATCAGTAAAGTAGCGGCAGAAAGTAGTCATTTTGTCTTTGCCAAATAGAGGCGATAATTCCCCGCGCCATAAATACCATAGCCAATCTCTATAATCAATTTCTTCAAATTGATAAGAATAACTCTTCCTTACTATATCATCAAAAAAGTCAAGAAGTTTCTTGCCCTTATATTCATCTCCATTAATTTTCATAGAAGCAAATTCTTTGTCCTCTGTTAGAGGTATGCAGCCGTGAAATAATAGGTTGCCGTTATATTTCAAGTACATACTTCCATTATTAAATAAAAATCTAATTTGTTTTTGTAATTTGTCATTGTTTTTAAAAGAATAACTTAACTGATCAATAACTTCTTGTTCTTGTTTACTTAGTTGATATGGGTTTTCAGGGTCAATAGTTGGGAAATTAGTATCTGTTAATTCATATTCTTTGCCATTTAATTTAATTATACCGCGGTCATAATCTATTTTATCTAGATACAGAGCTTCATTCATTTGAAATTCAGATCTTCTTTTAATTAGACTACCTTCTAACTTGAATTGAATTATGGCAATTGCTTTTTGCATTTGAGAGTTGATAGTTCTATCTCGCTCATCTAAATCTTTATCTATTAATTTAGGACAAAAATCATCACAAATGTCAGTTGTATAATTAGACATAGCTAATCTAGCTAAGGGTCTCATGTTAATTCCATAACCTTCTTCAAGCAATTTAAGATTACCGTATCTAACAGTAGTACGAATAGCAGTAGCAATCAAAGCTTTTTGTCCTAAAGCTGCTCCCATCCATAATATGTCGTGATTTCCCCATTGGATATCACAATTATGATGGTTTTGTAATTCCTCTACAATTTTATGAGGGTTAGGACCTCTATCAAATATATCTCCAATAATATGGAGTTTATCTACTGCAAAAGTTTGGATTAGATTAGCCAAAGAAATTATAAAGTCTTTAGCCTGACCAATTTCAATGATGGTAGATATTATTTGACTGCGGTATTCTTTTTTATTTTTATCATTTTCTTTTAAATGTAATAATTCTTCAATAATATAAGAAAAGTTTTTTGGTAAAGCCTTTCTTACCTTAGATCTAGTATATTTAGAAGAAATAACTTTACAGAGTTTAATAATTCTATCTAAAGCTGTTTTGTACCAGTCTTCAGAGAGTTGGTCTTTATCTTCTAGTTTTTTTAGCTTATCTTCTGGATAAAAAATAAGAGTTGCTAATTCTTTTTTGTCAGAGTTACTAATTTTAGTATGGAAAATTTGATCTATTTTAAATTCTATTAACCCAGAAGCTGTTCTTAACCTGTGTTGAAATGCTTCATATTCACCGTGTAAATCAGTAAGAAAATGTTCTGGACTTTTGGGTAAATTTAAGATAGCTTTTAAGTTAATGATTTCAGTACTCACAGCAGGAATATTAGGATGTTGATTTGATAATAGCTTTAAATAATCTAAATCTTTCATTCTATCACCTACTTTCTCAAAAATTTTGATTCTTTTTATATAATATTCTTATTAAAGGCAACTTTATCCTTTATATAATTTTAATTTTTTTATTAGGTCGGTGCCTAATGAATAATTAAATTTTAAATTGTTAATAATAAAATTGGGATAATATTATTAAAAAGGAGGGGACTATCATGAATTTTTATCAGCAAAATGTTGAAGGTGTAGTTCAAGAGTTAAATGCTAATGTAGAAGGATTGACTGCAGAGAAAGCTAGTAAAAGATTAGAGGAATATGGGAAAAATGATTTGAATATGAAACCGGGAATGCCTAAATGGATATTGTTTGTATTACAGTTTAAAGATGTGTTAACAATTATGCTAGTAGTAGCAGCAGGAATGTCATTTATAATCCAAAATTATCGTGATGCTGTTGTAATGTTAGCAATTGTATTAATTAATGTGGTCATTGGGTTCTGGCAGGAATTTAAAGCAGAAAAAATTATGTCTTCTCTACAGAAATTAGTACAATCTCCTGCTAAGGTTTATAGAGATGGAGAAGTTAAAGAAATCTCTCAGCAAAATTTAGTTCCTGGAGATATAGTTAGTTTAGAGGAAGGAGATAAAGTTCCTGCTGATATGAGAATTATTGAAGCTTATAATTTAAGAGTTAATGAAGTGGCATTAACAGGGGAATCTATGCCGCAAGAAAAACATAGTAATCAGCTTCAGGAGCAGTGTTCTCTTGCTGACCGAGATAATATGGTTTACCTAGGAACAAATGTTGCTTCTGGTTCTGCTAAAGGCATAATTACTGCTACAGGAGCAGATAGTGAAATGGGCAAAATAGCTTCTTTAACTCAAGAAGAAGAAAAGTCTAAATCCCCCTTAGAAAAAGAGTTAACAGTAGTAGCTAATCGCTTAGCAATCTTTGGGATTAGTATTGGATTTTTACTTTTTGGAGTTAGTGTTTACCGGGGGTTAGGTCTATATTATGCTTTGGTATATGGTCTTGGTGTAACAGTAGCTATTGTTCCTCAGGCTTTACCAATGCAGATTACTGTTGCTTTATCTAATGGAGTAGCACAACTGTCTAAGCATAATGCAGTAATTAAAAAATTATCTGCAGTAGAAACTTTGGGTTCTACTAATATAATTGCTACAGATAAAACAGGGACATTAACTAAAAATGAAATGACAGTGAGAAAAGTGTGGTTTAACAACCAGGAGTATCAGATTACGGGTTTAGGATATCAACCTGAAGGAGAAATAGTTGACCAAGATGGAAATCCATTATCTGAAGAAAAAATTAAAGAATTAGAAATCATGTTTGATGCTGCTACTATGGCTTCCAATGCGGAGATACATCCTCCAGATGAAGAACATGATAATTGGTATCCCATTGGTGACCCTACGGAAGCGGCTTTAGTTACTTTATCTACTAAATTAGGAACTCGCTCTCCTAATGAAGATCAAGAGAATCCAGAACTTCATGAGTTTAGTTTTAATTCTGAGCGGAAAAGAATGAGTTCTATTAGGGCTTTTGAAGACGAGAAGTTTTTGACAATGAAAGGTGCTTTAAATAGTATCCTATCAATTACAAAATATATCTATAAGCAGGGAGAAAAAGTTGAAATTAGTGCTGCTGATAAAGAAATGTTAAATAATTTAAATCAGCAGTACTCTAATCAAGCTCTGCGGGTGCTGGCAATTGCCTATCGTAAACTTGGCCCTGATGAAAGTGACTATGTAATGGAGGAAATTGAACGCGATGTAGTGTTTTTAGGTTTAGTAGCAATGATTGACCCACCTAAAAAAGGAGTTAAAGAAGCTATTGCAGCAGCTCATGAAGCTGCGATTGAGACCTATATGATGACTGGGGATCATGAGATTACAGCTAAAGCAATTGCTGAAGAAATTGAATTAAGCCATGGAGAAGAAACTATTGCTATTTCTAATCAAGAGTTAAGTGAGTTATCAGACCAAGAATTAAAAGACAAGATGCAGGGAAATCATTCGATTGTCTTTTCTCGGGTGTCTCCAGCAAATAAACTAAAGATAGTCAATAATTTACAAGAACAACATAAAATTGTTGCTGTTACTGGTGATGGAGTTAATGATGCACCTGCTTTAAAAAGTGCTCACATTGGTGTAGCTATGGGACAGATGGGAACTGATGTATCAAAAGAAGCTTCAGAAATGATATTGTTAGATGATAGTTATCCTACTTTAGTCCATGCTATTAAACAAGGACGGATTATTTATAATAATCTTAAAAAGACAGTAATTGCTTCTTTAACAAGTAATGGAGCAGAACTATCTATTGTTTTATTAGGGTTAATTGGGGCAACAATTTTTAATTGGCCCATCCCAATTTTAGCTATTCAAATTTTATCTATTGACTTATTAGCAGAGATTTTGCCTTTAACAGCTTTAACTTTTGACCCGGCCTCAAAAAATTTAATGACTTCTCCGCCGCGAGAGAAGAATGAACATATTATTAATAAAAATAGTATTAAAGAAGTTTTATTTTTAGGGATTTTAATGGGCGGGTTAGCTTTTGCTAATTTTGGATTTTTTGTTTATGGTCTAGAAGTAGAGTTAACGGAAAAGCATTATTTATATCCCAGAGCAACTACAATAACCTATTTAACCATTGTAACTTGTCAATTAATAAATATTTTATCAAGACGTTATGAATATACTAGTTTGTTTAATAAAGATTTATTTAGCAATATTAAGATGAGTTTATCAATTTTAATTTCTATTTCTTTAGTTTTAATAGTTGTTTATGTTCCTCAGATTAATTCTTATCTTGATTTTTTTCCTCTTCCAGTAATAGATTGGATTAAAATTTTGTCTGCGGGGGGGATATTTTTGTTAGCTTTTGAAGGGATTAAATGGTATAAGAGATCACAAAATTTAGGATAGAGAATAGGGGTTAGCATGAAAAGCTCTATCATTTATGAGAGAGCTTTTTTAAAAACAAATATACAGATCTAAAAATAATTAGGGCAGTTTAGAAATAGAGCGAATACATTTTCCAATGATGTTGATATTTAGTTTAGGGATAATTAATGGAGCATAGTTAGAATGAGCTGCTAATAAAATAATATTTTTATTTTCGAAATAGATTGTTCTGATTAAGTCTTTAGAATTAACATTAACAGCAACAATATCTTGATTTTGAACTTGTGCTGTTTTTTCAATTAAAACAAGACTTCCAGAGTTTATACCAGTTTTGACCATTGAGTCATCTGTTGCTTTAAAAAAGAAAGGATTTGATAGATTTAAATCTTGCTCATTAATTATTTTGTAGTCATTAATATTTGAGGGTTTAAAAGTATCATCTGCAAGTGATTGAACAATAGGGACTTTGGCTAAATTACTATTATTACTAAACTCAGATAACTCTATTCCATTTAAATAGCCCGCAGCTGACATTAATTCTTGATAAGAAACATGCCCTCTTGAATTTTTAGCTAATTTAGCTAATATTTCAGGGCTAGGAGCATTATTTAATTTTTCATTTATAATTTTAGATATATAAGTGCGATTTACATTGCTATCTTTAGCATATTGTATAGTAGAGCGATTATCTAGAGCTTTTTCTATAAGCTGCCCTAATTTTAATTTATTAAACATTTTATCACCTCTCTAACTTATAATAACTTTAAACGTGAATTTTTTCAACAATCTTTTTAGAATTTTAATCATTAAATTTGGTGGTCTGTGAAAAAAGTTGTCAAATAACACTAAAAATGTTATTATAATAATGATAGTGTGAAAAAAATTAACAGATTTCAAGGAGGCGATATTTATATACCCTAATATACCTAAAATCAAGAAATTAATCAAAGAGTATTTCGACAATAATAAAGCTGCATTTGCTAGAGAGATTGGTGTAAATCGCACTACAATATCGAAAATAATAAGTAGAAAAAAGGCTGGGAGTAAATTTTTTGGCGGTCTCCTAAAATTTTGTGATAAACATAATCTTAATTATAGAGAATACATATTATTAGAAGTAAATATAAAAGATAAGAATAAACAGCATGATTAAATAACTTAATATAGTTACTATTAAAGGAGGATCTTAAGTGGATAATGATTATCAAACATATAAAAAAATTTTTAACAATATTAAAGATGCTTTGTTTTTAATAGATATTGCTAGTGAAAAAGAATTTTTTTATGAATTATTAAATCCTGTTTATGAAGTTCTAATTGGATTAAAAACAAGCCAAATCAAGGGCAAATCACCAAAAAAATTATTAGGTGCTAAGAAAGGTGCTAAGGTAGAGCAAAGATTAAAAGAATGTTTGGCTAAGAAAAAGGCTGTTTCTTATCAAGAACAGTTTAATTTTGAAGAAGATGATAGAGTTTGGTTAACTAAGTTATCACCAGTAATAATAGATGGAGAGGTAACTAAAATCATAGGTTCATCTAAGGATATAACTGGACTCAAACAGAAAGAAAAAGAAATTGAACATATTAGTTTTCATGACCAATTGACTGGATTGCATAATAGACGTTTTTATAATGAAAAGGTAAAAGAGTTAAATTCAAGTATTAATATGCCCTTAACTATAATAATTGGAGATGTAAATGGTTTGAAAATGACTAATGATTTTTTTGGTCATAAAATAGGAGATGAGTTATTGAAAATAACAGCTGAAATTTTAGTAAAAGCTAGTGCTGCTGAAGATATTGTAGTTAGGTGGGGTGGTGATGAGTTTTGTATTGTAGCTCCTCAAACTACTTATTTTGAAGGAGAAAAAAAAGTTTCACAAATTAACGAACTTGCTGACCGCTATGCATTTGATAAAGTACCAATTAGTATTTCGTTTGGATTAGCTACTAAAAAAAATGTTGAAGAAAATTTGGATCTAGTATTTAATAGTGCTGAAGATGAAATGTATGAAAGTAAAAGAAAGGAAAAGAGAGTCTTTAATCATAATTTTTTGCAATCGCTTTTAAAACAGTTAGAATTAAAAAACAAATGTGTTATTGACCATACCAAAAGAATGATAAATTTAGCTATTAAATTTGCTGATAAGTATAATTTTTCTAAAGAAAATAAAAATTTATTAATTAAAGCCATTAAACTTCATGATATTGGGAAATTAGCATTAGAACAAAATCATCAAGTTAAAAAACTAGAAGATTTTAAAAAGCATGTGCAATATAGTTATAAAATTGCTAATAATTTTAAGAGTTTAAATTTAATTGCTCCGGACATTATACATCATCATGAATATTGGAATGGTAGCGGCTATCCAGAGGGGCTTAGACAAGATGAGATACCATGGTTTTCTAGAATAATAGCGGTTATTGATCTTTTTGATGCTTTAATTTCTAATGATGTAAATCATGATTTAATTTTTTCAGATTCTAATGATTATTTAAACAAAGAAGAAGCATTGAAAAAAATAGGAACTTATTCTGGTAAGTATTTAGACCCTCAAGTAGTTAAAATGTTTAATGATTTAGAACTATAAATTAAATTTAATTTTTTTAAATTGCTTTTTAAAAAAGCAATTATTTTATTCTAAGATGACAGACTAGAATATTATTGTAGTAAGCAAAATGAATGTAAAATAAAGTTTCTTTAATTTTATTAAAGGAGATTATAAATCTATGTACAATAATATAAGTATTGAATGGAATAATTATTTAAATTTTTCTATCCGCTAAATTATAATGAGATTATTTATAACTCTACTTATAACTCTACAAGCCGTCATTATATATTTAGCAAGAATCTTCGTGTTAAGAAATAATAAAAAAAGACATTCCGTTAATTAAAACAGTTTAATTCTTACAACTTTTACTATATAAGACTGATGTTTAAAAAATGATTTTTAACGAAACAAGTTTGAATAATTTAAAAATTTACACTGGGGGGGATAAAGCAAATAGATAATAAAAAATATAAGCAGATAAGTTTTTATTGTTGTTAAATTTTGTGAAAAACAGGAATTAAATAAAGATAAAAGTGAAATAAGAACATAAGGATAATAACACTTTCGATATTAAGAACTTAATGCATAATAAAAGGTGGTGGGTTAATAGTGAAGAGCTATTATAAAGCAAAACTGGTAATGGTTATGGTAATGATAATCTTAATTAGTTTTTCTCTAGGAATAGAGGCGGAAATTGATCAACAATATGAAGAAGCTATTGAAAAATGGGTAGATGTTTTTCAGCCTTCTGCTTTATCTAGAGAAGAAATGAAAGAGGAACTAAGGTGGTTTTCAAATGTTACTAAACCTTTTCGGGGAGAAACAATAAGAACTACTGCTGAAGGAATAAAAACCCATGAATGGGAAAGCGAAGTTTTAACAGAAGCTTTCGAAGAAATTACAGGAATTAAAGTAGAACATGAAATTATGGGAGAAGGACAGGTAGTTCGGAAGATTACAGACCAATTTTTAACAGGAAGAGTAATTTATGATGCTTATGTAAATGATGCTGATTTCATTGGGACTCATTTGCGGTTAAATAAAGTAGTTGATTTAGGAGAGTATATGGATGGAAAAGGTGAAAAGTATACTAATCCTAACCTTGATTTAGAAGATTTTCTTAATTTAGAGTTTGGTCAAGATTATGATGGTAATCAACTACAATTGCCGGATCAACAGTTCGCTAATTTATATTGGTTTAGATACGATTGGTTTACAGATCCAGAAACAAAACGTGATTTTAAGAATGAATATGGTTATGAATTGGGTGTGCCAGTTAATTGGGCAGCATATGAAGATATTGCCGAATTTTTCACTGGTAGAAGAATGAAGAATCCAGATGGGTCTACAGTTAAGGCCTATGGTCATTTAGATTATGGTAAGCCATCTCCTTCTTTAGGTTGGCGCTTTACAGATGCTTGGCTCTCTATTGCAGGTGTGGGAGATAAAGGTTTACCTAATGGTTTGCCTGTAGATGAATGGGGGATTAGAGTAAAAGATAAAATTCCTGTTGGTTCTACAGTAGAACGAGGAGGGGCTTTAGATGGTCCCGCAGCAGTATATGCATTAGATAAATATTTAGATTGGTTAAATAATTATGCGCCCCCTCAATCCAAAAATTGGACTTGGTCGGAAGCTGGTCCTAAAGCTGGAGAAGGGAATGTAGCTCAAAGAGTTTTTCAATATACGACTTGGCTATCTGATAATAAATTCCATGAACTTGGAGGATCACTAGTAAACCAAATGGGGAGACCAGTATGGCGAGTAGCACCAACTCCTCACGGTAAGTATTGGGAATCAGGAATGAAAGTTGGTTATCAAGATGCAGGTAGTTGGACAATTCCTTGGAATGTTAGAAGAGAAAGAAGAGCAATGTCTTGGATTTGGGCTCAATTTTGTGTGTCTAAATCTGTATCGTTGAAAAAGTTTCTTGCAGGAGGGACTCCTGTTCGAGAATCCACAGTGGAACATCCTTATTTAACTGAAAATTCTCATAATTGGGGTGGGTTAGTTGAATTTTATCGTTCTCCTGAAGAGAAGAAGTGGACGGATACAGGACCGAATGTTCCTCATTATCCAGCATTATCTGGTATTTGGTGGTCGATAATTTCACAAGCTATCAAAGGAGAATTAACTCCTCAGGAAACAATGACTAAATTAGCTCAAGAACAAGACGAGATGATGTCTAAATTGAGATTGAACAGATATTCTCCTGTTTTAAATGAAAAAAGAAGTAGAGAGTACTGGTTAAATAAATCTGGAGCACCTAAAAATAAGCAACCGGATGAAGAACCTAAGACAATTCCTTATCAAGAATTACTTGATCGTTGGGAACAATAGAAGGGAGGAGAACAAATGAGGTTGGCAAAGAAAACGATTGTTTTATCTGTTGTGCTGTTATTATTGTTGTCTATGACTGCAGTTGCTGAAGAAATAAAATTAAGTTCTCCAATTCGCAACTCATATCCTTTCTTATATTGGGAAAATTCCGAATTTAAGGGGATGCATATTGATATTGTGAAAGATGCTTTAAAAAACTTGGGTTATGATTTTAGTATTCAAGGATTTCCTATAAAGCGTTGTGTTAGAAAGGCTGAAAAAGGAGAAGTTGATGCTATTATATCGATTCCATATGAAGGGGACTATTCTCAACTTGATTTTCCACCGGATGCAGACGTTGATAGTGAATCTAAATGGAGAATTATGCAGGTGGATAATGTAGTAGTCAGTTATGCTGACAATGACTATAAATTTGAAGGAGATGTAGATTCGCTGCCAACACCGATTAGAATTGTATATGGAGAAAATCTGTTAGAGAGAGAGTTAAAAAAACGTGATGTTAGAGTAGAGAAAGTTAAAACTAATTTACAGAACTTTAGAAAATTAATACGTGATGAAAAAGGTGTTTTGATAACTACTACTGTTACGGCTGAGAATATGTATCAGAATCCTAAATTTAGAGATAGGATAAAGATTCATCATATACCAGTTACCTCTTTATCTCATCATTTAGCCTTTTCTAAAGAATCTAGTTTAACTGGAGAAGAAAAACAGCAGATTTGGAATGAAATTGCTAATTTGCGTAATGACTATGTATATATGTTGCGCTTATATGCTCAATATTAAATTTTAAAAGTTTAAGTAATTAAATCACACAGGGGGGATTTAAATTGTTGAATTTGAATGTGAAGAAGGTAAGTCATAAATTTATAATTCCATCGGCTTTAATTTTAATCATTGTCTTTTCTGGATTTACTTTCTATTTAGTTCGCGAACAAAAAGTTAGTGGTGAAAAAGAATTAGATCAAAAAGTAGAGAGAGTTCTTAATGTGTTGACCTTAATCAATGCCGAACCTCTATGGGATTTTGCTGAAGATAACCTTCAACAAAATGCTGAACATTATTTTCAAGATAAAGAGATTACAGGAATAAAAATAACCGATGTAGACGGTAATACATACGTCGACTTAAAAGAAGAAGATCCTAAAGGTGAGCAGAAGGTAAGGAAAGCAGATATAAACATGTATGATAACAAAATAGGGGAAGTTACTTTACAATATACTGACTATTATCTTCAAAATGAATTAAAGAGTACTATTTATGGTTTGATTTCTATGTCAGTTTTAGCATGCTTACTAATTATAATGGTTAATTCTTTTATAGCTAAAATAGTAACTAAGCCTATAATTGCAGCAACTAATTTTGCTGACCAAATAGCTAAAGGTAATTTAAATGCTCCTAAATTAGAAGTAACAGGTGATACTGAAATTTCTAAATTAAGCAGTAGGCTTAATAATATGCGTGATGATTTAAAAGATATTATTAGCAATATTTTAGAGCTTATAGAGGATTTATCTTCTTATAGTGATGAAATTGATAAGGTAGATAAGAAAATAAATCAAACATTTGAATTTATTCAAAATGTAGAAAAAGGCAACCAAGAAACTGCAGAGGCTATAGATGAAATTTCAACTTCTATTGAAGAAATAGCAAAAGGAACAGAAGGATTATCTGTTAAAGCAGAAAAGATTTCTGAATTGGGAACTAATACATTCTCTATAGCTCAGGAAACGGATAGTAAAATTAATTCTGGAACAGAATTAGTTAATGAAGCAGTAGAAATAATGAAAGAATTAGATGCAAGTGTTGCTAAAGTAGATAAAATTTCAGAAGAAATTATGAATATAGCAGATGAAACTAACTTATTATCTTTAGATGGAGCAATTGAAGCAGCAGACTCTGAAGATTCAGTACAAGGATTTGCTTCAGTAGCAGATGATATTAAGGAATTAGCAGATGAAAGTATGGAATCTGCTAAAGAAGTAAAAGAGATAGTAAAAGAAGTAAAAGATGTAACAGATAGAGCAATAAATATTATGATTCCATCAGACAGTTCAGAAGAAAGTATTGCAGATGTATTTAATGAAATTAAAGGTTTATCTGACAACTTAATAGTTAAAGCAAAGCAAGTAACAGAAGTTACAGAAGACCAAGTGGCATCTACAGAAGAAATAAGTGCATCTACAGAAGAAATTTCTATTTCTAGTGAGAAAGTATCTAGTAAAGCTAATGAGATGCATCAAAATGCAGAAGAATTAGAAGAAATAATGCGACAAGTTGCAGAATCTAACCAAAAATTAAATGATAGATTTGAAGAGCATGCTCAAGAATCAAAGAAAAAATTAGAAAAAATCAACGTAGAACTATAATTAGGATTGGAACTAGCTGGTCCCAACTGGTTAAAAAAGTTGGGACTTTTTTTTATAAAAAAATAAAAGGGAATTACAAATGAAAACAGAAATAAAAATATGTAGGTAGTCATTTAAAAGATGTTTTAAACCTCTTTGATTTATCAGATATGATGCTATGTGATTGTGAAATATAAATTAAAGGTTCTTAATAGTCAGAAAAAAGAATAGTTTATTTAAAAGTTATGGTAATGAAATATAATTTTAAATTATGAAATAGGGGGAATTAATAATGCCAGGACAGGATTATAGAGAAGAAGAGATTACGATAATTGGTGGAGGAGAAGTAGGATGCAACTTGCTGCAAATATTTTTAGATATGGAAAAGGTAAATGTGAACTACGTAGTAGATTTAGATCCTGAAGCACCAGCAATACAGTTAGCTGAAAAAGAAGGGGTTGAAACTACTACTGATGCAATGGAAATAGTTGGTGATAGAGGTATTGATTTAATCTTAGAGGTTACAGGTTCTCAAGAAGTATCAGATATGGTTAAAGAAAACAAGCCCTCTTCTACTGAGGTTATTAGTGGTAAGACCTCTTACTTTATTTATAATATTATTAATGAATATAAAAGTTTAGAGGGGGATTTAGTTAAAACTGTAATTGAACATTTAGATGATGTTTATAATTCTATTAAAGATGATTCTAAAGATGTAGATAGTTTATTAGAGCAAATTCAAAGTATAACTAAGAATTTGAATATGTTAGCTTTAAATGCTTCAATTGAGGCAGCTCGAGCTGGAGAAGCGGGCCAAGGTTTTTCAGTAGTTGCTGATGAAGTTAAAAGTTTATCATCTGAATCTAATAAAATAGTAGGAGAAATTGAACAAATCAATGCTAATATTATAGAATTAAACCAGAGTATTTTTGGTGTTATCTCTGATTTGAAAAGCAAACAGTAAATATTTTAATGATGAGGGTCTAATAATTTATGTGTTAGAAAACAAGATTGATTTTGTTGACAAAGGAAAAATAACAGGTTATAATATAACAAAATTTAATATTATTAGCCGAATTTTATATTGGGAAGCATTACTAATATAAAAACGGAGGATCCAATTTCATGGGGCGAATCCAGAATTAAGTTTAAATTTTAATTGTGGTAAGGTATTCCCTTTGCCTGAGCCCGTCAGCTAACTCCGTAGGCATTGAAAAGGGAGGTAGAATAATAGCTACTGCATTTATTTACATATCTTTTTTTGTTATAGATGCAGGCGTTATTACATTTAAGTTGCAGCTACCTTGCTGCATCTTTTTTTGTTTTTTGCAGGAGAAAGGAGTTGCTTCAAATGACAAAAAGTTTAAATTTGAAAACTAAAATATTAGTTGGGTATTTATTAGTGGTAATCATTTTAATTGGTGTTGCCAGTTGGTCTATTTATAATTTTATGACTTTAAATGATGCTATTAATGATATTATGGTAGAGAATTATCGCAGTGTAATTGCAGCTGAAGGAATGATGGAAGCTTTAGAAAGGCAGGATAGCGCAGAATTAATTTTTGTCTTTGGGCAGAAAGAAAAAGCATTGGATATTTTTCAGAGGAATCAAATGGAGTTTATGAAATACCTATCACGGGCTGAAGATAATATTACAATCGATGGAGAAAAAGAAATCTTAGATGATATTAATCAGAAATACCAACAATATTTAGAAAGATTTTATGATTTACGTGATAAATATCAACAGTCAGAATTTGATCAGTTAGAAACTCATTATTTAGAAAAAATCATGCCGCAATTTGAAGCAGTAAAAAAAGAAACAAGAAATTTACTACAGATCAATCAAAGCCATATGAAGAGTGCCCAAGAAAAAGCTAATGATAATTCGTCAAAAGCTATTTACTCCACAATTGCTTTTTCAGGAGTGGCAGTTATTTTAGCTATACTTTCAGGACTGTACATTTCTAATTTGATTTTAAAGCCGATTAGAGAATTAACTGAAACAGTTAAAGAAATAGCTGGAGGAGATTTAGAACATGTAATTCAAGTAGAAAGTGAAGATGAAATTGGGGAATTGGCCCATGAATTTAATAAGATGACGCAAAGAGTTAAAGAATTCGAAGAAATGAATGTTAGCAAAATCATTAAAGAAAAGAATAAATCTGAAGGGATAGTAAAAAGTATTTCTAATCCTTTATTAGTTACTGATGAAGATAATAAAATTCAGTTAATGAACCCTAAAGCAGAAGAAGTATTTAATTTAGATGAAAAAAAAGTAACAGGGGATCATTTTTTAGAACATATTGAAGAAGATAGGATATTTGATTTAATCACTACTGCTTTAGAAACTGGCGAAAAACAGGGGGGCAGTGGACACCAAGTATTTGAATTTATAGATAAAACTGAAGACAAAACTCTTTATTTTCGGATTAATGTTATCCCGGTAAAGGATAAAGAAGATAATATTAATTTAGTAGTTACTTTATTAGAAGACATTACTCATTTAAAAGAAGTAGACCAGATGAAATCTGAATTTGTGTCTATGGTTTCTCATGAGTTTAGAACGCCTTTAACCTCAATGAATATGGGAATTAATATGTTATTAGATGAAAATGTTGGAGAATTAAATGAGGAGCAGGAAGAATTATTAGAAGTTGCTAAAGAAGATTGTGAGAATTTAAATGAATTAGTTGATGATTTGTTGGATTTATCAAAGATTGAATCTGGAGAGATAGATTTAGAATTTAAAGCAGTAAGCGTTGATGATATTTTCTCTGCTTCTATGAAGCCTTTTATAGAGCAGGCAAAAGAAGCAGGTGTTAATTTGATTAAAGAAGATGTAGGTGATTTAAAAGTTCAGGCTGATTTTAATAAAATTACGTGGGTTATTACTAATTTAATTGGTAATGCTCTAAGATATACTGAACAGGGCGATGAAATAAAACTTTCTGCTACTAAAAAAGGGCATAAAGTTCATATTTCAGTTAGTGATAGTGGAGCAGGGATTCCTAAAAAGTATCAGAGCAAAATCTTTGATAAATTTGTTCGTGTTGGTGATGACCAAGATAAAAATACTGGGACAGGATTAGGATTAGCGATTTCTCAAGAAATGATTGAAGCTCATGGTGGTAGAATATGGGTAGATAGTACTGTAGGCGAAGGTAGTAAGTTTACTTTTACTCTTAAACTACCTCATTAGGAAGGTGATAAAATGAATAAGATATTATTAGTAGAGGACAATAACAATATAGCTACTGTATTAAAGATGTGTTTAAAGCAAGCAGGATATGAGGTCCAGTGGGTAGCTAATGGTACGAAAGCTGTGGATGAAGCTTTTCAGTGGGAACCGGATTTGATTTTATTAGATATTAAAATTCCTAAAATGAATGGCTTTTTAGTTTGTGAGACCTTAAAAGGTGAAGATGAAACAGCAAAGATTCCAATTATAATGTTGAGTGCTAAAGCGGAAGAAGAAGATATTAAAAAAGCTTATGATTTAGGAGCAGAAGATTATTTGATTAAACCTTTAGAACCGCAGGAGTTATTGAAAAAAGTAAAAGAATATTTATAATCTCAATAAAGGAGAGATAATAATGAGTGAAAATAAACAAGTTTTGATTGTAGATGATGAAAAAAATATTCGCTTAACTTTAGAAAAATGTTTAATGGCTGATTATGATGTTGTTACTGCTGTAAATGGTGAAGATGCACTGAATAAATTTGAGGAAAATGACTTTGCAGTAGTTTTATTGGACCTAAAGCTTCCTGGGTTAGGTGGTTTGGAGATATTAGAAAAAATTAAAGAGCAAGATCCTGAAGTAAAGGTGATTATTATTACAGGATATGGTTCTGTAGAAACAGCAGTAGAAACAATGAAATTAGGTGCAATTGATTATTTAAGAAAACCGTTTACTCCTGATGAAATAAAAGAAATTGTGAAAGAAGTGATTGAGCGAGAAAGTAGTACTGTAGATAAGGATGAGTTAGCTAGTTATGAAGATTATTTGAGGTATGCTAAAGACTTAATTACAAAACAGAAATTTGAAGAGGCGAAAAAAAGCTTAAAAGAAGCAGTTAGCTTAGATACTTCTAAACCAGAAGCATTTAACCTTTTAGGAGTTATTTTAGAAATGCAGGAAGAAGTTTTAGAAGCGCAGAAAAAGTATCGAGCTGCTTTAGCTTTAGACCCGACCTATAAACCGGCTCAAGATAATTTAGATCGTACTAGCGAATTAGAGTATGATGCAGATAATATTAATTTAGGAAAAATTGAAGAGGAGAAGGAAGAGGAGAAGGAGGAGGAATAGAATGTATGTACTAGTGATTGGCTGTGGAAGAACCGGTTCTGCTATAGCCAGTTTGTTATCAAAACAAGGTGAAGATGTTGTAGTAGTTGACAAAAATAAGTCGGCTTTTAATAGATTAGAAACAGAATTTACTGGTTTTACTATTTTAGGTGATGCTACGGAAATAGAACTACTTAAAGAAGCTAAGTTAGATAAGACTGACTTAGCAGTAGTAACAACTAATGATGATAATGTTAATGCTATGATAGCTCAAATTGCTAGTGAATTATATGATATTGAAAAAGTAGTTGTGAGAATAATTGACCCGCAGAAGAAAGTTATTTATAAGGATTTAGATGTGATTACTATGAGTCCGACAGGTTTGTTAGTAGATAATTTGATTGGGCAAATTGGTAATTGGTATTAGGGGGGGATATGATGAGGATTATAATTGTTGGCGGAGGGAAAGTAGTATATCATTTAGCAAAGAATTTTGCTGCTAAAGGTTATCAAGTAGTAATAATTAATAAAAATAAAAAATATTGTCGCACTTTAGCTCGTGATTTAAAAGCAATTATTATTCATGGTGATGGTTCTAATCCTGCTATTTTAAAAGAAGCAGAAGCTAATCAAGCAGATATTATTTTAGCTTTAACATCAGATGACCCTGACAATTTATTTATTTGTCAGTTGGCTCAAAAAGAATATGGGATTCCTAAAACTTTTTCTATTGTTAATAACCCAGATAATGAAGAAATATTTAAAAATTTAGGTGTAGAAACAATTTTTAATACTACTAAATTAATTTCTTTATTAATTGAACAGCGGGTAGAAGTAGCAGATGTTAATAATTTATTATCAATTGAGGAAGGTAAAGTTAGCATTTCTCAAGTTCATTTGCAGGAGGATTCTCCTGTGTTAGGAAAAACAGTGCGTGAATTAAATTTGCCTCATGATATTGTATTTGGTTGTGTAATTAGAGGTGAAGATGTATTAATTCCTAAAGGAGATACTAAGATGGTTAAAGGAGATAAAGTACTAATTATTACTCTGCCTGAGAATCAGGCAGAAGCATTTGAAGTTCTATCAGCAGAATAGGAGGTGGGGAAATGAGGTATAAAAGAATTATTAGAAGCAGATATAAACTAATAGCTCATTATATTGGAGTTTTAATTATGAGTTTGGCTAGTTTTTTATTGCTCCCTTTAACTGTAATTCCTTTTTATCCTCAAGATATTAGTCATGTTAATGTGTTTTTAATACCTAGTTTAATCTGTTTAATTTTAGGATTTATACTATGGAGATTTATAAAACCTGAACAAGGACAAGTAAGTTTATCTTTGAAAGAAGGAGGAATAATAGTATTAGTAGCTTGGTTTGCTGCTATTTTTGTTTCTGCACTTCCTTTTATGTTAGCAGGAAAATTGAACTTTACTCAAGCTGTTTTTGAAGCAACTAGTGGCTGGACTACTACTGGCTTATCAGTGATTGATGAAGCTAAAACTTCTCATATTTTTTTAATGTGGCGTAGCATTATGCAGTTTTTTGGGGGAGCAGGTTTAATTGTAGTGATGTTATCTTCTATTATTCACCCTTATGGATTTGGTTTATATAATGCTGAAGGAAGAAGTGATCAATTGCTGCCTCATGTTAAACGATCTGCTAAAGCAATTATGTTGATTTATTCTGGTTATACTTTAGCGGGTGTTATTCTTTATTGGTTAGTGGGAATGGGGCTATTTGATGCAATTAATCATTCTATAGCAGCTTTATCAACAGGAGGTTTTTCTACCCGACCTGCTAGTATAGGATATTGGGACAACTTAGGTGTAGAATTAGTAACTTGGATTTTAATGTTACTAGGGACGACTAATTTTGCCACTCATTTTGCTTTGTTAAAGGGGAAATTTAAAACCTTTATTAAAAATGGTGAAATTAAATTAATGACGTTTTTAATTGCTTTATTTGTACCGCTAATTGCTTATTTTTCCTTAACTGAATTATATTCTAGTTTGCCGCAGTTATTAAGGAGAAGTATTTTTGAAGTAATTACCGCTATTTCAACTACTGGTTTTTCTTTAGATACTTTTAATACTTGGAATCAGTTTGGAATTTTAAGTATCATTATTTTAATGTTAATTGGTGGTGGTACTGGGTCTACAGCTGGTGGTATTAAATTATATCGAATTTATTTAATGTTTAAATCTTTAGTTTGGGAATTAAAAAGTTACTTTTTGCCGCAGCATGTAGTAACAGAAAATTATATTTGGCGTGGTGAGAAAAAATTATATATTAAACCAGAATATATTAGGGAAACTGCTAATTACATATATCTATATTTGTTGACTTATTGTGCTGGGGTGTTGGTGTATTTGGCCCATGGTTATAATTTAGTAGAATCGATGTTTGAGTTTGCATCTTCTTTAGGTACTGTTGGTTTGTCAGTAGGAATAACTGCTGCAGATGCTCCAGCTACTATTTTATGGGTGGAAACAATAGGGATGATTTTAGGAAGGCTAGAGTTTTTAGTAATTTTCTTTGCTGTAGCTAAAATAGTTAAAGACCTTAAATATTTGGCTGTAGAGTAGTCTTATTTGAAATATTTATTATGCTAGGCGAGGTGATATAGTTATGAAACAATATCTGATAGTTGGATTAGGTAATTTCGGTGCTAGTATAGCTAAGAGTTTGATGAAAGAAAACTATGAAGTTTTTGCAATTGATAAAGATGAAGAAAAAGTAAAAAAATTTAGAGATGAAGTGACTTATATTGTTCAGGGAGATGCTTCAGATCGTACTGTTATGGAATCTTTAGATGTAAGTGATTTTGATGTAGCAATAATAACTACTCGAGATAACGTGCTTGCTAGTATTCTAGCTACTGTGATTTTAAAGCAATTAGGTGTGCCTCAAGTAGTATCAAGAGCGGGGACTGAAATGCATGCTAATGTTTTAAGACAGATTGGAGCAGATGAAGTAGTTTTCCCAGAGCGAGATATGGGAGAAAAAATTACTCAGCATTTGATTTCTTCTAATATCAATGTGATTGATTATATCCATTTTACTTCTGACCATAGTATAGTGGAGATTAAGCCACCTGATTTTATGATAAATAAATCTCTTAAAGAGAGCAAATTGCGTTCTAAATTTGATCTTAATGTGATAGCAATTCGGACAGGTGATGATATTAATATTTCTCCAAGTGGAGATGATGTGGTTCATCAGGAGGACGCAATAGTAGTAGTAGGGAGTAATGAACAATTAGAAAAAATAAAAGAATCAAGTAGTGGAATTAGTATAGAATAAGTTAGATATAAATTAACAAATTAATCTTAAGAGTAAAAAAATAATTTTAGTAAAGGATGATAATTATGGAAAAGAAAAAAGAAGATAATCCAGTAGTAACAATTACTTTAGAGGATGATAGCCAAATTAAAGTTGAGTTGTATCCGGAGGTTGCTCCTAATACGGTCAATAATTTTATTTCATTAGTAGAAGATGGTTTTTATGATGGGGTGATTTTCCATCGAGTAATAGAAGGTTTTATGATTCAAGGAGGAGACCCGACAGGCACAGGAACAGGTGGACCAGGTTATGGTATCAAAGGGGAATTTAATGGGAATGGATTTGAAAACAATCTTGAACATAGCCGGGGAGTAATTTCAATGGCTCGCTCTCAAAATCCAGATTCTGCAGGGTCACAATTCTTTATTATGCATCAAGATTCACCTCATTTAGATGGTAAATATGCAGGATTTGGTAAAGTGATAGAAGGAATGGATATTGTAGATGAGATTGCTGCTGCAGAGACTGGTTTAAAAGATAAACCTAAGGAAGAGCAAAAGATGAAAAAGGTTACTGTGGAAACTTATGGAGTTGACTATCCTGATCCAGAAAAAGTATGATTTGATTTAACTTTAAAAAACTATAGTGCAAATTTAAACCCCTAAGGTTAGATCTAGCCTTAGGGGTTATTTTAATAATGATGTAAAAAATTTATTCTTCTTTTAATTCTTCTTTCATTTTATTATATTCTGCGGTAGTAATTTCTCCTTGAGCATATCTTTTTTTCAGAATTTCTAAAGGTGTTAAGTCACGGTGTTCTGCGTCACTATCTTCTTTAGAATGGCACATATCTTCAAAAACACCTTTTTTATATAAAAAATAGACTACTCCTCCAGCAATTATAGGCATCAACATAGGAAATATCCACATCCCTCCATACCAGAATGGCATTATTATCCACCTCCGTTATTAAAGTACTTTTAAAGCAGTGATTTTAACTTTTTCATCTCTAATTAATTTGCTTATAAAATATCTAACACTATCTTGATTGATTTTTAATTTTTCTGCTATTTGAGCTATATTTAGTTCATCTTGATTTTTAAGTAGTTCTAGAACTTCTTGTTCTACTTCTGCAACCCACTCTTCAAAGAGCATTTGTACTTCTGGATTAGCATTTCCTGCTAATTTAGCAGTAGATTTTATTGACTGCATCATATTTTGACACATTTCTTGAGGGTTAAAATCACCACCCTGCATTTTGTTCATCATTTTTTTAGCCATATCAGGCATCATGCTTCCTGATTCTTCATTATCTGATTGACCTCCGCCACAACAACCTTGAGTCATTGATAATTCCTCCTTTATAAGTTAATTGTTTATTTGTCTTGCCATGGTGGGCAAGGGAAAGATGATTTTGTCTTGTTTTTACTTGTTATGTCATACTGATTAAATTGATTGATTAATTCAATTAATTCTGGATTACAGAGTTGATTAAATACAAAAGTTGACTTACGGTATTTTTCTACTAGTCCAGCTTCTCTCAAAGCATTAAGATGAAATGAAACTAGAGGTTGAGAAAGATTTGTGATTTTTGTAATTTCTGATACAGAACGCGACTCGTCCTTTAATGAAAATAAAATTTTAAGCCGACTAGGCTCACTAAGTAATTTGAAAATTGCGGATAAGTTATTTATTTTAGTTGATGAAATTAAAACCACCTCTTATATAAATCATCATTTATATAAACTCTTATTTATATAGTATCCTTTAAATCTGAGTTTGTCAAATAAAAACTTATAATAGTTGATTGACGATTAACTATTAACTTGCTAAGATAAAGATAAAGGGTGATAAAAGTTAGAATAGATGGGTCAAGAGTTTGTTATTGTTTAATGAAAGAAGTGGTTAGTGAATATAAAAAAATGATTACTAAATTAGAAAGGTGAGAGCAATGAAAATAACTTTTTTTGAGGCTGTACAGCAAGTTCTAACAGACAATTCTCGAATTAAAAAGCAGCAAAGAAAAATAGATTATTTAAAAAGAAAACTAGAAAAAATGGAAAAAGATCAAGATTGGCAGTGGGAAATTAAAGGAGAAGGGAGGGTGGTAAGCCCAAATACTAGAACAACATCGAAAAAGAAATTGCTTTCTCTGCAAGGAGAAAAGGAACTTGATTTTGGACTTGAGATGGGAACTGAAATTTCATTAAAAGAAAAAAATTTATTAAATCAGGGTTTGAATAAAGATAGTATTGATTTTGAAATTGAATTAGAACAACCGCTTTATCCTACTATTGAGTCAGATGCTGAAGACAAATATAGAAGTTTGCTTTTAAGACTAACAAGAGAAGAAGCTAAATTACAGCAATTACAAAATAAATTAGTAATTTATTGTTTAGAGGATTATTTAGAATTAATTGAATTAAAATTGAAAAGAAAAATAACTAAAAGAGAATATGAATTATTAAGACCAAGACAGGAAGTAGAGCAGGAAAAAGAAGCGAAAAAAAAGAATTTAAAAAACAAAATTAAAACAAATAAAGCCCAACAGCTATGGACAAAAGCCAAAAATAAATATCAGGAAAAATTAAGAGATTTTAAATTAAATTTGGGATTAGAGAGTAGTGATCAATTAGTTATTTCAACTACTAAAAAAATAGATTTAAAGTGGCTAACTGAGTTAGAGCAGAACTTTTTATCTTTAGATAATAGTGAAGAGTTACTAAAATTAGCAGTAGAGAACAATCAAGATTTGTTAATTAATAAACTAAAGCAGCAGCAAGTAAAAAATGAGCAATTAGAACAAGCTAAGTCTGCGAAACCACAAATTGATTTAAATGCTGATTATAATATTAGTGCTGATAAATGGCAAATTGCTTTAAATATAACTCATAAATTATTTAATCAACAACAGAACAAATTAAACCAAGAAGAATTAGAATCAGAATTGGCAGCGTTAGAAGAAAAAGAAATGCAGTATTATCAAGAGCTTGAAGGGGAGATAAGAAATTTGGTAGGTAAAATTAAAGTTGCTCAGTTACAAGTAGAAGAGAAAGAATTGCGACTACAGGAAGCTAGATTGGATCTAGAGCAAGTAGAGGAAAAGAAAGAGGCAGAGGAGAGTAATGATTTTGAGTATCAACTGGAAAAATTAGATTTACAAGAAGCAGAGCTTAATTTAAAAAAGAAAGAACATCAATTAATTCTTAATCAATATGAGTTAATTAAGCTATTGGGAGGTTTAGTAATTTAATTAATTTTTTACTTGAAAAAGAATAAAAAGTGTGATATATTTTAATCAAAATTGATAAATATATAACAAGTGTTGTTTTACTTTACTGTAGTATTAAATAGTAAAATCTATTTAACATTACTAAGTTTTGTCTTTAATTATGCTGGTTTATGTTAAATAGGTACTTTTTTGTGCTATTATTTGTTAATTTTATATCAATGATAAGTTTGTTATTAGAAAACACATTTTGTGTTAGGGGGAATATCAATGGAAAAGAATAATGATTTTCAGATTGAAACAGATAAGTTGTTAAATTTTATCCAAAATTTCCAAGATGAATTTGCTGCATCTTTGGGGATTGCAAGTGTTACTGTAGATTTAGAAGGAGAAGCAATTACATCTCCCAGTGGGTTTACTAGATTTTGTGAGTATATTAGATCTAGTGAATTAGGATTAAAACGCTGTAAGGAATGTGATAGAAAAGGAGGAGAGAAAGCAGAAGAATTAGGTGAGCCTGTTGTTTATGAATGTCATGCTGGGTTATGTGATTTTGCTGTTCCAATTGTAATTGGAGATAAACAAATTGCTAGTGTTTTAGGGGGGCAGATATTAGCTAAAGAGCTACATGAAAAAGAAATTAGAGAATTAGCTCAAGAATTAGCTCTTAATCCAGATAAGCTGGTTAAGCTGATTAATGATGTATATGCTTTAGAAAGAAATAGAATTGAGTCAGCAGCTAATATGCTTGGTCTAGTAGTAAATACTATAAGTGAAATGTGGTATCAACAATCTGAATTAAAAATAATGGCCTCTGATTTAAGCAGCAATTTATCTGAAATATCAGCTACCTTAGATGAGATGTCTTTAACTACTAGAGAAGTAAATGAAAAACAAACATTATTAAATGAAAAAATAAATAATGTAGATTCTTTATCTGCTGAGATTGAACAATTCGTCAATATTATAGAAAGAATTGCTAATAAAACTAAATTTAGTTTAAACACAGCTATGGAAAGTCCTAGAGCTGGTAAAGTTGCTCACGGTTTTGATGTAGTAGCTCAAAAAATAAGAAAATTATCTCAGGATTCTAAACAGAAAGTAGATAAAATTAAAGAAATAGTTCCACAAATTCAAAGTTCAACCAACCAAACTACTCAGATGGCTAAAGATACATTAGAACAAATAGAAGAGCAATCTGCTAATATAGAAGATCTTAATGAGCTGTCAACTCAATTATCAAAGCTAGCAAATTAAAATTAATTATATAAATTATTCATTATCTCTCTAAGACTCCAGCACTAGTTTGGGGTCTTATTTTTTTTAATATTTTAAAGGAAAAATTATCTTGTTATAGTAATATTATAATATGAGCTTTGTTAAAAGATGAATAATTAGTGCGGTTTAAGAATAAGTGAAATTAAATTAAAAAAAGGGGATGATATCATGAATATTAAAAAAAGATTTACTGTAGGCACTATATTGTGTTTTCTATTAATTGCTGTTTTGTTTACAACGCCTCTTAAAGCTCAGGATAAAGATAATGATTTAAGCTTTGACCAAGTAAAAGCACCTACTAAAATTAGTGATTTTTTAGATGTTTTTACTAAATTCAAATTTAGTATTGTAGAAAAAAGAGATGGAGAATTAATTGCCGAAAATCAGATAACTATTGACCATCATGGGAAAGAAAAAATTAAGGGAGTAGAGACTGATAAAGTTACAGTGCTTGGAGAAAAAGAAACAGGGATTCCTTTGATAAAGTTATGGGTTAAAAGAGATTCTAACGAATTTAAAAAAATAATAATAAATGACCAGCAAGTACCAGTAGCTACGGCAGGAAATATGGTAGATAACTTGCTTAAAAGTGCATTTCATCCTTTTTTATATTTCAAACAAAGTAAGTTGTCAGAATATCAAGATTATGAGTCATCAAATATGGAAACCAGTACTAGGGTGTTGGGAGGTAAAGAAGTGGAAGTTAATAAAATAGAGATAAATAAACCTAGTGCTTATGGACTTGAATCGGGTGTTGTGAGTATTGCTAATTTTGATGATTTTTCTCTTTTATCTTCATATGAGGTGCTTACTTTAGAAAAAAGAAAAATAAACTATACTATTGAAGAGGTTAAATTTAAATAAGAATATGAGCTCATAAAATATGTCCCCTAAAAACTATTATTTATTAGAATTAGGGGGCATATTTTTAATTCTTGAGGTCTATTAGTGAGGGAGGGGAGGATATGCAGAAAAGAATCCTTAAATCTCTGTTGAATAAGTTAAAAGGTGGAAATTATAAAGTCATATTTTGGGATGAGGAAGAAATCACTTCTGGTTCAGCGCCTTATAAAATAGAAATTATATTTAATGAACCTTTGCTGTTAGGAAAATTAATTGCTGATCCGGTTTTAGCCTTTGGAGAGGCTTATATGAAGCAGAAAATTGAAATTAAAGGAAATTTGGAAGAATTGCTTCGTCTGAGGAACCAAGCTTTAAATAAGCTGTGGATAAATAATTTCATAAGTCGATTATCTGATTTTTCAAGGGGGGTACAAGATAAAATAATTGGTAGTCAAGACAAAGAAAAAATTCAGCATCACTATGATATTGGGAATGAGTTCTTTTCGCTGTGGCTTGATAAAACTATGACTTATTCTTGTGCATATTTTAATTCGCCGCAGGATTCTTTATACCAAGCACAACTGCAGAAAATAGATCATGTGTTAAACAAATTACAGCTTCAATCTGGAGAAAAACTATTAGATATTGGCAGCGGGTGGGGTTGTTTAATTATTAGAGCTGTTCAAAAGTATGATGTGAATGCTGTAGGATTAACTTTAAGTGAAGAACAGTATCAAAAAACTAAACAAATAATTAAGGATTTTGAGTTAGAAGAGCAAGTAGAGGTTAAATTAATGGATTATAAAGATATGTCTCCTCATAAGTATCAATTCGATAAAATTGTTAGTGTCGGAATGTTTGAACATATAGGAAAGAAGAACTATCCAGTGTATATGAAAAAAGTACATGATCTACTTAAATCTGGAGGCTTATCACTACTGCATACCATTACTACTTTAAAAGAGGGCCCCACTAATAGTTGGATAGGGGAATATATTTTTCCTGGTGGCTATATTCCGGCAGTTCGTCAGATAGTTTCACTACTTCCAGAATATAATTTTGATTTATTACATGCAGAAAATTTGCGGCGCCACTATGCTTTGACTTTAGAACAGTGGCACCAAAACTTTTGTCAGGAAATAGATGAAATAGAGCAAATGTTTGATAAAGAATTTGTTAGAATGTGGAATTTGTTTTTAAGAGGTTGTGCTGCTGAATTTAGAGTAGGGAGCTTAACTATACATCAGTTCTTATTTTCTAAAGGAGTTAATAACCAGCTACCTTTGACAAACAAGTACATTTACGAGAAAAAATAAAACATAAATTAAAGCTCTTAATTTCAGCCACCTTGAGGTGGCTTTATTTGTTGGAGAACTTAAAAATCTATAACTGGATTTTTTAGATTGTCTTATTATAATATAAATAATATATTTTTGAGTTTGATTTGTAAAAAATAAAGGAAACTGATTAATTTAAGAGAAGAATAAATATATAGTTGTTAATTAACTATCAATTATGCTATTAAAGTTGCACGTGAATATGGGGTAATGATTATTGAGCAGTGGAGGCGGTAAAATGGCGAGTTTTTTAATAATAGATGATAATATGCTTATGAGAAAAAATATAAAAAGTATAGTAGAAAGTTTAGGTCATAAGGTAGTTGGAGAATTGAAAAATGGGATTGATATTATAAATAAATATCAAGAATTTCAACCAGATGTAATTAGTCTTGATATAGTAATGCCGCAAACAAATGGTTTACAAGTATTGAAAAAAATAAAAAGTAATTATCCTGAAACTAAAGTGATAATGGTAACTTGTTTAGGGAAAAAAAATGAAATCTTAGAGGCGCTTAAATTGGGTGCTGATTATTATATAGAAAAGCCTATTGAAAGTGAGGATTTAGTTGAAGCTTTAAATAAGGTTTTAGAGGGAGAAAATTTGACTAGAGAAATTGTAGAGCAGATTAAAATTGATAGTGACTTTAAGCAAGAAAGAAAGTGGTTAAAAGAAGAAGTAAAAAGAAGATTAAAAAGAGAGTTAGAAAATTTAGAAAGAGAAGATAGTGACAATTTAGAAAAACAATTAGATGATCTAGCATTAGGATTGGATGAAATGAACTC
>JBNJFD010000001.1:0-7495 GCA_051746525.1 Bacillota bacterium | reverse complement strand
AAGATTAAAAAGAGAGTTAGAAAATTTAGAAAGAGAAGATAGTGACAATTTAGAAAAACAATTAGATGATCTAGCATTAGGATTGGATGAAATGAACTCTTCAAAGCCATTTAAGGTTATCAATGAAGATGGTATATTAAAACTGAAAGTTAATAAAGATATAAATGAAAGAATATTAGAGTTGATAAATGAAGCAATTGAAAACTTTTTAGTTATTGAAGACTTAAAAGTTTTTTTAGATCTAACAGATGTTGATTTTGAAGTGCCAGAATTAGAAAGAGATTTTGAAAAGATTATAAATAAAATAAAAGTAATGGATGGGGAAGTAGAAGTGATTTCATAATGATGCTTATTCTGTTTCTCTAGGGAAAAGTGTTTTTAAAAATTTTGCTTTTGTTAAAACTGGAGTAACTAGGACGTCTTAGAATAAATTTTTCAAAATCCGATAAAAAACGTATATTAATAAAACTAAGAATAAAGAGAACTGATAAGTCGCTTGATTTAATAAACAAATTAAAAGAAGGTGGTTTAAATGAGTTTATTGGGGAATATAATCTGGTTTATTTTTGGTGGTTTAATTGAAGGTGTTCTTTGGCTATTCTTTGGAGTGCTGTGTTCAATCACAATAATTGGGATTCCAATTGGGAAACAGTGTTTTAAAATTGCTGGGATGCAAATGGCTCCTTTTGGTAAAAAAGTAGTAGCTAAAAGCAACTCTTCTCTTGGTTTAATAGCTAATATTATTTGGATTATTTTGTTTGGCTGGGAATTAGCTCTAGCTAATTTAATATCTGCTCTAATATTTGGGATCACAATAATCGGGATTCCTTTTGCTAAGCAGAGTTTAAAACTTGCTAAATTGTCTTTAATGCCTTTTGGAAAAGATATAGTCAAAACTTAAAAATAATTTTAATTATAGGACCCAACTTTAAGGCGGGTCCTACTTTATTAGAAATTATTTTGTTATTCTCCTTGGATAGCTGTGCTTAATTCCTTATTTACTTCTTCCATGATTTTGTTGAAATCTTCTTGGTATTTTATAAAAGTGCTGACAATTTTGTTGTCTTCCATTTCAGAATGTAAAGATTTCAAATCATTTTTTATAGATTCATTTAATTCTTGACCATTTTGCCGCAACATCTGAACTTTTTGCTGTTTACTTTGTAGCTTTTTTAGTAGTTCAGCTGCTTCTTCATCCTCATCTAATTTTGCTTTTGCTTCTTTTAAATTCTTATATTCAACTGAATTTTTGATAGATTCTGCTAATTCTTTTGCTTTTTCTTGGATAGACATTAAATTAAAACCTCCTGACAAGTATTTTTTAAATTTTAACATTAATTATTCAGATTGTAAACTTTCTATGCATTATCTATAGAAAACCATAATTAAATTGGATAATAATTATTATTAATTAGTTTTTGATATGGGGTGATTGGAATTGAAAATCAAGCATTTGAATGGCGAAAAAACTTATTATGGAGTTTTATCAGGAGCTCAAAATGTAATCAATAGCCGCAAGCTATTAAATAAAATTAATGTATTTCCAGTTCCTGATGGTGATACTGGAACTAATTTAGCTTCAATGATGAATTTAATTATCCAAAACGTTAAGCCACAGTCTTCAAGTAAAGCAACTATGTCTTCTATTGCAGATGCTGCTTTAGAAGGGGCGCGTGGCAATTCAGGTATAATTTTTGCGCAATTCTTGGCTGGATTAGCACAAGAATTAGATGATGATTCTAAATTATCTGTATTTAGTTTTGCTAATGCTGTTGAAAAAGCAGTACCTCATGTCTATCAAGCTGTAGCTGAACCAGTTGAAGGTACAATGATTACGGTAATTAACGATTGGGCAGAAGAATTGTCTAATCTTAAAAATAATACTAATGATTTTAAAGAGTTATTTACTTCTTCAATTGCTGCAGCCAAAGAATCTTTAACTAGGACTACTAATCAATTGGAAGCTCTTAGAGAGTCGGGTGTTGTAGATGCGGGGGCCAAAGGTTTTGTAAAATTCCTTGAAGGAATAGTTGATTTTTTAGAAGGAAAAGGAATTTCTAATTTAAAATCATTTGCAGGAGAAGAAATTGCAGAAGTCTCCTCTCCTGCAACAAACCATAGTGCTGGTGATTTTAGATACTGTACGGAAATATTCTTAAGTGATATGACAGGAGAAGTTGAAGCGATTAAAGAACAACTTGGTAATTATGGTGATTCAATCGTAGTTGCAGAAACTAAGGATAATTTGAGAGTTCATATCCATACTAATCAACCAGAGGAAGTAGTTTATAATTTAAGTCAATTAGGAACAATTGTGCGGCAAAAAGTTGATGATATGAAAACCCAGACGGCAGTGACCCAGAATAGGAAATATGAAATAGCTTTAGTTACTGATTCTATTGCTGACTTACCTCAGGCGTTAATTGAAAATCATCAGATTCAAGTTATTCCTTTAAATCTCAGTTTGGCTGGCGATAATTATCTTGACAAATTAACTATGACCCCCGAAAAGTTTTATTCTTTATTGAAAGAGATTGATGGTCAAGCTGCTAGTTCACAGCCTACTTATAAGCAGGTAGAGAATTTGTTTTCGTTTTTAACTAGTCATTATGATGCAATTATTGCAGTAACTGTAGCAAGTAAATTGAGTGGGACCTGGAATATTGTTAATCAAGCTGCCGAAAAGTATAGAACTGAAAATAATAAAATTGAAGTTATAGATTCTAAACTAAACTCTGGTGCTGAAGGATTAGTTGTATTAGAAACTGCTGAAAAAATAGCTAAAGGTTGGAAGATAGAAGAAATAGTAGATTATATCGGAGCATTAGTGGGGAGAACAGAAATATATGTAAGTGTTGATACAGTTAAATATATGGTTAAAGGAGGTCGCATCAGTCGACCTAAAGGTTGGTTGGCAGGATTTTTAAATTTGAAACCGATTATTACTCTTGATGATAGTGGAGCTGGAGTTTCATTTGATCAAGCATTTACTAAGCAAGGACTTAAAAATAAGATTAAGCAATTAGTTAGAGGAATTTATGAAAGAGAAGGAATTAAGCGTTATGCCATTGTGCATGCTCAAGCTAAAGATCAAGCAGAAAAATATGCCCAAGAAATCGCATCAATTTTGGGTCAAGAGGCTGAATATATAATGCCTATTTCTCCTGTGGTTGGTCTCAATGCAGGTCCAGGTAGTATAGCTATTTCATTAATTAGAGAATCATAAACTGGGGGGGTTAAGATGAATGCAGCTGTATTTAATTTGATTTTAGTGGTTGTTTTTTATTTTACGCTGTTTTTTGTTCTAGCTCAATTACGAAACAACTATGGATTAGTTGATGTTGGTTGGGGTTCAGGTTTTGTTGTGGTTGCAGTTTATTCTTTGCTGCGAGCTGAAGAAGTTAACCTGCGGAGTTTATTAGTGACAGTGCTTGTTTTATTATGGGGGCTGAGATTAAGTTATCATTTATTTCAGCGTAATTGGGGAAAAGAGGAAGATTACAGATATAAAAATATGAAAAAAAGATGGAATAATATTCCTTTAACTGGTTTTTTTCGAGTCTTTATGCTGCAGGCAGCAATACTGTTAATTATAAGTTCTCCAGTCTCATTAATAAATTTTTCTGCTGCAGTTAAAATAGGGTGGATGGGAATTGTTGGGATTATCATTTGGGCTGTTGGTTATTATTTTGAAGTTGTAGGTGATAGACAACTGCGTAATTTTTTAGCTCGTGATAATCGTCAGTCTCAGATTATGCAGGAAGGTTTATGGAAATATACTCGACATCCCAATTATTTTGGAGAGGCTGCAATGTGGTGGGGGATTTGGTTACTTGCTGTTCCCTTGAAGTGGGGATGGCTAACTATTATTAGTCCAATCTTGATTACTTTTTTGTTGTTATATGTTTCGGGAGTGCCGATGATTGAAAAAAGTTATGAAGATAATGAAGAGTATCAGCAGTATAAAGAGAAAACAAATAAATTTATTCCTTGGTTTCCCAAGAAAGACTAAGTGATTAAATTTCAAGAGGTGATTAAAAATGATAGGTTATATTAAAGCTTATGCAGTAGCTTTACTTGTGTTTTTTAGTATTGATTTAATCTGGTTAGAGGGGATTGCGAAGCAGTTTTACCGCAGTCAGTTAGGATTTATCTTAAAGGATAATTTTAATTTTTCTGCAGCTGTGCTATTTTATTTATTTTTTATTGGAGGGATGTTATTCTTTGTTATTAATCGAGCTGTAGATTTAGAGAGTTGGAAGTATGCATTATTTGCAGGAATGTTTTTTGGATTTATAACATATGCCACTTATGATATGACTAATCTAGCTACTTTAAAAGATTGGCCTGTGCTTATTACAGTAGTAGATATTATCTGGGGAACTACCTTATGTGGGTTAACTTCTTTAATTAGTTATTTGATTATAAATCATTTTAATTTTATCTAATGGTAGATGTTTTTTCGGTTGTCCACTTCTTTTTTTTAAGGTAAAAAAATATATTTCCATTAAGCTTATTGATTGACAATTCGATTTAAAATGTTATAATTTAATTTAGTAATTACTAAATTAAATTATAAAGGAGGGAGTTTATGATTTATCTAGGGACTATTTTGCTCGCTACAATATTATATTTTAAAGATAAGAAAAAAACAGTCAAAGGAGTTAAAAAAGGGATTCAAAAGATGACTAAACATGCTCCGGCATTTTTAAATATGATGATTTTAGTAGCACTATCATTGCATTTTATTTCGCAAGAGATGATAGTAGAGTATTTAGGGGCAGGGAGTGGAGCTACAGGGCTTGCCTTAGCTGGATTTTTTGGGTCAATCACTTTGATGCCTGGTTTTATTGCTTTTCCTCTAGCGGGGATTTTGTTAGATAAAGGAGTTAGTTATACAGTGATTGCAGTATTTACTACAACTTTAATGTTGGTTGGATTTCTAACTTATCCCGTAGAAAAAGAATACTTTGGAGTTAAAGTAACTATTATTAGAAATGTTATTAGTTTAGTACTTGCTTTAATTGTTTCATTATTAGTCGGTATTTTTTATGGTGAGGTGAGCTTATTATGAATTGGGAACAGCTAAAAAGATATAGTTTGGCGATTTTATTTTTTATAGTTATAGGAGTAAGTTTTATATTTAATTATACCCCAGGGCAGGATATATTTTTTAAATTTTCAGATTTTCTTATGACTATGCTTAAATTTTTACCTGCTGTATTTATCTTAATTGGCTTATTTGAAACTTGGGTTGATAGAGAAGTAATAGAAGGGCATTTAGGAGATGAATCAAATTTATTGGCTTACGGCTGGGCAATTTTGCTGGCAGGCACAACAGTAGGAGGTCTATATGTTGCTTTTCCTGTAGCTTATGCTATTTATAAAAAAGGAGCTAGTTTACGTGTTATCTTTACTTATGTAGGGGCAGCAGCAGTAGCTAGAATTCCAATGACTTTATTTGAAGCTTCTTTCGTAGGTATTAAGTTTACTATTATTCGCTTGTTAACTACTATTCCATTGATTATTGTGAGCAGTATTTTATTAGAAAAATATCTTAAAGGGCAGGGCTTTGAAATGCAGTCCCCTGAGGAAAAAAATAAGGAGTGAATCTAATGGAAGAATTAGTACTTGAATTAAAAGCATTAGCAGATAAGAATAGATTAAAAATGTTGAAACTGTTGCTTAAAAAGAACTACTGTGTTAAAGCTTTAGCTAGAGAGTTAGAGATGTCAGAGTCTGCAGTATCACAGCATTTAAAGAAGCTTAGAGAAGCAGGTTTAGTGGTAGGAGAGAAGAAAGGTTATTGGGTTCATTATGTAGTGCAGATTGGTGAAGTGACTGAGTTAGCAGAAAAGTTGATAGAATTAACTGAACAGGAGCAGTTAAACGAAGAAAGTAATTGCCGGCATTAAGTTGAGTACAATAGAAATTAATAATTTAGACAAAGAGGTGAATTAGATGTTGGAATCATCCAACAAAGCTAATGACAGTTTGAACTTAGATAAGAAGCAAGAAAAGCATATGTTAAAATATTATATAGAGTCAAATAGTTGATTTTGATTAAAGGGTGTGATAAAATTTTATTACTAACTGACTAGTCAGACTATACATTCGTATTATAGATTCATACAAGGAGGTTTTTTAATGAATAAGGGAAAAACTCAAAAAAATGATAGTAAAAAGAACAAAGTGATTGAAGCAGCAATTAAGTTGTTTTCTGAACAAGGTTATCATAAAACGGCTGTATCTGAAATTGCTGATAAAGCTGGAGTGGCTAAAGGAACAGTATATTGGCATTTTGAGAGTAAAGAACAACTATTTTGGGGAGTTGTAGTTTCAGGAGTTAAATCATTAAATAAAAAGTTAGCTGAACAAGCATCCAAAAATGATAAATCTCCTAAAGAAAAATTAGAAAAAATCATTAGTTTACATCTTAATTTTTTTAAGAATAGTAAACAAGTGGCTAAAATGATGCAAGATAGTTCAGTTAGTACAAATGAATATTTCCATAAGGAGATGAAAAAAACAGGGGAAGAGGCTATTGAAAATTTGGCTAAGGTAATAGAGGAAGGACAAAATAAAGGGGTATTTAGAAATGGAATTGACGCTAAAGAAGGAGCAAGATTTATTATTGGAGCTCTATATGGAAGCTATAATCCGCATTCATATAAAATAAAAGATGTAGAGGAGAAAGTTAATATTATTTTAGATATTTTATATAAAGGAATTGAACGGAACTAGTTAAAAATAGTAAGGGGGCACATATTTAATGAAAAAAAATTCAGTTTTAATTTTATCTTTAGTATTATTGATTAGTTTTTCTACTAGTGTTTTTGCTGAGCAAAAGATTGATAAAGAAAAGGCAGTTGAATTAGCCTTAAAACAGAATTCTGAAATTCAGAAATTAAAGAGAGAGATTGCAAAAACTAAAGCGCAATTAGGAGAGGCTGAAGGTGCTTTTTATCCCAGTTTAGATTTGAACAGTTCGTATACTAGGTTTGAAGAACCACCGCAGATGAGTACTGCTAAGGATAATTATACTGTAGGTTTAGATATGAAATTACCTTTATATTTAGGTGGAGAATTGAGAACTAACTTACAGTTGTTGAAAAATCGATTACGAATGGCTGAGCTAAATTTAGAACAGAAAAAAGAAGAGATTACTTATCAAGTATTAGAAGAATATCATGGTGTACTACAGGCGAAAAAAATGTTGAAAGTTAAAGAACAGCAGGTGAAACAAAATCAGCGTTATGTAGATATAGCTGAAGCTAATAAAGAAGCAGGAGTGCACACTAAAACAGATTTATTAAGAGCTAAAGTTAGCTATAATCAAGCTCAACAAGAACAGTTAGTAGCTGAAAATAATTTCAAAACTTCTAAATTAGCTTTAAAAAACACTTTAAATTTAGAAAATGAGAAAGAATTAAAAATCAATGATAATTTGGATTGGCAGCAGCAGGAATTTGATTTAGATAGTGTCTATGAATAT